>NZ_JBITZP010000002.1:227433-314639 GCF_044546945.1 Kitasatospora sp. NPDC053057 | reverse complement strand
CCCACCACCCCCGGGGGTTTGTCCCCCCCCCCGGCCCCCCGCCCCCCGGCCGCGGCGCGGGCCCGCGGGGGGGGGCGGGGGGGGGCGGCGGCCCCCCCCCCCCCCCACCGCAGGGCCCGTAACTGCCTTACGAAAGCGTCGACTTGACGGGACCGTCGCCGGGCAGCCGGACCGTTCACCCCGAGTGGCCTCCGCCTGCGGGCGGGGGCCGTAGCCCAGCTGGGATCGGTTTGTGCAAGGGGGCGGGGGGCTTCGGGAGTGCGTTGCGCGTCTACGGCGCGAACAGGGGTTTCGCGCGCCCCATCGAACGGGACCGATTCCGGCCCGACGTCAGTTCTGATTCGCGATCAACTTTCCTTGGTGGCATGCTTCTTTGCTGCCACTGAGGCAAATCCGACGGCCCGCCTGGCATGTTCGGCCGCCCTCCACGCCCTGTGCGTGGAGGGCGGCGGCGCATGGAGCGCGCGAAGAGCGCACACCCAGCGCGCACGGCGCACGGGCCGGTGGCAGGGGCGCGTGCTGTGCAAAGTCGCACACCGGGTCGATCAGAGCCGGGAAGCAGGTGTGCTCGAAACGGTGAATGCTTGACAAAGTTGGGTAAATCACCGACGGACCCGGCGTATTCATGCTTCTCTGCTGCTGAATCTCCAGCCGGAATCCTTCCTTCCACGGTCGGCCGCGCCCAGGGCCGCACAGCCACGAACAGCCTCGCCATCGCCTAGGCCTACTCGCTGCTGCTCGGCGGGCGCGCACGGAGCTGAAAAGCGGAGCCGAGCATGCTCACCACACTGCAGACCTCCTACACGGACACCCGCGCCGGTGACCTGGCCTGGTGCCTCGGCGGCGACCCGCTGCCCGCTCTCGCCGTCCGCGACCTGAGACTCGGCGGCGGCCGCCCCGGCGGCTCCGGCACCCTCCAGTTGCGGCTGCTGGGCGCCTCGCACCAGGTGGTGATCTCGGCCGGCCCCGGCGACTGCCTGGAGACCGTCGCCTGCCTGCCCGGCCGCCGCACCCCGCTGCCGGCCCGGGTGGCCAAGCAGGTCGGCGGCTGGGAGTACGAGTTCGCCGCCCGGATCGAGGCACTGCCCCCGCACGACTTCGTGGCCCGTGCCCAGGAGCTGCTGGCCCTGGTCGAGGGGCACCCGCGCGGCCTCGCCGGGGTCTTCCCGGGCGACCCGAGCGCCTTCACCGCACTGGTCACCCAGGGCGGCCCGGACCGGCTGCTCTGGCGGACCTGGCACGCCTACCCGCAGGAGGGGCAGCTGGTCTGCACCCGCTCCTCGCTGGTGGTGTCGGGGGCGTGAGGGCCCACGAGCCGGGCAGGGCCACCTGTCCGGTCATACGCCACCCAGTACAAACCCATGAATCGCACGCACGAACGATTCGTCAATCCGACGGCCCTCACTGTCCGTCGGATGGGCGCAGCTATCCGTCCCGCATGTCCCCTAGCGTTTGTTCGTGATCAATCATCCGGCCGGTCCGCCCGCACGCCCGCGAGTGGACCTCGACGACGGCACCCCACCCCCGCCCGGGCGAAGCCTCATCCCCCTGCCCGCCCGCCGTCGGTCCCGGCTGCGCTCCCGCCCCCGGCTCGCCCGGCTCACCGTCCTGCTGGCCGCGTTCGTCTGCGCGGCCTGCGGACTCGTCTACGAGCTCGAACTCGTGGCGCTCGGCGACTACCTGCTCGGGGACACCGTCACCCAGACCTCCGTCGTGCTCTCCGTCATGGTGTTCGCGATGGGCCTCGGCTCACTGCTCGCCAAGCGGCTCACCCGCCGCCCCGCGACCGCCTTCGCCCTGGTCGAATGCGCCCTCGCGCTCACCGGCGGACTCTCCGTCCTCGCCCTGTACTCCTGCTGGGCCTGGATCGGCCGCTACCAGGCCGCGATGGTCGGCCTCACCTGCCTCATCGGCATCCTCATCGGCGCCGAGATCCCCCTGCTGATGACCCTCATCCAGCGGATCCGGCGCGAGGACGCAGGACGCGCGGTCGCCGACCTGTTCGCCGCCGACTACGTGGGCGCGCTGATCGGCGGACTCGCCTTCCCCTTCCTGATCCTCCCCCGCCTCGGCCCCGGCACCGGCGCACTGCTCACCGGGGCGGTCAACGCCGTCGCCGGGGCCGCCGTGGTGCTCTGGCTCTTCCGCGAGGAACCCGCCCCCCGGATACGACGGCTGCTCTGGGGCGGCTGCACCCTCGTCCTCGCCGTGCTCGCGGCCGCCGCCGCCGGCTCCGACTCCATCGAACGCGCCGCCCGGCACGCCCTCTACGGCGACCAGGTCCGCTACGCCACCCGCAGCCGGCACCAGGAGATCGTGCTCACCGGCCCCGCCGACGGCCCGCTCCGGCTCTACCTCGACGGACGCCTCACGGTCTGCGGGCCCGACGAGTACCGGGGCAGCGAAGCGCTCGTCCACCCCGCGCTGGCCGCCGGGCCCGACACCCGGATCCTGCTGCTCGGCGGCGGCGACGGCCTCGCCCTGCGGGAGGTGCTGCGACACCAGGGCGTCCGCGCCGTCCGGCTGGTCGACGCCGACCCGGCCCTCCCCCGGCTCGCCCGCACCGATCCCGGACTCGCCGCCCTCAACGGCCACTCCCTGGACGACCCCCGGGTCCGCACCACCGCGGCCGACCCGATGGCCTGGCTGCGCGGCGCGCCGCCCGCCGAGGAGTACGACGTGGTGCTCGCCGACCTGCCCGCGCCCTCCGACGGCGGGCCGGTCAAGTTCCACTCCCAGGAGTTCTACGGCCTCGCAGCCCGACTGCTGGCCCCCGGCGGCCGGATCGCCGTCCGGGGCGGCGAGGGCGGGGACGGGGACCGCCTGTGGCAGATCGAGTCGGGGCTGCGGGCCGCCGGACTGCAGACCACCCCGTACGCGGTCCAGGGCAGCGCCACCGGCACCTGCCGCCCGGGCCCGCCGGACGCCGCCCAGGACTTCCTGCTCGCCGCCGCCACCCCGCCCCCGCTCACCCTCGCCCTCGACGCCCCACCACCCCGCACCCTCACCCCCACCGCCCTCAGCAGCTCCACCACCCGCCTCACCGCCCTCCGCCCGCCCCGTCCCCCGGCCCCGCTCACGCTCCTCGAACCGCGCTGACGAGAAGGCCAGCGGCCGGGCGGGGAAGCGGCGGAAGAGGACCCGCGCTGACAAGAAGGCCGACGGCCGGGCGGGGAGGTACGGCGAGGAAGGTCGGCCGGGCTCGCCGTCGACTCGCGCCGCCGGCGGGGCCACCCGGGCCGCACGCGGGGCCTACGGGCGGGCGAACACGGTTGGGTTGGGTGGTGGGGGAAAATCGGGCGGTGGTGGGTAGGGACCGGGCCGGGCCCAGTCGGTAGGCTCCGTGGCATGGAGCATGAGGTTGTCGTCCCGATGTCCGCAGAGCTGGTGCGGCGGGCCTTGCAGGATCCGGCGCTGCTGGCTCGGAGCGTGCCCGGGCTGAGCACCGAGCCGGCGGCGGTCGGGACCGGGCCGGCCGAGGAGATCGGCGGCCGGCTGAAGCTGCGGATCGGCGGCTCCACGATCACCTTCAAGGGCGTGCTGTCGCTGATCGAGGGCCGCAACGGTGTGCTCACCGTGCTGGCCGAGGGTCAGGAGGCCCGGGGCAGCGGTGAGGCGACCGCCACCGTGCGGGTGAGCGTCATGGACGGCGCCGAGGACGGCACCGCGGTGGTCCGCTTCACGGGCGATCTGAGCGCCACCGGCCGGCTGACCGAGTTCGACGCCGAGACGCTCGACGCCGCCGGTCGCCGTCTGCTGGAGCGCTTCGCCACCGCGCTCACCTCCCCGGACGCCCCGGAGGAGGGCGACGAGGAGCTCACGGACGAGACCGGGGACGGGAACGGCGACGACGGCACGGACGAGACCGAGACCGGCGATGAGGCCGAGACCGAGGCCGGGACCGGGACCGACGCCGAGATCGTCTTCATCGAGGAGCGCCAGGACCAGCCCGGCGACGACCTGGAGGACGACCTCTCCGACCTGATCGCCTTCTCCGACGCCGACGCCGAGCGCTTCGGCCTCCCCACCGGCTCCGCCGACGACGACGATGACGACGTCGACGACCACGACGACGAGGCCGACGCCACCGGGGACGGCAGTGACGGCCCCCAGGACGGGGTCGCCGAGGAACTCCCCGCCGAGCCGCTGTTCGCCTACGAGGACGAGCCCGAACTCACCGGCCCGGTGCGCCGCAGCATCGTCGGCCGCTCGGCCGAGGAGGTGGACCACGCCCCGCCGCGCGGCCGGTACGCCCCGGCGCTGCCGGCCCGCAGCGCGCGGGCCCGGGCGGCGTCCCGCTGGGGCGGCGAGGCCGGCGGCATCGTGGTGCCGGGCACCGGCGGCCGCAGTGCGGTGCCGTGGGTGATCGGTGGTTCGGTGGCCCTGCTGGGCGGCGCCGTGGTGCTGGTCAGGGCGCTGCGCCGCCGCTAGCCGCGAGTGCCTCAGGAGGGTTCAGGGCCTGGCCCCGGCGCCGCCCCGCAGGCGGGAGTCCGAGGACGGGGCCTAGACTGAACGCTCATGAGCAACGACCGCGACGCCCTGCTGGCACAGATCAAGGACAAGGCCGTCGTGCACGGCAAGGTCACCCTTTCCTCCGGCAAGGAGGCCGACTACTACGTCGACCTGCGCCGGATCACGCTGGACGGCGAGGCCGCCCCGCTGGTCGGCCGGGTGATGCTGGACGCGACCTCGCACCTGGAGTACGACGCCGTCGGCGGTCTGACCCTGGGTGCCGACCCGGTTGCCACCTCGATGCTGCACGCCGCAGCCGCGCGCGGGCAGAAGCTGGACGCCTTCGTGGTCCGCAAGACCGGCAAGGCGCACGGCCTGCAGCGCCGGATCGAGGGCCCGGAGGTGAAGGGCCGCCGGGTGCTGGCGGTCGAGGACACCTCCACCACCGGCGGCTCGGTGCTGCAGGCCGTCGAGGCGCTGCGCGAGGCGGGCGCCGAGGTGGTCGGTGTCGCGGTGATCGTCGAGCGCGGTGGCGCGGGCGCCGTCGAGGAGCAGGGCCTGCAGTACGTGACCGCGTACACCCTGGACGACCTGGGCCTCTGACCGTACGGGACCCCGAGCGACACGAAGGGCCGGGTCCTGTTTCACGTGAAACCACGTGGAACGGGACCCGGCCCTCGAACCATCGACAGCGAGGCCGTGAACGAGGGCCTCAGCCGCGCCGGTGCCGCCCGCTGCCGCCCTGGGCCGCGTCCGCGGCGGGGGCCTCGACGAGGCCGGCCTTCTTCTTCCGGCGCTCCCGCATGACCTCGACCAGGATCGGCGAGATCGACAGCAGCACGATCAGCAGCACAGCCGGGATCAGGTACTTGTCGATCACCGGGGCGAGCGCGTCGCCGAAGAAGTAGCCGATCAGCAGCATGGACTCGGTCCAGAGCACACCGCCGATGACGTTCCACACGAAGAAGGTCTTGGCGGGCATCTCCAGGGTGCCGGCCACCGGGTTCAGGAAGGTGCGGATGATCGGCATGAAGCGGGCCAGCACGACGGCCTTGCCCGAGCCGAACTTGTTGAAGTACTCCTCCGCCTTGACCACGTAGTCGCGGCGGAAGATCTTCGAGTCGGGCTTGTCGAACATCTTCGGCCCGACCTTGGCCCCGATCAGGTGTCCCAGCTGGGCACCGGCGATCGCCGCGATGGGGCAGCCGGTGAGCAGGACGGCGATCGGCAACTTGGCGCCGTCGCCGAGCACCGAGGAGGCGGCGTTCGAGGCGGCGACACCTCCGATGATCAGCAGCGAGTCGCCCGGGAAGAAGAAGCCGACCAGCAGGCCGGTCTCCGCGAAGATGATCGCGATCAGCCCGATGGCGCCGAGGGACGAGATCAGGGATTTGGCGTCGAGCAGATTGACGGCCAGCTGGTTGTAGTCCACGGGCGCAGGATAGCGGGCGTACCTTTCCGACGACTTCCGGCCAGGGCCCGTGGGCGCGGCTCCGGGCCCGCCGTCGACTTCCGGCCCAGCCTTCCCGGACGACGTCCCGACAGGCGGGCTCCTGCTGACCTGCGGGCACGAGTCTGGGAAGATGGCCCAGGCGTCCGGTCCGCGGCGGCCGACCACCCTCATGGCCGTACCGCGGAGGTCGCCTCGAACCTTGGTGCCGGAGAGCCACACCGCAGCGCCGCGCGTCGGCGGGCCGGCACGGAGTCGTCACGAAGGCGTACACAGCGTCGGACAGCACCGTCCGTACGCCGCAACCCGACAGGAGCGGATCGCATGCCCATCGCAACTCCCGAGGTCTACAACGAGATGCTCGACCGGGCCAAGGCGGGCAAGTTCGCCTACCCGGCCATCAACGTCACCTCGTCGCAGACCCTGCACGCCGCACTGCGTGGTTTCGCCGAGGCCGAGAGCGACGGCATCATCCAGATCTCGACCGGTGGCGCGGAGTTCCTGGGCGGCCAGCACAACAAGGACATGGTGACCGGCGCGGTCGCCCTCGCCGAGTTCGCGCACATCGTCGCCGCCAAGTACGACATCACCGTCGCGCTGCACACCGACCACTGCCCGAAGGACAAGCTGGACGGCTACGTCCGCCCGCTGCTGGCGGTCTCCGCCGAGCGCGTGGCCAAGGGCGAGAACCCGCTGTTCCAGTCGCACATGTGGGACGGCTCGGCCGAGACCCTCGCCGACAACCTGTCCATCGCTCAGGAGCTGCTGGCCCAGGCCGCCGCCGCCAAGATCATCCTTGAGGTCGAGATCACCCCGACCGGCGGCGAGGAGGACGGCGTCACCCACGAGATCAACGACGAGCTGTACACCACCGTCAACGACGCCGTGCGCACCGCCGAGGCCCTGGGCCTGGGCGAGAAGGGCCGCTACCTGCTGGCCGCCTCCTTCGGCAACGTGCACGGCGTGTACAAGCCGGGTAACGTCGTGCTGAAGCCGGAGCTGCTGCGCGAGCTGCAGGACGCGATCGGCAAGCAGTACGGCAAGACCGACCCGTTCGACTTCGTCTTCCACGGCGGCTCGGGCTCCACCGCCGAGGAGATCGCCACCGCGCTGGAGAACGGCGTCGTGAAGATGAACCTGGACACCGACACCCAGTACGCCTTCACCCGCCCGGTGGCCGGCCACATGTTCGCCAACTACGACGGCGTGCTGAAGGTCGACGGCGAGGTCGGCAAGAAGAACACCTACGACCCCCGCACCTGGGGCAAGCTGGCCGAGGCCGGCATGGCCGCCCGCGTGGTCGAGGCCGCCCAGCAGCTGCGCTCGGCCGGCAAGCGCCTGAAGTGAGCCCGCTGAGGGCCTGAGGGATCAGGGCCCGGAACGGTCGTGCCCCCGGCGGTCTCCCGCCGGGGGCACGGTCATGTCCGGATGGTTCCGTGGTCCTACTGCTTGAGCTCCGCGTACGCCTCCGCGCTGCTGTCCTTCAGGAACTGCCAGCAGCGGGCCTCCTCCTCGGTCTCCTTGATCGCGCCGGCCGCCCGGGCGAGCGCCGCCAGGCAGCGCAGGAAGCCGCGGTTGCCGCGGTGGTCCCACGGCACCGGCCCGTGGCCCTTCCAGCCGCTGCGGCGCAGCGCGTCGAGGCCCCGGTGGTAGCCGGTGCGGGCGTAGGCGTACGACTCGACGTAGCGGCCGGCCGCGTAGGCGTCGTCGGCGAGCATGGCCCAGGCGAGGCAGAAGGCCGGGAAGTCGGCAGCCACCTGGGTCGGTGAGGCCGACTCCTCCGCCAGCATCCGGTAGGGCTGCTCGTCCTCCGGCAGGAGGGTCGGGTCGGGGCCGTCGAGAAGATTCTTGTGAATCGCCATGCAGTGCAGTCTGCCACCCGGGGCCCAGGGGTCAACCTCCCCGCCCTGATCGGCGGCCCCGCGGGGGCGCTCGGTGCCGGACGGTGACCACGGTCCCGCCGACCTGGGCCAACGGGCGGCTGCATACCAGGTATGTAGACATTCACCCGTTCGCATGCCAGGGTGGCGCTCGTGCCCGCAGCCAGATCCGCCCGCAGGCGAGCCGCCCCACCGAAGAACGCTCGCAGCGCCCGCCGACGCCGCAGGTCACGCCGCCGGATCGGCCCTGGCATGCTCACGGCACTGATCGCCTCCGTCCTGCTGCTGGGCGTCGCCGCCTTCGCGCTGACCGGCCCGTCGGACGCCCCGGCCCCCGCCGCGACCGCCCAGGCCCGGGTCGCCCCGCCGGGCGAGCAGGCGCCGACGACCGCAGCGGCTCCAGCCCCGTCCGCCACCCCGGCCCCGACGCCCACGACGGCCCCCACCCCCACGCCCACCGCGCCCGACCCCGGCCCCTCCAAGGGCTCCGGCACCTTCAGCATCGCCCCCGCCAGCGCCAAGGCGGTCGGCCGCGGCACCGTGCGCCGCTACCGGGTGGAGATCGAGGACGGCATCGGCATCGACGCCGCCTCCGCCGCCGCGCAGATCCACGGCATCCTCGGCGACCGCCGCGGCTGGACCAACGACCACAAGAACGCCTTCCAGCTGGTCGCGGGCGGCTCGTACGACTTCACCGTGAAGATCGCCTCCCCGGCCACCGTGGACAAGATCTGCGGCGCCTCCGGCCTGGACACCCACGGCGAGGTCAACTGCGACGTCGGCGACCAGGTGATCGTCAACTCCAAGCGCTGGAACACCGGTTCACCGCAGTTCAGCGGCCCGCTGGACGAGTACCGGGCACTGATCGTCAACCACGAGGTCGGCCACCGGATCGGCCACGGACACGAGACCTGCCCCGGCCCCGGCAAGCCCGCGCCCGCGATGATGCAGCAGATCTACGGCCTCAAGGGCTGCGTGCCCAACGCCTGGCCGTACTCGGCGGACGGCACCTACCTGAGCGGCCCGGCCGTCCCGTAGTGCAACGGAGTTGAGACCTGAACGGCAACCCGCCGGCACAACCACGGCCTACCCTCCGATCATGACCGCTGCCCAACGCCTGAGGCTCACCGCCGCGTTCGCCATCGCCGGGATCACACTCGGCACCGCGGCCTGCTCGTCCTCGACCGACACCGCCACCAGCGGCGGAGCGCTCTCCTATGACCGCGTCCGGTCGACCGCCCTGGACCTGTTCAAGAACAAGTCCAGCACCTGCCCGTTCGGCCTCGACTTCGCCAAGGCCGCCTCCGGGGCGGGGATCACCGGCGCCGTCGCCCCCGCCGTGACGGACGGACGCTCCGTCACGGGCAACGCCGGGGACGGCGTCCCGGCCCAGCCCTGGCCCTCGGGAGCCACCCACCCGCCGACCATGACCGAGATGCCGGCCACTCCCCCGAACGCCCAGATCACCTGCTCGTACACGGTCGGCGGGTCCACCGTCGACGTCGAGCTGCTGGCCGTGCCGAAGAACGACTACGGCATCAGCATGATGCTCCCCTCGATCGCGCGCGCCGGACTGCTCGGCGTGGACCAGCTCTCCCAGTTCTCCGCCGACCGGCCCGCCGTCGGGCAGACCAAGCTCACCCCGGGCGGGGGCACGGCCGCCGTCGCCCGGATCGCGCTGCACGGCGAGGGCGACCTGGTGCTGATGCTCGACCAGAACACCACCGGCCAGGCCACCCCGGACCCGGCCCTCGCCGGCGAACCGCTGCGCAAGGCCGCCGAAGCCCTGGTCGGCCAGCTCAAGGGCTAGCGGCCAGTCGCCAGCCGCTAACCGCTAACCGCTAACCCAGGATCGGCAGGTACTCCGCCAGGTCGCTGCGCTCCCCCGAGGCGGCCACCCCGTGGTCCGCCACCGCCGCCGCCCACGGCACCCGGCCGGTGGCCAGCCGGATCCAGGTCAGCGGGTCGGTCTCGACCACGTTGGGCGGAGTGCCGCGGGTGTGCTTGGGGCCCTCGACGGCCTGCACCACCGCGTACGGCGGGATCCGCAGTTCGACCGCGCCACCGGGGGCGCGGGCGGCGAAGGCGTCGGCCAGCAGCCGGGTGACGGCGGCGACGGCCTGGCGGTCGTGCGGGAAGGCGGCGAGGCCCAGTGCGTCGGCCAGGTCGTCGGCGTGCACGACCGTCTCCACCAGCCTGGTCACCAGCAGGTCGGAGAGCAGCATCGAGCCGAGCCGGATCTCCAACCGCCGTACCGGGTCGGCGGCTTCGGGCCGCTCCAGCAGCCCGGTCAGCGCGTCGGCGGCCCGCCCGAAGGCGGCCGCCACCGAGGCCGCATCGCCGCCGAACCCGGCGGCCGCCCGCTCCCGGGTCCGGGCGTCCAGCGCCGGTGCGACCGTGCCGACCGCCGAGACCCAGCCCAGCAGGTCCAGCGCCGGCCGCCCCTCCAGCGGATCGTCCAGGTGCACGGGGAGGAAGTCGAGCTGGATGGCCAGGTGCGCGAGCAGCTCCCGCACCCGCCAGCCCCCCAACCTGGTCGGCAGGTCCAGCTGTTCGTCGCCGAGCCCGGCCACGGCGGCGCGCAGCGCACCGGTCTGGGCGGCCAGCGCGGCGCGGACCTTCTGCGGTTGGTACGTACGGGACTTGGCAGGCATGGGGCCCAACATACGCCCAGGGCCTGAGGGGCGGACGGTTCCGGAGAACCGCCCGCCCCTCGAAACGGCCGGTCAGGCCAGCAGGGCCTCGATGACGCCGGTGCGGGCGTCCTTCAGCTCGGCCAGCGAGACGGTGAACTGCCCCTGGACGTCCAGGGCGTCGCCGTCCACGACACCGATCCGGGTGGCCGGCAGGCCACGCGCGGTGCACATGTCGTTGAAGCGGAGCTCCTCGCTGCGCGGCACCGCCACGACGGCGCGGCCGGCCGACTCCGAGAACAGGAACACGAACGGGTCCGTGCCCTCGGGCACGATGATCCGCGCGCCGTGGCCGCCCTTGAGGCAGCTCTCCACGAGCGCCTGGCCGAGGCCGCCGTCGGACAGGTCGTGCGCGGCGTCGATCATGCCGTCGCGCGAGGCCGAGATCAGGATCTCGCCGAGCAGCCGCTCGCGCTCCAGGTCCACCTTGGGCGGCAGGCCGCCGAGGTGGTCGTGGACGGCCTGCGACCAGGCCGAGCCGCCGAGCTCGTCCGCCGTGTCGCCGAGCAGGTAGAGCAGCTGCCCCTCCTCGGCGAAGGCGACCGGGGTGCGCCGGGTGACGTCGTCGATGACGCCGAGCACCGCGACCACCGGGGTCGGGTGGATGGCGACCTCGCCGGTCTGGTTGTACAGCGAGACGTTGCCGCCGGTGACCGGGGTGCCGAGCACCAGGCAGGCGTCGGCCAGGCCGCGGGTCGCTTCGGCGAACTGCCACATGACGTCCGGGTCCTCGGGGGAGCCGAAGTTGAGGCAGTCGGAGACGGCGAGCGGCTTGGCACCGCCGGCCGCGACGTTGCGGTACGCCTCGGCCAGGGCCAGCTGGGCGCCGGTGTACGGGTCCAGCTTGGCGTAGCGGCCGTTGCCGTCGGTGGCGACCGAGACGCCGAGGTTGGTCTCGTCGTCGATCCGGATCATGCCCGAGTCCTCGCCGTGCGAGAGCACGGTGTTGCCGAGCACGTAGCGGTCGTACTGGTCGGTGATCCAGGACTTGGAGGCCTGGTTCGGGTGGCTCGCGACCTTCAGCAGGTCGGCCTTGAGGCCCTCGCCGGTGGTCGGGCGGGCCAGCCGCTCGGCGGTGGGGGCGTCGGCCTGCAGCGCGTCCTGCCAGCTCGGGCGGGCGTAGGGGCGCTGGTAGGTCGGGCCCTCGTGGGCGACGGTGCGCGGGGGCACGTCCACCACGAGCTCGCCGTGCCAGAAGATCTCCAGGCGCTCGCCGTCGGTGACCTCACCGATGACGTTGGCGATGACGTCCCACTTCTCGCAGATCTCCAGGAAGCGGGCGACCTTGTCGGGCTCGACGATCGCGCACATGCGCTCCTGCGACTCGCTCATGAGGATCTCCTCCGGCGAGAGCGTGTGGTCGCGCAGGTGCACCGTGTCGAGGTCGATCCGCATGCCGCCGGAACCGGCCGAGGCCAGCTCGCTGGTGGCGCAGGACAGGCCGGCGCCGCCGAGGTCCTGGATGCCCTTGACGAGCTTCTCCCGGAAGATCTCCAGGGTGCACTCGATCAGGAGCTTCTCCTGGAACGGGTCGCCGACCTGGACGGCCGGGCGCTTGGCCGGCTTGGTGTCGTCGAAGGTCTCGGAGGCCAGCACCGAGACGCCGCCGATGCCGTCGCCGCCGGTGCGGGCGCCGTACAGGATGACCTTGTTGCCGGCCCCGGAGGCCTGCGCGAGGTGGATGTCCTCGTGCTTCATGACGCCCACGCACAGCGCGTTGACCAGCGGGTTGCCCTGGTAGCAGGAGTCGAAGACGACCTCGCCGCCGATGTTCGGCAGGCCCAGGCAGTTGCCGTAGCCGCCGATGCCCGCGACGATGCCGGGCAGCACGCGCCGGGTGTCCGGGTGGTCGGCCGCGCCGAAGCGCAGCGGGTCCATCACGGCGACCGGGCGGGCGCCCATCGCCAGGATGTCGCGCACGATGCCGCCGATGCCGGTGGCCGCGCCCTGGTAGGGCTCGATGTACGACGGGTGGTTGTGCGACTCGACCTTGAAGGTCACCGCGTAGCCCTGGCCGACGTCGACCACACCGGCGTTCTCGCCGATGCCGACGAGCATCGCGTCCGAATCCGGCTTCTTCTCGCCGAACTGCTTCAGGTGGACCTTGCTGCTCTTGTACGAACAGTGCTCGGACCACATGACCGAGTACATCGCGAGTTCCGCGCCGGTCGGGCGGCGGCCGAGAATCTCCCGGATGCGCGCGTACTCGTCCTCCTTGAGGCCGAGTTCGGCCCACGGCTGGGCGGCGTCCGGGGTCTGCTCGGCGTTCTTGACGGTGTCGAGGCTCATCAGGCGTTCACCAGCTGCTTCAGTACGGAAGTGAAGAAGCCCAGGCCCTCGGTGGTCGGACCGGTGAGCGGCTCCACGGCGTGCTCCGGGTGCGGCATCAGGCCGACGACATTGCCGGCGGCGTTGGTGATGCCGGCGATGTCGCGGTACGAACCGTTCGGGTTGACGTCGAGGTACCGGGCCACGACCCGGCCCTCCGCCTCGAGTTCGTCCAGGACGTGCGCGTCCGCGACGAAGCGGCCCTCGCCGTTCTTCAGCGGGACGACGATTTCCTGGCCGGCCGAGTAATCCCCGGTCCAGGCCGTCTCCGCGTTCTCGATGCGCAGCTTCTGGTCGCGGCAGATGAAGTGCAGCGAGTCGTTCCGGTGGAGCGCGCCGGGCAGCAGGTGCGATTCGCACAGCACCTGGAAGCCGTTGCAGATGCCCAGGACGGGCATTCCGAGCTTGGCCTGCTCGATGACGGTCTCCATCACCGGCGAGAAGCGGGAGATCGCGCCGCAGCGCAGATAGTCGCCGTAACTGAATCCGCCCGGCAGGACGACGGCGTCGACCTGGTGGAGATCCTTGTCACGGTGCCAGAGGGCGACCGGCTCCGCGCCGGCCAGGCGGACCGCACGCTGGGCGTCACGATCGTCGAGCGAGCCGGGGAAAGTGACGACGCCGACGCGGGTGGTCACTTCGCCGCCTCCTCGACGCGGACGGTGAAGTCCTCGATCACGGTGTTGGCGAGAAAGGTCTCGGCGGCTTCGCGGATACGGGCGAGCGCGGCGTCGTCGACCGGGCCCTCCAGCTCCAGCTCGAAACGCTTGCCCTGGCGGACGTCGGCGATCCCGGTGAATCCGAGACGGGGCAGTGCACGCTGCACCGCCTGTCCCTGGGGGTCGAGGATCTCCGGCTTGAGCATGACGTCGACTACGACGCGTGCCACTGGCACTCCCGGTGGTGTCTTCGGTGAGGCGGGGGAACTCCAGACTACCGGCCGTTTGGGGCAGGATTGCTGGCCGGGGAGGGTGACGCGCGTAGACCCAGGACCCTTACGCCGCAAGGGATCCGGCACCCCCGCCCCCCGCCCGGGCCGGCCCGTTTCCGGGGATTCGGCGCCCCGAACGGCAGCCCCCGAAGAACACCCGAATACGGCACTTGGGGACAGAACCGCCCGTCCCGCACATCGGTATCCGGCAGCCCCGCGAAGACTCGTGAATATCCGGAAAAGAATGCCGGACTCTTCGATTTCGACCCCCTTCGGGTGCAGAATAGGGCCACCTGTCGCGGCAAGTGCTGCGTATCCGGCGGGCCACCAGGCCTGCCCGTGTGCGCTTGCGCGAGTTGGTGCACATCAGGCCACGGGGCGCACTCCGTGAACCGGCGGCCGAATTGCCCGAGAGGATTGACACCCATGGCTCAGCGTGTAGTTGTCACGCTCTCCGACGACCTGGACGGCGGCGCCGCCGCAGAAACCGTCCACTTCGGCGTCGACGGGAAGTCGTACGAGATCGACCTGTCCGTGGACAACGCGGAAAAGCTGCGGGAGGCTCTCGCCCCGTTCGTCGCGGCCGGCCGGCGCCAGAGCCGCACCGGAAAGTCCTTCCGTCGTACCGCGCTCACCCCGGACCCGGCCGCCGTGCGCGCCTGGGCCCTGTCGCGCGGCATGGAACTGCCGGCCCGCGGCCGGATCCCCAAGCACGTGTACGAGGCGTTCGCCGAGGCGAACTGACCCCGTCGGGGCACCGCCCCCGGTCGCCCTGCCCGCCTGGACCGAAAGGGTGGGGCGACCACCCCGAACGATGCTGTAGAGTATTCCTCGTCGCCGCAACGGAGAGATCCGAAGAGGCGGCGGGTGCCCCACCAGGCACCATGCGGACGTGGCTCAGTTGGTAGAGCATCACCTTGCCAAGGTGAGGGTCGCGAGTTCGAATCTCGTCGTCCGCTCGCAGTGCGCGAGCACAGCACAACTCAATAGTTTGACCATGCGGACGTGGCTCAGTTGGTAGAGCATCACCTTGCCAAGGTGAGGGTCGCGAGTTCGAATCTCGTCGTCCGCTCCAGAGCGAAGGCCCCCTCGATCGAGGGGGCCTTCGACGTTTTGGCCCCGGTGATTGCGGCCCGGCTGCTCCTCCCCCATTCCCCCATGACATTTGTCATCGCCGACCCGTGGATCCGCACCGCCGACCCATGACGGCGCGCACTGCCCGCGCGACCGGGACGGCGGAAGGCTTGGGGGCATGGAAACGAGCGAGCCCGGCCGCCCCGGCGACAGCGTGATCGAGGTCACCGACCTGCACCGGCACTACGGCACCGGCACCACCGAGTACCACGCCGTCCGCGGCGTCGACCTGACCGTCGTCCGCGGCGAGCTGTTCGCCCTGCTCGGCACCAACGGCGCCGGCAAGACCTCCACCATGGAGGTCATCGAGGGCCTGGCCGCACCCAGTGGCGGCACCGTCCGGGTGCTCGGCCGCGACCCCTTCAAGGAGCGCGCCGCCGTCCGCCCGCGGATCGGCGTCATGCTCCAGGAGGGCGGCTTCCCCGGGGAGCTCACCGCCGCCGAGACCGGCCGTGCCTGGGCCGGGGTGACCAGCGGCGCCCGCCCGGTCGCGGAGGCGCTGGAGCTGGTCGGCCTCGGCCACCGGGCCGGCGTCCGGGTCAAGCAGCTGTCCGGCGGCGAACGGCGCCGGCTCGACCTCGCGATGGCCCTGCTCGGCCGCCCCGAGGTGCTCTTCCTGGACGAGCCCAGCACCGGCCTCGACCCGGAGGCGCGCGCCGCCGTCTGGCGGCTGGTCCGCGAGCTGCGTGCCCAGGGCACCACGGTGCTGCTCACCACCCACTACCTGGAGGAGGCCGAGGAGCTCGCCGACCGGCTGGCCATCATGCACGGCGGCCAGGTCGTCACCACCGGCACCGTCGCCGAGGTGATCGCCGGCCGGCCCTCCCGGATCACCTTCGAACTCCCGGAGTTCACCGGGACCGCCCTGCCCGTCCTGCCCGGGGCCGAGGTCACCGTCGACGGCCGCAAGGTCACCGTGCAGAGCGTCGGCCTCCAGGACACCCTCACCGACCTGCTCGGCTGGGCCCGGCACCACGGGATCGCGCTCGGCGCCCTGGACGCCCGCAGCGCCTCGCTGGAGGAGGCCTTCCTCGCCATCGCCTCCGAGGCCGCCCACCAGGCCCCGCCGCAGGCCCCCACCGCCAGCCGTCCCGCCCGCCGCCGCCTGATCGGATCCGCCCGATGACCACCGCCGCCACCGTCACCGCCACCGTCACCGGCCCGCCCAGCACCACCGCCGGCCGGCTGCTCGCCCTCGGCCGGGCCGAGGCCACCCTGCTGCTGCGCAACCGCACCGCGCTGTTCACCGCCGTGGTGCTGCCGGTGGTGCTGATCAGCAGCCTGCAGGGGATGCTCAAGAAGCAGTCCGAGAACAACCCCGGGCTGGACGTCCACTCGCTGCTGATCTACGGCTCGGTCGGGATGATCCTGGCCTTCGTCGTGTACTACAACCTGACCGTCGCGTACGTGGGGCGGCGCGGCGAGCTGGTGCTCAAGCGGCTGCGCACCGGCGAGGCCAAGGACCTGGAGATCCTGCTCGGCACGGCCGTTCCCTCGCTCGCCCTCGGGCTGTTCATGGCCGCCCTGATCGGGATCGGCGGCAGCCTCGGGCTGCACCTGGCCGTGCCGGTGAACCCGGTGCTGATGCTGGTCGGCCTGCTGATGCTGCTGGCCACCATGATCGCCCTGGCCGCGCTGTCCAGCGCCTTCACCAAGACCGTGGAGAGCGCGGGCATCACCACCCTGCCGGTCATGCTGGTCATGCAGTTCGGTTCCGGCCTGTTCGTCCCGCTGGAGGTCATGCCCTCGCAGCTGGCCGACGTCTGCCGCCTGCTGCCGACGACCCCGGCCTTCCAGCTGATCCGGGTCGGCTGGTTCGGCACCGACGGCTCGGCCGCCGCCACCGGCTTCCTCGGCAGCTGGGGCGCCGCCGCCCCGCACCTGGTCACCGGCGCCGTCTGGCTCGGCCTGGCGGTCTGGGGTGCGGTGCGCTACTTCCGGTGGGAACCGCGTCGCTGACCGCAGCGGAAAAGGAATCCGAAGGACCGCCCCCGGTTCGACCTCTGATATGAAGGCGGAAGGCATGATCGCGGTCGAACGGGGGGCGGAAGATTGAGAATGCGGTCACCGCTGCGCAACTGGCGGCGTCTGAGCAAACCGCAGCGCACCGAGTTCTACCTCCGCTGGTGCCTCTACTTGATGGCCCTTTTCCTCCTGCCCGGAGTGCTCTTCGCCATCGGCACCGGAGCCGGAACGGCCGAGAACGCCCCCGCGATCCAGGTGTCCCTCCTGATCGGCCTCGCCGCCACCCTCGTGCTGCTGCGGACCTTCCGGGTGACCCTCGACCACTACCTGCGGCGGCCCACCGACCACCGACGCTGGGTCGTCCTCACCATCGGCCTGGTGGTGGCCGGTTCCTGGGCGGTCATGCTGGTGGGACCGGCCGGCGACATGACGGCGAAGCCGGTGCAGCTTCCGTTCACCGCGCTCGTCGTCGGCTACCTGCTGATCTTCGGCTTCAGTCCGGTGTGCGTGGGACTGCCCCCGCGCTGGTCCGCCCCCGCCGGACTCGGCATGGTGCTGGCGGTCGGCCCGGCCATGGTGCTGGCCGGGGTCAGCGTGGCCGCGGCCACCGGATACCTGGTGGTCATGGCGGTCGCCATGACCTTCCTCGGGGCCAGCTGCCGCAGCTTCGCCTGGCTCACCGCCATCATCTGGGAACTGGACGCCGCCCGCGAGGCGCAGTCCCGGCTGGCCGTCGCCGAGGAGCGGCTGCGGTTCTCCCGCGACCTGCACGACGTGATGGGCCGCAACCTCACCACCATCGCGCTGAAGAGCGAGCTCGCCGTCCAGCTCGCCCGGCGCGGACGGCCGGAGGCCGCCGATCAGATGTCCGAGGTGCAGAAGATCGCCCAGGAGTCGCAGCGGGAGGTCCGGGACGTCATCCGCGGCTACCGCACCGCCGACCTGCACGCCGAGGCGATCGGCGCCCGCGCGGTGCTGCGCGCCGCCGACGTCCACTGCGAGATCGACCTCGGCGAGGAGGCCGACCGGCTGCCGCCCCCGGTGCAGTCGGTGCTCGGCTGGGTGATCCGCGAGTCCACCACCAACGTGCTGCGGCACAGCGAGGCCGCCCACTGCCTGATCCGGCTGCGGCAGCAGGACGGCCGGGCGGTGCTGGAGCTGGAGAACGACGGGGTGCCCGCCGTGCCGGTCCCCTCCCAGGGCAGCGGCACCGGGCTGCGCGGCCTGCGCGAGCGGCTGGCCGCCCACGACGGCGAGCTGACCGTCCCGACCGCCGCACCCGGTACCTTCCGGATGCTCGCCACCGTCCCGCTGCCAGGCTGAGAGAGGCCTCCCGATGACCGAGAACACCGCCGCGCCCGTCCGCGTCCTGCTCGCCGACGACGAGCACCTGATCCGCGGCGCGCTGGCCGCGCTGCTCTCGCTGGAGGACGACATCGAGGTGGTCGCCCAGGCCGGCTCCGGCCCGGAGGCGCTGGCGATGGCCCAGGCGCACCGGCCGGACATCGCGGTGCTGGACCTGCAGATGCCCGGCAAGGACGGCATCGAGGTGGCCGCCGAGCTGCGCCGGCTGCTGCCGGACTGCCGCTGCATGATCGTCACCGGCCACGGCCGCCCCGGCTACCTGAAGCGGGCGCTGGAGGTCGGGGTGCGGGGCTTCCTGCCGAAGACCGTCTCGGCGGCCGACCTGGCCGGCATCATCCGCACCGTGCGCTCCGGCGGCCGGTACGTGGACCCGGAACTGGCGGCGGACGCGATCAGCGCCGGGGAGACCCCGCTGACCCCGCGCGAGACGGACGTCCTGGAGCTGGCCGCGGACGGCACCCCGATCGCGGAGATCGCCGAACGGGCCGCGCTCTCCCAGGGCACCGTGCGCAACTACCTGTCCTCGGCGGCCACCAAGCTGGGCGCGGAGAACCGGCACGCGGCGGTGCGGATCGCCCGCGAGCACGGGTGGATCTAGCGCTCGCGGGCGTCACCTGTGCGGCTCAGACCCAGCTGGTGCCGGTCAGCCGCTCGTACACCTCGATGTACTTGGCCCGGGTCTGCTCGACCACCTCGGCCGGCAGCTCCGGCGGCGGCTGCTCGCTGTAGCGGTCCCAGCCGGAGGCCGGGGAGACCAGCCAGTCGCGGATCAGCTGCTTGTCGAAGGACGCCTGGGAGCGGCCCGGCTGGTAGTCGTCGGCCGGCCAGTAGCGGGAGGAGTCCGGGGTGAGCACCTCGTCGCCGATGATCAGCTCGCCGTCCAGCAGGCCGAACTCGAACTTGGTGTCGGCCAGGATGATGCCGCGGTCGCGGGCGATGTCCCGGGCCCGGGCGTAGACGTCCAGGGTGGTGCGGCGCACCTGGGAGGCCAGCTCGGCGCCGATCCGACGGGCGGTCTCCTCGTAGGGGACGTTCTCGTCGTGCTCGCCGACCTCGGCCTTGAGGGCCGGGGTGTAGATCGGGGCGGGCAGCTCGGAGCTGTTCTCCAGGCCCTCCGGCAGGGCGATGCCGCAGACCGTGCGGCTCTCGTTGTACTCGGTCAGGCCGGAGCCGGCCAGGTAGCCGCGGGCGACCGCCTCGACCGGGATCATGTCCAGGCTCTTGCAGATCAGCGTGCGGCCCTTCCAGTCGGCGGGGGCGCCGGCCGGGATCTCGGTGGAGATCACGTGGTTGGGGACGATGTCGGCGATCCGCTCGAACCACCACAGCGAGAGCTGGGTGAGCACCCGGCCCTTGTCCGGGATCTCGTTCGGCAGCACCCAGTCATGGGCGGACATCCGGTCGCTGGCGACCATCACCAGCTCGCCCGATTCGGTGCGGTACAGGTCGCGCACCTTGCCGGTGTGCAGGTGGACCAGGCCGGGTACCTGAACCGGCTCGGGCTTGGTGACAAATCCGCTCAAGATGTCTCAGTCCTCAGGGGTCGTTCACGGGCGTGAGGCACCGCGAAAGGGGAGGTCACTGCCCCCGCAGTCTTTCACGCCCGCCCGGGCTCAGTTCTTGCAGAGCCGGTCCAGCAGGTTGGCGGTGGCCCGCTGGACCCGTTCGTCGGTGAGTCCGGGGCGGCCGAGGGCGGGCGACCAGGCGAAGGTGCCGGCCGCGAAGACGTACGCGCCGCTGGGCGCCCGGTACAGCGAGGTCTCCTGGTAGCGGGTGCGGCCGGCCAGGTCCCGGTACGGCGAGTGGGCCAGCAGCACCCGCTCGGTGTGCTCGGGCAACGCGACCTTCGGGTAGTACCGGTCGGCCTCCCCCGCGACCAGGCCGGGCAGCTCGTCGCCCTCCCGCAGCCCGGTGCCGTCCCAGAGCCAGTGCGCGGTGTGCCGGGCGACCAGCGGGACGGGCGCGGCGACCCGGCCCGAGTACTGCACCCCGAGCAGGTGCTGCTCCGGCTCGCCGGCGTCCCGCCACAGCGCGCTGGCCGCGCCGGGCACCCCGGCCGCCGGACTGCCCGGCCCGGGCTTCTGCCGCTTGCGGCAGTTCAGCAGCCGGTTGGGCTCGCCAGAGGCCGCGGAGGTCAGCTCGACCCGCCAGTACATGGTGTTGGCGGACAGGAAGACCAGCGAGGTGCCGCCGTCCCGGGCCCGCTCGGCGGCCCGGCGCATCGGCTCGGACCAGTACTCGTCGTGGCCGGGGAAGACCAGCGCCCGGTGCTCGGACGGGTCCACCAGGCCGGCGTGCAGGTCGGTGGCGGTGGCGTAGGAGAGGTCGTAGCCGTAGCGCTCGGCCCAGCGGATGAAGTCGTACGCGTGGCCGACGTGCAGCGGCAGCCCGGCGGTGGCGTGCGGGCGGTCGAAGGAGACCGTGACGGCCGCCTCCGGCTCGCCGACCAGGCCGCCCCGGCCGTCCCAGGCGTGGTAGAGGCTGGCGCCGGTGCGGCCGTCCTCGGGGAACAGGTTGTACGCCTGCCAGGTCACGTCCGGGAGCACCAGGAGCAGCTCGGCGGTGTGCCCCTGGTCGGCGAAGTCCCTCACGGTGAACGGGATGTGGCTGCGGTGCAGCATGTCCGCGGTGGTCAGCACGGCGACGTACGCGCCGGGTTTCCAGTGCAGCGGGACCTGCAGCCGCCAGGAGTGCCACCAGTGGTGGCAGGAGACCGTCCGCTCGACCACCAGCGGGGCGGGCTGGGCCAGTCCGGCGATCAGCGGACTGGACGTCATGTGGCGGGCGCCGTCGCCGCCGTAGTGGCCGATCCGGTAGACGTCCACGGTGAACTCGCGGGGCGGGTTGACGGTGACCCGGAAGTCCACCGAGCCGCCGGGGCGGATCACCCCGGCCGAGGCGAAGCCCTTGATCTGCTGGTCGACGTCGTTGGAGCTCTGCGGGGTGCCGACCGGCGGCTTGGGCCGCACGCCCGCCGACAGCGGCTGCTGGCCGGGCGCGTCCACCGAGACGTACCAGGGCACGGCGCCCTCCGCCCCGGCCAGGTACTGGTCGGGGCTGCGCAGCCAGGGCAGCGGGCCCTGGCCGAAGGGGTCGGAGACGCTGTAAGCGTGCGTGCCCGACTCCCAGCGGCGGTTGAGTTCGGTCCCCACGCGCCCCTCCCAGGTGCACTTCCGTCCGGTTGGCACGTGCCCCCCGGATGTGCGTGCGGTCTAATACACCACACAGTGCTGGCGCTCCGTCACCCCACGGTAGCAATTGGTGTCGGGAATCTCGCGCGCCTCCGGGACAGGCCCTCCGGCCTGCGGAGACGGCCGGCGGCCGAGGCTCCCGGGGGCGCGTGCCGGGGCGCCGAGCGCCGCCCGGGACCGGCGGGGCGTCAGAGGCGTACGGGTTTCTCCAGCCGGACTTCCGCGGCGTCCAGCCAGGCGCGCAGCGGGCCGTCCTGGCCCTGCTCCACGGCCTGGGCGACCGGGGCGGCCAGGTCGGTGCGGCGGACCCCGCCGAGCAGCAGCACCGGGCCGTCCAGCCAGTCCAGGCCGGGGGCGCCACCCGCGGTGTCCACGGCGGCGCAGCAGACCATCGCGGTGACGTGGTCGACCAGCAGGTCGCGGCCGGTGCGGTCGGGTTCGAGCAGCGGGGCCGGGGTGGTGGTGCGGGCGAGCTGGGCGGCCAGGGCGGCGGCCAGCTGCTCGCCGTCGCCCTCGGCGAGCCGGACCAGCAGCCGGGTGAGGGTCGGGGCGCCCGGGCGGGGCTGCGGGGCCAGCCGGTCCAGGGCGGCCTGCAGGGCGGCGGCCCGGGCCCGCCAGCCGGCGTCCACCACCTCGGCCGGGTAGTCGACCCACTCCAGCTCGTGCCAGGCGCCGGCCGCCGGGCGGCCGAAGAACAGGTCGGCGGCGAGCCGGGAGACCGCCCGGTCGACCGCGCCGGGCTCCTCCAGCAGGTCGCAGGCGGGGCGGTCGCCGAGCCGGGTGCCGTAGCCGTCGGCCAGCCGGTCGCGGCGGGACAGCTCGGTGAGCGCGGCGACCACGCCGGCGTTCAGGTGCGCGGGGTGGCGGCCGAGCCGCCAGGCGGGCAGCGCGACCCGGGTGAGCAGCCGGTCCCAGCCGGCGTAGGCCAGGCCGACCTGCTCCTGGGCGGCGATCCGCAGGCCGTAGTCGACCGCCCTGGCCTGCTCGGAGGCCCAGCCGGCGACGGACCGCTCCAGTTCGGCGGAGTGGCCGCGGCAGGCGCCCAGCAGCCGGCGGGTGATCCGCCGGGTGATCCGGTCGGCGAGCCCGGCGGGACCGCGGCGCGGCGGGGCGGGCGGGGCGGCCAGGGTGGCGCCGCCGAGGCCGGGGGCCGCGCCCGGTCCGGAGTCCAGGCAGGCGTCCAGGCTGCGCAGGAAGCGGCGGGCGGCGGCGATCTCCGGGTCCGCGGAAGCGGCGGTGCCGGCCACCACGGGGGCGAGCAGGGCGCGCAGTTCGCCGGACCGCATCCACCAGAGGAAGGGCGAGCCGATCACCAGCACCGGCGCGGGCGCCCCGGGGTGCGGCCGCGGCCGGCGGGGGCGCTGCGGCGGCGGGACGTCCTCCAGCCAGCTGTCGCAGTCCGGGGTGAGGGCCACGGCGGAGGGTGCGGGGACGTCCAGCCGGTCGGCCAGTTCGTCGATCAGCCGGTACAGCTCGGGGGCGGCAGCGCGCCCGACCGGCACGGCGGGGGTCTGCGGCGGGACGGCCCGGCGCAGGGCGCGGGCGGTCAGCCCGGCCACCAGCAGGGTGAGCGCGGCGAGCGCGCAGACCACCCAGCGGGCGGCGTCCCACCCGGCGGCGTCGGAGGATCCGGCGGCCCCGATCCGGCCGGTGAACCGGCCCGCGAGCAGGACCACCGCGACGGCGGCGGGCAGTACTGCGGCGGCCAGGGCGAGGCCCCGGATCCGCAGGACCGCTTGGGCGTGAGCGCGCGCGGTGTCGACGGCCATACGGTGCGGCACCCCCTTCGGAGCCCTCGGGCGCCCGCCTACGGGCCCTGAGCCGACTCGAAACGATCAGTTCCGACCGGGAAGCGGAGGCGTCCGATCCCCGGCAGTGCATGCTGTGTGGCGCTACTGACATTTTCGACGCCCCGGTCCGGGCGGGTGTTCCGGATCGCCCCGGTTTCCACTCGTCCCGGTGACGCCGCCCGGTCGTCCCGGTGACGCCGCTTCCGGACGCCCGCGACCGGTCCGGTGCGAAGCACCGGGCGACGGCCCGGCCGATCGCCGTCCAGCATCCCCCCGCGGGCGCGCCGCTACCCGGCGGCGCCCCCGGCGCACGGCCCCGTCGCACGGCGATCCAGCGCACCATAAGGCCGGGCGACCGGTTGCGTCAGCCGGATGCGGTTGCTGTCACCCGATGGGCTGGAATCCGCCCGCCGAACGGTGCGTCGGCCCCCCGGAACCACTCCCGCCCCGGAAACGCCGGGGGCGCTGCGCTCTGCGGGTTGTTCGCGCCCCTTCCGGCGCTCGCCGGACGAACGCGGCCCCCGTGCGAGCGTTCGCACGGGGGCCGCGGGGGCGTGGGTGCCTCAGGCGGTGGCCGCCTTCAGCGCGATATCGGTGCGGTGCTGGCCGCCCTTGAGCGAGATCCGCTCCACGGCCGCGTACGCGCGGTCGCGCGCCTCGGCCAGGTCGGCGCCGGTCGCGGTGATCGACAGGACGCGGCCGCCGGCGCTCAGCACCCGGCCGTCCTGGTCCGCCTTCGTCCCGGCGTGCAGCACGTACGCGGTGCCGTCCGCCTCGGCCTCGGCCAGGCCCTCGATCGGGTCGCCGGTGCGCGGCGCGGCCGGGTAGCCCTCGGAGGCGACGACCACGGTGACGGCCGCCCCCTCGTCCCAGCGCAGCGGCTCCAGCTGGTCCAGGGTGCCGGTGGCGGAGGCCAGCAGGACGCCGGCCAGCGGGGTGCGCAGCCGGGCCAGCACGACCTGGGTCTCCGGGTCGCCGAAGCGGGCGTTGAACTCGATCACCCGGGTGCCGCGGGAGGTGAGCGCCAGGCCCGCGTACAGCAGGCCGGAGAACTCGGTGCCGCGGCGGCGCAGCTCGTCCACGGTCGGCTGCAGGACGGTGTCCAGGACCTCCTGGACCAGCCCGGCCGGCGCCCACGGCAGCGGCGAGTAGGCGCCCATGCCGCCGGTGTTGGGGCCCTCGTCGCCGTCCAGCGCGCGCTTGAAGTCCTGCGCGGGCTGCAGCGGCAGCACGGTGGTGCCGTCGGTGATCGCGAACAGCGAGACCTCGGGGCCGTCCAGGTACTCCTCGATGACCACGCGCTCGCAGGAGGCGGCGTGCGCCAGCGCGGCCGCGCGGTCGGAGGTGACCACGACGCCCTTGCCGGCCGCCAGGCCGTCGTCCTTGACCACGTAGGGGGCGCCGAAGGCGTCCAGCGCCTCGGCGGCCTCCTCCGGGGTGGTGCAGACGTAGGAGCGGGCGGTGGGCACGCCGGCGCCGGCCATCACGTCCTTGGCGAAGGCCTTCGAGCCCTCCAGTTGCGCGGCCGCGCCGGAGGGGCCGAAGACCGGGATGCCGGCCGCGCGCACGGCGTCGGCGACGCCGGCCACCAGCGGGGCCTCGGGGCCGACGACGACCAGGTCGGCGCCGAGCTTCGCGGCCAGGTCGGCGACCCGGGCGCCGTCCAGCTGGTCGACCGGGTGGACCGTCGCCACCTGGGCGATCCCGGCGTTGCCCGGGGCACAGTGCAGCTCGGTCACGGAGGGATCTTGGGACAGGGAGCGGCACAGGGCGTGTTCGCGGGCGCCGCCGCCGATGACGAGGACCTTCACGCCAGGCAGCGTAGTCGGTGGCCTGTTCCGGCCGCTCTCCGGTCCCGTCGAATCCTCGTCGGATCCTCCAGGAGAAGCGGTCCGTACGCCGACGGCATGGGAGGATCCTCCAAGTCCGACGGGCCCGGATGCGCGGCCGGTGTCCGGGTCAGGACGGCGGGTCACGGGAGCCTCGCTCGGACGGGTGAAATCTCGCCGCCCCCCGCAACCCTCCCACCTCGGGTTCCGGTGGCCGAAACCGGTAACGATCAACGGGGAAGCGCCCCCACGGTCAGCCATTTGGCGGTAAGAAGTGCTGTTGGACAACCAATGGCAGACGTCACGTCAGCCGATGTGCCGACAGACCCAGCCGCCCGCCCGCCACAGGGAGCCCCACAGGTGAGCCAGCCGGAAATGCAGCCCGAGGAGAGTGCCTGGGGCAAGGAGATCGGTGAGGAGGACCAGCCGGCCGCAGCCGTGGCCCGGCGGGCCCCCACCCGCCGCCGGACCGATCTGAGCGCCCGCCAGTTCCCACTCGGGGACTGGGGCGAGCCCGCCGAACGGCTGGAGGAGCTCTACCGCTGGTCCGAGGAGCGGGCGGTCGAGGCGATCGAGTGGTACCGCCGGGACCGGGTCTGGAAGCGCCGCTGGGCACGCCTGCTGCGCTTCGTGTCGGCCGGCTTCGCGGTGGGCGGGGTGACCGCCCCGCTGGTGGACCTGACCGGCACCGTCGCCCACGCCACCAGCTGGGGCTACGTGAGCCTCGCGCTCTCCGCCGCCTGCTACGGCGCCGACCGGGCCTTCGGGCTCACCTCCGGCTGGATGCGGGACGTCTCGACCGCGCAGGCGCTGCAACGCCGGCTGGAGGCCTTCCAGTTCGACTGGGCCTCGGAGTGCGTGCGCGAGGTGCTCGGCCCGACCGAGGGCACCGCGGGCGAGGCCGCCGAACGCTGCCTGGGCGTGCTGCGCCGGTTCTGCGAGGACGTCTCGGACGTGGTCCGCACCGAGACCTCGGAGTGGATGCTCGAGTTCCGCGCGTCGATGACCCAGCTGCCCACCCAGTCCGCGGGGGCGTGGGGCGGGCGCACCGAGCCCGGAGTCGGCGCCCAGGTGCGGGTGCTGCCGCCGCCGGGGACCAGGCCCACCATGCCGCGCCAGCGGCCGCCGGAGGGGCCGCTGCGGTAGGGCGGTCCGGACGGCGCTACGCGAAGACGATCATCGAGCCCTGGCTGACGCTCCTGGTCGCCGCCGCGTACAGGCCGGACCAGGCGTGCCGCTCCCGGGCGAAGGGGTGCAGGTCGTCGATCGGCGGCCCGAACGGCTGCTCCAGACCGGTCGGGCCGAGCGGCCGGGTCGGGTCCGGCGGATTGAGCGGGTCGATGCCCAGCGCCGGTGCCACCGCCTGGAGTTCGCGCAGCAGCCCGTGGCTCGAGCCGAGCGGGCCGCCGGAGGCGAGCAGCACCTCGTCCACCAGCGGGGCCTGGAACTCGATCGGCACGTACGCGCCGGCGTGGTCGAAGTGCCAGACCAGGTGGGACTGTTCGGCGCTGCTCTCGAACATCTCCAGCAGCTGCTCGTAGTCGCCGCCGAGCGAGTCGACCGGGGTGATGTCCAGGCCGGTGAGGCCCAACAGGTAGGCGCGGCGCAGGAAGTGCAGCGAGTCGTAGTCGAAGGCGGCTATCGGCTCGACCGCGCCGCTCAGCCCGGGGACGAACTGGTAGACCGGCACCTCGGGCAGCCCGCGCGAGGTCAGCACCGCGTTGTAGAGCGCGAGGTCGTCCCGGAAGGGGTTGTCGGGGCTGTGGCTCAGCACATCCACCAGCGGGACGAGCCAGAGGTCGCAGGCCATGGCCGGCAGTTCCTCTCCGGACGGCGGGATCGCCCGCGGGGGCGGGGCGACGACGGGGGGCGGAGTCGGTACCCGGAGGGCCCGTTCGGGCACCCGGTTCGACGACCGCCCACCCTACCGGCCCGGGGCCGGGTGCGGATCGGGCCGTCCCTGCGGCACCTCGGGGGGCGGCTCGGGCAGCCGGCGGCCGAACCGGGTGTGCGGTACCCAGCGCGGTTGCGGCACCAGGCCGAGGCCCAGGCCCAGTTCACGGCCCAGCTCCCGGCCGACCTCGTCGCTCCGCCGGGGCCGCCCGGACCGGGCCCCGCCGGGCTCCGGCCCGAACTCGGGCTCGGGCTCGGGCTCGGGCTCGGTTCCGGGCTCGGTTCTGGACTCGGTTCCGGGCTCGGACGACGACTGGGCCGACGGCTGCGGCGCCGGCGGCTCCACCGGGACGGGCAACGGCTCCCCGTCGGCCGCCTCGGTGAGCAGTCCGAGCACCGTCACCGACTCCAGCGGCTGCCCGGCCAGCTCGGCCAGCAGCCGGGCGGTGAACAGGTTGTACTCGCAGATGATCCGGTGCGCGCCGGCCAGGTCGTAGGCCTCGATCGCCTCGACCAGGTCCGGGTGGCGGTCCCAGCAGACCCCGGCCAGGGTGGGCGTCGCGCGCAGGTAGGGCGCGGCGAACATCCAGGACTGCACCCGCAGCCAGTCCAGGTAGTCCCCGATCCGGCGGTTGCCGAGCAGCGCGGAGACCTCCTGCCAGAACCGGCGGTCGCAGCCCACCATCACGTCCAGGTTCCCGGCCCGGGCGGCCCGCACCGCCGCGTCGGCCCGGCGGCGCAGCGAGGGCAGCCGGGTGAGGTCGGGCAGCGCCCGGCGGGTGGAGAACTGGCGGTGGAAGCTGTCGGTCAGGAGCACCCGGGCCTCGAAGATCTCCAGGAAGTCCTCCCAGCACAGCTCCGGCACGGTGAAGCCGCGGTGGTGCTCGGCCCGCAGCAGCCCCTGCGCCCCGAGGTCGACCAGCGCCTCGCGGGCCGGGGTCGCGGAGACGCCGTACAGCTCGGCGATCTCCTTGACGGTGAAGTTGCGGCCGGCCTCCAGCCGTCCGGCCATCATCTCCTCACGCAGCGCGCCGGCGATCTGCTCGCGCAGGCTGTTGCGGTGGATGACGGGACGGGGGGTGTCGCCAGCGCCGGTGCCGGACATGCGCGCGACCTCCTCGGGCAGGCCGCCGTGCCGACCCGCGACGGACCGGCCGACCGGCGGCAGGGAACACGACGAGTGCTCATCTTCTCAAACCGGCCGGGAGCAGGTCCGAACCAACCCTCCGGAAGACGGGGTCGCCTAGGGTCCGTCTTCAAACTCGCGTCTGCGGGGCGACGCCGGGGCACGCGCCTCGCCGCGTTGTCGTCGGTCGCCAATGCTCCGCAGTGGCTCCCTCCTCCGCCTTGCGATGCACGCACCCCAACGCCGCCCCGCCCGCCCTCCGGGCGGACGACGGGAGTTTGAAGACGGACCCTAACGCTGGACGGGCGCCGGAATGCCGAGCAGGCGGTCCCGCAGCACCGGGAAGTCCTCGCGCGCCCGGCCCACCTCGGCCGGGTCGAACTCCACGGTCAGCACCTCCTCCTCCGCCCCCGCCTCGGCCAGCACCCGGCCCCACGGGTCCACCACGACGCTGTGCCCGGCCTGCTCGACCCCGGCGTGCGTCCCGGCCGTGTTGCAGGCCAGCACGAAGGCCTGCTCCTCCAGCGCCCGGGCCCGGGCCAGCAGCGTCCAGTGCTCGCGCCGCTTGGCCGGCCAGGCCGCCGGGACCACCAGCAGCTGGGCGCCGGCGTCCAGCAGCGCCCGGAACAGCTCCGGGAAGCGCAGGTCGTAGCAGGTGGCCAGGCCCAGGGTGCCGAACTCGGTGGACGCCGTGACGATCTCCTGCCCGGCGCCCATCACCACCGCCTCACCGCTGTCGAAGCCGAAGCGGTGGATCTTGCGGTAGGTGTGCACCAGCTCGCCGTCCGGGGCGAACACCATCGAGGTGTTGTAGATCGGACCGTCCGGGTCGCGTTCGACGATCGAACCGGCGTGCAGCCAGACCCCGGCGGACCGGGCGGCCGCCGCCATGGCGTCCGAGGTGGGCCCGTCCAGCGTCTCGGCGCCCTCCGACCAGAGGTCGTGGGCGAAGCCGCCGAGCGGCCACAACTCCGGCAGCACCACCAGGTCGGCGCCCTGCTGTGCCCGTACCAGCGACGCGGCCCGGGCCCGCCGTTCGGCGGGCGGCTCGGCGTCGGAGACCGCGAGTTGGATCAATGAAGCGCGCACAGTACCACCGTCCACGGCAAGAGACCTACGATCGTCACCCGAAAGCGCTGCCCAGCTGTCTCCCGGCAGCGTAACGTGCGGTTAGCGTGTGCGCCCGGAAGCCGGACCATCCGGCCGACCGCGACGGCCGGGCGCGGAGCGTAGGAAAGCTGACGGAGGGCCGGAGATTCCCGTGACGGACAACCAGACCGTGCAGGCTTACACCGAGGCGTGGACGCAGAGCATCGAGTCCATATCGGAGCTGGTCGCCCCCCTCCCCGAAGGCTCCTGGAACCGGGCCACCGAGTGCCCCGGGTGGTCGGTGCGGGACGTCGTCTCGCACGTGATCGCGGTGGAGTCCGAGCTGCTCGGCGACCCTCGCCCGATCCACTCGCTGCCGCGTGATCTTCGTCACGTGACCACCGAGTTCGCCCGCTACATCGAACTGCCGGTGGACAAGCGCCGCTGCCACACCGCGCTGGAGATGACCAGCGAGCTGGAGTACACGATCATCCGCCGCTCCCGCGCGCTGCGGAACGCCAAGCAGACGCCCGGCGAGCTGGTCCGCTGGCCGGCCGGGCCGCTGGCCGGGGACGTCCCGTACCACGAGCTGCTGCGGATGCGGGCCTTCGACGTCTGGGTGCACGAGCAGGACCTGCGCCGGGCCCTGGACACCCCCGGCAACCTGGACGCCCCGGGCGCACTGGTCGCGCGGGACTTCCTGCTGGAGCGGCTGCCCAAGGCCGTCGCCCACACCGCCGGCGCACCGGCCGGGACGACCCTGGTGGTCGACGTGACCGGCCCGGTGGAGTTCCTGCGCACCGTGCGGGTCGACCCCGCCGGCCGCGGCAGCGTGGACGAGTCGATCAGCCTGGCCCCCGACGTCCAGCTCACCATGGACTGGGAGACGTACGTCCGGCTCGCCTGCGGCCGCGGCCGGCCCGGCCCGGTGAGCGTCGAGGGGGACAAGGAGCTGGCCGAGCGGGTGCTGGCCAACTTCTCCGTCACCATCTGAGGTTCATCGGCGCGCACCACCCGGCGTACACGCACGACCGTGCGCCGGGTGGGCACCACTCGTGCATCCATGCGTCAACCCAGCACCCGCCACCTCACCTGTTTGGCCTCGTTACTCCGGGCAGTCATGCCGTCACCCGGAAGAAGGAGGAGTGTTCCCCATGGACGACGGACAGGAACAGCAGGAAGAGATGGTGCTGGTGCGGTCGAGCTTCCCGGTCACGGGGCAGCCGATCCGCGTCGTGATGATCGACGGGGAGCCGTGGTTCGTCACGGCGGACGTGTGTCGGATCCTGGGGCGAGGAAACCCGAGCGAAGCCCTCAAGATCGTGAATCCGGTGGACACGCGAACGGTCAACCTGCGCTCGATTACCCTCAGAAATTCTGAGGGTAACGGCGTTTCCGCAGGCCAGAAACCCTACATGCGAGGGAACCCGGTTCTCGGGGTTCTGAACGAGAGCGGTCTCTACACGCTGATCATGAGGTCAACGAAACCCAATGCCCAACCCTTCCAGGAGTGGGTCACCCGTGACCTCCTCCCCTCCGTCCGCCGAGGGGACACCGACATCCCGACCCAGCAGCGGCGGATGGCGGAGACCCTGGCCGAGGCGATCGGACAGCAGGTGCGGATCGTCGCGGAGATCGACCACGAGGACTGGCCCGGCCTGACCGTCCACTCGGACGGGACGGTCCATTGCCGGCACGGGGAGATGGTCCTCCACCTGCCGAGCCGGGAGGAAGACAGCGGACCGCCGTTCGGCGCGTACTTCGCCTGCCCGGGCGGGGAGCGGGTCGGGATCCGGGGCAGCCGGGTCGTCCCTGGCTGCCCGAAGCTGAAGCTGGTGGACCTGATCCGCCTGCGGAAGGAAGCGCAGCCGAAGCCGAGCCACCCGCCCGCGCCCGATCGCGGACTCATGTACGCGGAAGTGAACGCCCGCCAGATCGACCGCATCTACGGGACGGCCTCGCAGATGGCCGCGTTCATGCGGGAGTACCGATGTTGAATCGAACGCCCGTATGCCTGACTTTTGGTTAGGTTAATCCCCCGCTAACCCTCACTAGAAGTGAGGGTTAGCGCGTTTCCACAGGTCGGAAACCCTACGCGCCGGCCGCATTAACCCTCCGCCGCAGCCGGAGGATCATCAGCGTTCCCACCGCCAGCGGCACGTACTGCCAGCAGAACGCCCAGCGGAAGGCGGTGGCCGAGTACGTCTCGGCGCCGCCCGGGGAGAGGGCGTCCAGCAGCACCCCGATGCCGAACAGGGTGATCATCGTGCCGATGAAGCCGCCCATGTTGACGATCCCTGAGGCCGTGCCCAGCCGCTCGGCCGGGTTGCGGGTGCGGGCGTAGTCCAGGCCGACCAGCGAGGCCGGGCCGTTGCTGCCCATGACCAGGATGATTCCGATCAGCAGCCACATCGGGGGGTGTCCGCCGGGCCAGGACAGGACCAGGGCCCAGCCGAGTCCGGTGGTGGTGATGACGGTGAGCACGATCGGCATCCGGGCCCGGGCGGAGGCGGAGAGCAGCCGGCCGAAGAGGAAGCCGAAGCTCATGTTGGAGAGCACCAGCAGGGTCAGCAGCCCGCCGGCCTCGCCCCGGGACATGCCCTGGGCCTCGACCAGGTAGGGCATGCCCCAGAGCAGGCCGAAGGCGTTGCCGGGGAACTGGGTGGTGAAGTGGATCCACAGGCCCAGCCGGGTGCCCGGCTCCCGCCAGCAGTCCAGGACCTGCCGCCGGACCTTCGGGCGGGCGGCCTGCGGGTCGACCGGCGGCTTGGCCGGTCGTACGACCGCCGGTGCGTCCCTGAGGAACAGCGCGACCAGTGCGAACACCGCGACGCCGAGCAGCGCGATCGCGGTGAAGGTGGGCGTCCAGCCCTCGCTGTGCAGCGCCTGGGCGAGCACCACGGTGGTGACCAGGTTGCCGCCCATCCCGGCCAGGCCGGTCAGCTGGGCGACGAACGGGTTCTTCGCCGCCGGGAACCACCGGGCGGCTATCCGCAGCACGCTGATGAAGGTCATCGCGTCGCCGCAGCCCAGCACCGCCCGGGAGGCCAGGGCCGGGGCGAAGGAGGAGCTGAAGGCGAAGGCCAGCTGGCCGGTGCTCAGCAGCAGTACGCCGAGCAGCAGGGCCCGGCGCGGTCCGAACCGGTCGACCAGCAGGCCGACCGGGACCTGCATGGCCGCGTAGACCAGCACCTGGAGGATCGAGAAGGTGGACAGCGCGGAGGCGCCGATGCCGAAGCGCTCGGCGGCGTCCAGTCCGGCCACCCCGAGGCTGGTGCGGTGGATGACGGCCAGGACGTAGACGCTGACGCCGATGGACCAGGCCAGCCAGGCCGCACGCCCGCCGGGCGGCGCGGGGTGGGTGACGAGGACGGCTGCGGCCGGGGGCTCGACGGCGACCGCGGGCTCGGCGGCGGCTCGGGGAGCGGGTACGGACGGGGACAGGGGCGGGGCTGAGCGGGCGGGCTCCACGGTCATAGTTCGTCCAGGTTAGTCATCCCATGATGGGACGCCCAGCCTGGGGTGAGGACAGGCCCGTCAGCCGGTGACCGTCCAGGACACCGACCTGGTCATGTAGCGGTCCCGGAAGGCCTCGTCCCGCACCCAGTCCGTGGTGTCCCGGACGGTCGCGGTGACGGTCGCGGTCCGGCCCGGGGCCAGGTTCAGCTGCGCCGTGTCCAGCGAGCGAGCGTCCGCGGCCTGCGGGGTCACCGGGACGCCGTCCACCTTCCAGTCCACCTTCAGCTGCCGGGAGCCGGTCAGCGGCAGCGGCCGGACGTCCAGCCGGGGCCGCCCGGTGACCTCGCCGGGCGGCGGCGAGGGGTCGTCGGTCGGCCGGATCCTGCGGTACAGCTCCTCGATGATCGCCTCGCGGGAGGGCAGGTTGTAGCCGCTGCCCAGGGTGCGCATCACCGAGTCGGGGGTGGGCCGGTAGAGGCCGTTGGCGCTGCGGTACGCACCGACGGTGCCGGCGCCGTCCGGGGACACCGCGCCCAGCCAGCGCCACCACTTGGTCTGCTTCTTCCGCATGTCGTCGGCGTTGAGGGTGGAGAGGTTCGGGTAGTCGGCGTCGTCGGGGGCGCTGTCGTACTCGTCGCCGAGGTCCCCCACGGTGTGCCCGATCTCGTGCTGGATGATCCGCCCGGCGTCCGGACTGCCCCCGGCCAGGGTGGTCACCCCGGTGCCCCCGGCGCCGCCGTACTCGGTCGAGTTGGCCAGCGCGATCAGGTACTGCGGCCCGCCGCCCTCCCCCGCGTAGCGGGCGGTGGCGTCCTCGTCGGCGCAGAGCAGCCGGGCGGTCCCCTCGCACCAGAAGTGCATGCCCAGCGGGGTGGCGGGGTTGTGGCCGCGGCTCTCCGTCTCGACTATCCCGGAGACCGGGGAGATCACCTCGACCCGCCGTATGTTGAAGAACCCCTGGTAGGTGCGGAACGGTTCGATGTCCATCAGGGCGTGCCAGGTCTTGTCGGCCTGTTGCCGGAACAGCTCCTGTTCGTCCGCGGTGTAGCCGTCGCCGAGCAGGACCAGGGTGATCCGGTTGGACGGGGCCCCGGTCCGGCGTATGTCGAAGGTCGGGGCGGCCGCGGGTATCCGTTGGTCGGCGCGGAGCGCGGTGTGCGGGGGCACCGCCCGGTCGAGGGGGGCGCCAGGCCCGATCACGCCGAACGGCGAGGGGCCGACCAGCTCCAGGGCGGCCGGGAGCACGGCGGTGGACACCAGTACGAGGGCGGCCAGACTCCGGACGAGACGGCCAGGGTTGCCAGCAGGCATACGGGTGCGTCCTCGGGGCTCCGGTCACCCGGTGTCGCCCGGGTGGTGGAGCGAAGACGTACCCGGACCGGCGTGTCGCCCCTACCGGCGGACGAAAATGTCACCGACCTGGCCGAATGATCAGCATCGTCCTGGTCATACCAATCAATCCCGCCGATCAGTGTGGGGAGCGCTTCCCCAGGTCCAGCAGGAGGTGGGTGCCGAGCCCGAAGAGCAGCCCCCAGAAGGCCGAGCCGATGCCGAACAGGCTCATCCCCGAGGCGCTCGCCAGGAAGGTCACCACCGCCGCGTCCCGCCCGCGCTCCTCGGCGACCGCCGCCGCCAGGCTGCCCTGCAGCGAGGCCAGCAGCGCGACCCCGGCGATCACCGCGATCAGTTCCTTCGGCAGCCCGGTGAACAGGCTCACCAGCACCCCGCCGAAGCTGCCCACCAGCACGTACAGCGCGCCCGAGGACATCCCCGCGACGTACCGGCGGCGCGGGTCCGGGTGGGCCTCAGGGCCCGAGCAGATCGCCGCGGTGATCGCCGCCAGGTTCACCCCCGGCGAGCCGAACGGCGCCATCAGCAGCGACATCAGGCCGGTGGAGCCAATCAGCAGCCGGTCGTCGGCCCGGTAGCCGAAGGCCCGCATGACCCCGAGGCCCGGCGCGTTCTGCGAGGCCAGCACGACGATGGTGAGCGGCAACCCCAGCCCCACCACCGCGGACCAGGAGAAGGCCGGCACCGTCAGCACCGGCACGGTCGGCCCGCCCGCGCCCAGGTGCAGCGGCAGTCCGACGGTGAGCGCAGCCAGCACCCCGCCGACCAGCAGCGCGACCGGGACGGCGTACCGGGGCGCGAACCGCTTGGCCAGCAGGAAGGCGGCGAAGCTGCCCACCACCAGCACCGGCGCGCTGTGCACCGCCCCGAAGATCCCGGCGCCGAAGGAGAACAGGATGCCCGCCAGCATCGCGTTCACGATCCCCACCGGCACCGCGGCGATCAGCCGGCCGAACCAGCCGGTCACCCCGAACAGCGTCACCACCGCCGCGCTCACCAGGAACGCCCCGACCGCCTCCCGATACGGGTAGTCGCCCAGGCTGGTCACCAGCAGCGCCGCGCCCGGGGTGGACCAGGCGGTGATCACCGGCGTCCGGGTCCACCAGCTGAGCGCGAAGCCGCTCACCCCGCTGCCGATCGCCACCCCCCAGATCCAGGACGCGGTGTGCGCCGGGTCCAGCCGCCCGGCGGCGGCCGCCGCCAGCACCACCACCAGCGGCCCGGAGAACGACACCGCGACGCAGACCAGCCCGGCCAGCAGTGCCGGCGCCGACACGTCCCGCCGCAGCGACCGATGTTCCCCACCCTCGACCGCCGGCTTCTCCGGTCGGACCGTCAGCTCATCCGTCATTCCGGCAGTATCCCGAAGCCCGGCCGAAGACTCCCGAAAAAAATTCAACCGTTTCGCGAAGAACGACCGCGCCTTCTCCGGCCGCGTCGGTAGTCGACGGGCGGGCACGACGAAAGGGGCCCTGCTTCGCACGGCGGTGCGGAGCAGGGCCCCTTTCGTCGACTCCGGTGAGCCGTCAGCCCCAGGTGATCAGGCGCTTCGGGAACTCCAGCAGGCCGGCGATGTCGGCCAGCACCTTGGAGCCCAACTCCCCGTCCACCAGCCGGTGGTCGAAGGAGAGCGCGAGCGTGGTCACCTGGCGCGGAACCACCTTGCCCTTGTGCACCCACGGCAGCTCCCGGACCGCGCCGAAGGCCAGGATGGCCGCCTCGCCCGGGTTGAGGATCGGGGTGCCGGTGTCGACGCCGAAGACGCCGACGTTGGTGATGGTGACCGTGCCGCCCTGCATGTCGGCCGGCGAGGTCTTGCCCTGGCGCGCGGTCTCGACCAGCTCGCCGAGCGAAGTGGCCAGGCCCGCAAGGGTCTTGGACCCGGCGTCCTTGATGTTCGGGACGATCAGGCCGCGCGGGGTGGCCGCGGCGATGCCGAGGTTCACCTGGCCCTTGACCACGATCTCCTGGGCCGCCTCGTCCCACTGGGCGTTGATCTCCGGGTGCCGCTTGATCGCGACCAGCAGCGCCTTGGCGACCAGCAGCAGCGGGCTGACCCGGACGTCCCGGCCCAGCTCGCCGCTCTCCTTGAGCTTGCGAACGAACTTCATCGTGCGGGTCACGTCGACCTGGACGAACTCGGTGACGTGCGGGGCGGTGAAGGCCGAGGCCACCATCGCCTGCGCGGTCGCCTTGCGGACGCCCTTGATCGGCACCCGGACGTCGCCCGCGCCGGACACCGGCACCGGGGCCACGACGGCCTCGGCCGCCTCGACCACGACCGGCTCGACGGCCGGGGCCGGGGCCGCCGGAGCGGCCTGGGCCGCGGCGTAGGCGTGCAGGTCCTCGCGGGTGATCACGCCGTCCCGGCCGGTCGGGGTGACGGACCGCAGGTCGATGCCGAGGTCCTTGGCCAGCTTGCGCACCGGCGGCTTGGCCAACGGCCGCTCACCGACCGGCACTTCGGCCACCAGGGCGACCGGAGCCGGGGCCGGAGCCGCGGGCGCGACCGGGGCCGGAGCCGGAGCCGGCTGCGGCGCGGCGGCCTTCGTCGTGGTGGTGGTCGTCCGCCGGGCCCGGCGCTGCGCGGTGCCGGTGCGCGGGCCGTAGCCGACCAGCACCTCCCGGCGCTCCGGCTCGGCCTCGGCGTCCGGCGTCGCGGCGGCAGCGGCGGGCGCGGGCGCGGCGGCCGGAGCGGCCCCCGCCTCCCCGGCCACCGCCACCGAGATGATCACGGTGCCGACGTCGACCGTCGCGCCCTCGGGGAAGAAGAGCTGCTCGACGACCCCGTTGAACGGGATCGGCAGCTCCACCGCCGCCTTGGCGGTCTCCACCTCGCACACGACCTGCCCGTCGGTGACGGTGTCACCGGGCTTGACGTACCAGCTGAGGATCTCGGCCTCGGTGAGGCCCTCGCCCACGTCGGGCATCTTGAACTCGCGGAGCGAGCGAACTTCGGTGGTCATCTACGCTCCCCGGGATCAGTACGCGAGCGCGCGGTCGACGGCGTCGAGCACGCGGTCCAGGTCGGGGAGGAAGGCCTCCTCGACCCGGGACGGCGGGTACGGCGCGTAGTAGCCGCCGACCCGCAGGACCGGTGCCTCCAGGTGGTAGAAGCACCGCTCCGTGAGCCGGGCGGCCAGCTCGGCGCCCATGCCCAGGAAGACCGGCGCCTCGTGCACCACGACGGCCCGACCGGTGCGCTTGACCGACTCCTCCAGGGTGGTGAAGTCCACCGGGGAGAGCGAGCGCAGGTCGACGACCTCCAGCCGGCGGCCGTCCTCCTCGGCGGCCGCGGCGGCCTCCAGGCAGACCTTGACCATCGGGCCGTACGCGATCAGCGTCGCGTCGGTGCCGGGGCGGACGATCCGGGCGTCGTGCAGTGCCAGGTCGGCGGCGGCGCCGACCTCGCCCTTGTCCCAGTAACGCCGCTTGGGCTCCAGGAAGATGACCGGGTCGTCGGACTCGATGGCCTGGCGCAGCATCCAGTGCGCGTCGTGCGCGCTGGACGGGGTGACCACCCGCAGACCGGCGGTGTGCGCGAAGTACGCCTCGTGCGACTCGCTGTGGTGCTCGACCGCGCCGATACCACCCGCGTAGGGGATGCGCACGGTGACCGGCATCTTGACGTGGCCCAGCGCACGGGCGTGCATCTTGGCCAGCTGGGAGACGATCTGGTCGAAGGCGGGGTAGACGAAACCGTCGAACTGGATCTCCACCACCGGGCGGTAGCCGCGCAGCGCGAGGCCGATCGCGGTGCCCATGATGCCGGACTCGGCCAGCGGGCTGTCGATGACCCGGTCCTCGCCGAAGTCCTTCTGCAGGCCGTCGGTGATCCGGAAGACGCCGCCGAGCTTGCCGATGTCCTCGCCCATCAGGACGGTCTTCGGGTCGTTCTCCAGCGACTTGCGCAGCGCCTCGTTGAGCGCCTTGGCGATGCTCAGCTGACCGGCCATCAGTGGTTCTCCCCCGCCTCGAAGGAGGCCGCGTACTCGACGTACTCGGCCCGTTCCTCATCGACCAGCGCGTGCGGCTCGCTGTACACGTGGTCGAAGATCAGCGTCGGGTCCGGGTCCGGCATGCTGCGCACGCCCTCGCGCACCCGCAGCCCCAGCTGCTCGCTCTCGGCGTCGACGGCGGCGAAGAACTCCTCGTCCGCCAGGCCCTCCTTCTCCAGGAGGGTGCGCAGCCGCAGGATCGGGTCCTTGGCCTTCCAGGCCTCGGTCTCCTCGGCGAGCCGGTAGCGGGTCGGGTCGTCGGAGGTGGTGTGCGCGCCCATCCGGTAGGTGAAGGCCTCGATCAGCACCGGGCCGTTGCCGCTGCGGGCGTGGTCGAGCGCCCAGCGGGTGACCGCGAGGCAGGCCAGCACGTCGTTGCCGTCGACCCGGACGCCCGGGAAGCCGAAGCCGGAGGCGCGGCGGTACAGCGGGATCTTGGTCTGGGTGGTGGTGGGCTCGGAGATCGCCCACTGGTTGTTCTGGCAGAAGAACACCACCGGGGCGTTGTAGACCGAGGCGAAGGTGAAGGCCTCGTTGACGTCGCCCTGGCTGGAGGCGCCGTCGCCGAAGTACGCGATCACCGCGTCGTCGGCGCCGTCCTTGGTGATGCCCATCGCGTAGCCGGTGGCGTGCAGGGTCTGCGCGCCGATCACGATGGTGTAGAGGTGGAAGTTCTTCTCGTTCGGGTCCCAGCCACCGTGGTTCACGCCGCGGAACATGCCGAGCAGGTTCAGCGGGTCGACGTCGCGGCACCAGGCCACGCCGTGCTCGCGGTAGGTCGGGAAGGCGTAGTCGCCGGTGCGCATGGCGCGGCCGGAGCCGACCTGGGCGGCCTCCTGGCCGAGCAGCGAGGCCCACAGGCCCAGCTCGCCCTGGCGCTGGAGGGCGGTCGCCTCGCCGTCGAACCGGCGCACCAGCACCAGGTCGCGGTAGAGCGAGCGCAGCTCCTCCGGAGTGGTGGTGAGGGGGTAGTCCGGGTGCTCGACCCGCTCGCCTTCCGGCGTGAGCAGCTGTACGAGCTCCGGCTGGACGTCCGTCCCCGTGGCGCGGAGGGTGTCAGGGACAGCGGGGGCCGCCTTCTTGCGAGCCCTCGCCGTGCTTTTGACGGTCACGTTCACTCCTCGGTCTGTCCGGCCGCCCGGGGTCGCCGGTGACCGGTCCGGTCACCGCCTCGCGGGGCGCGCGTGGGTGTGCGCACCTACTGCGTGGCAGGTGGTGATCCTGTTCCGACGGCGTCCCTCACGAGAACGTTACCCAGCGTCCGCCCTTGGCGCGCTTGCGCTAGGACGTCCTACTTGTTCAGGGCCTACAACCCCGAGGGTGCCGCGTCCGGCTCGCCGTCGGAAGGGTGGGGGTGACGGTCGGCGTGACGCAGCTCTCAATTCGAGCGCCTTCAGGACACCAGCGCACGTTATCCGGGCGGAAGCCCGTACGTAAGGGGGTTCTCGGTATCGGTTTCGGCGACTGTGGCCGGATCACGCCATTACGCCGCTGCGAACGATAGGCCTTATGTACGGTGATATGGGAGGCTTTGGGCGTGACTGATAACGGACAAATCCGGGTGTTCCTGCTCGATGACCACGAGGTCGTCCGCCGGGGGGTGCACGATCTGCTCTCGGTCGAGGACGACATCGAGATCGTCGGCGAGGCCGGCACGGCCGCCGAGGCGCTCACCCGGATCCCCGCGGTCCACCCCGACGTCGCGGTGCTCGACGTCCGGCTGCCGGACGGCAACGGGGTCGAGGTCTGCCGGGAGATCCGCTCCCGGCTGCCGGAGATCAAGTGCCTGATGCTGACCTCCTTCTCGGACGACGAGGCGCTGTTCGACTCGATCATGGCGGGCGCCTCCGGCTACGTCCTGAAGGCGATCCGCGGCACCGACCTGATCACCGCCGTCCGGGACGTCGCGGCCGGCCGATCGCTGCTCGACCCGGTCGCCACCAGCCGGGTGCTCGCCCGGCTGCGCGACGGCGGCGAGAAGGAGGACGAACGGCTGGCCCAGCTCACCAGGCAGGAGCGGCGGATCCTCGATCTGATCGGCGAGGGGATGACCAATCGTCAGATCGGCAACGAGCTGCACCTCGCCGAGAAGACGGTGAAGAACTACGTCTCCAGTCTGCTCGCCAAGATGGGCATGGAGCGACGCACCCAGGCGGCGGCGTACGTGGCGCGGCACCAGGCCGACCACCAGTACTGACCGGAGCACTGCCACAGCCCTGACGGTTTGTCAAGGGCCCCCACCAAGGGGCCATAACCTCTGCACGTGACTTTCAGCCAGACCCTCGCCTGCGCCCCGGCCCGCCCCGACCTCTCCGCCCCGCCGATAGGGACCCTCAGTCCACCCGTCCCGCGCAGCGCACTCGCCGAGGTCCTGGCCCGCTTCCCGGTGGGACGGCTACTGACCGCCGAACCGGTCGCCGAAGGCCTGCTCAACCGGGGCTACCGGATCACCACCGAGGCCGGCGCGTACTTCCTGAAGTGCTACGTCGACGCCGCCACCGCCAACCGCCCGAAGATCCTCGCCCACCACCGCGCCATGACCGACCTGCACGCCCTGGGACTGCCCGTGGCACCCCCGCTGAGCTGCGCCGAACGCGGCGGGACGGTGGCCGGCCTGAACGGCCGGCTGTTCGCGCTGTTCCCCTGGGTGGATGGCCGACACCGACACGGTACGGAGCTCGAACCATCGCGGTGCGACGCCCTCGGCGCGCTGCTCGGCCGGCTGCACGGCGCGCTCGACGACGTCTGCGCCCCCCTCGACCAGCCCGCCGGCTACCGCAGCGCCGACCCCCTCGACAGCGCCGAACTCGCCCGCGACCTGCGGCGCCACGCCCGCGAGCACCGACCGTACGACGACCTGGACGCCCTGGTCGAACAACGGCTCGACGAACGGCTGGAACTGCTCGCCGAACACGCCCACCGCCGCCCCGACCCCCGCGACGCCCCGCCCACCGGCTGGACCCACGGCGACTTCCACGGCCTCAACCTGCTGCACGACGAGGGCCCGGACGGCGAGCAGGTCACCGCCGTGCTCGACTGGGACAAGCTCGGCCCGCAGCCGCGCGCCGAGGAGGCCGTCCGCGCCGCCACCCTGCTCTTCAACGACCGGACCACCGGCACCCTCGACCTGGTCCGGGTCCGCCGCTACTCACAGGCCTACCGGGCCTCCGGCGCCGCCACCGCCGAGCACCTGGCCGCCGCCGTCCACCGGGTCTGGTGGGAGCGGCTGAACGACTTCTGGATGCTGCAGTGGCGCTACCAGCGGGCCGACCACCGGGCCGACCCGCTCTACCCCGCCTCGGCGGGCCAGTTGGCGTGGTGGTGCCAGGAGTACGAGCAGGTCCTGGACGCCTTCGCCAACTGATCCGTCAGTTGGTGGCGGGCAGCGTGGCCCCACCGCCCGTCGGCTTCGTAGGGGGCGGCACCGGATTGGTGGGAGTGCTGCCGCCCGAGGTCGGCGCCGGGCTGGACTCGCTGGTCGCCGACGGGCTGGCCGTCGCGCTGTGGGTGCTGGTCGGCGTCGGGCTCGGGTTCGGCGTGTGCTTGCTCGAACTCGGCGACGGCGATGTGTAGTTGTTGCCGCTCCCGCCGCTTCCGCCGTACGTGCCGGGCTCGGTCGGCTGCTGCGTCCGCTTGCTGCCGGAGGTCGACGGCGGCGGGGTCGGCTGGCCGTTCTGGGTCGGCGTGGTCGTCTCGGCGGTGCTGACCACCGGGGCGGGCGTCGGGGGTGTCGTCTGGTGGCTGTTGCCACCACCGCCACCACCGCTGAGCGCGAAGGCGATCCCGGCCCCGGCCGCGACCAGCACGGCGATCCCGCCGGCCACCCAGCCCCACGGCCCGCGCCGCCGGCCGCCGTCCCCGGCGTGGTCGACCTCGCCGCCACCGCCGTACGGGCCGCCGGGCCCCTGGTAGGGCGAGGGGCTGTGCCGGCCGTCGGCCGAGTACCGCAGGACCGAGGTCTGGTCGCCCGCACCGACCGCGCCGAAGGCCTGGGTGGCCGCCGCCTGGTCCGGCCGGAGCACCTGGGTGGCCCCGGTGTCGCCGGGCATCCCGGTCGGGGCGCCGACCCAGCCGGCCCCGGCCGCGCCGTGCATCTCGCGCAGCGCGTGCTGCAGGTGGGCACGGAACTCGTCGGCGTCCTGGAAGCGGTCGTCCGGGTTCTTGGCGAGCGAGCGCAGCACCAGCGGGTCCAGGCCGGCCGGGACCCGGCTGTTGACCTGCGAGGGCGGCACCGGCGGGTCCTGGACGTGCTGGTAGACCACCGAGAGCGGGGTGTCGCCGGTGAACGGCGGGCGCAGCGTGAGCAGCTCGTAGAGCATGCAGCCGGCCGCGTAGAGGTCGGAGCGGTGGTCGACCGGCTTGCCGAGCGCCTGCTCGGGCGACAGGTACTGGGGGGTGCCCATGACCATGCCGGTCTGGGTCATCGTGGTGGCCCCGCCGGTCAGCGCCCGGGCGATGCCGAAGTCCATCACCTTGACCGCGCCGGTGGTGGTGATGCTCACGTTGGCGGGCTTGATGTCGCGGTGCACGATGCCGTTGCGGTGGCTGTAGGCCAGCGCCTCCAGCACCCCGGCGATGATGATCAGCGCCTGGTCGACCGGCGGCGCTTCCTCGTCCACCAGCAGCTCGCGGACGGTCCGGCCCTCGACCAGCTCCATCACGATGTACGGCGTGGACTCGTCCCCGACGTACTCCTCGCCGGTGTCGTAGACCGAGACGATCGCGTGGTGGTTCAGCGCCGCGACGGCGTGTGCCTCGCGGGTGAAGCGCAGCCGGGCGACGTCGTCCTGCGCCAGCTCGCCGCGCAGCAGCTTGATCGCGACGGTGCGGCCCAGCCGCACGTCCTCGGCGGCGAACACCTCGGCCATGCCACCGCGGCCGAGCCGGTGGGTCAGCCGGTAGCGGCCGTCACCGACGGTGCCCAGCGGCACTCCGCGGCCCGGCGTCTGCGGTCCGCCGGCGCCGCGGAACGGCGGCAGCGCGGAGGTCGCGGCTTCGCCGCCCGACTCGGGGATCCTCGGCGTGCCGCCGGTCCGTCCGACCGCTCGGGCACCCGCCTCGTCGTCCGGCTGCTGCGTCTGTGCCATCGCTCCTCGCCCCGGGCGTTCGCTCGGATCGCGGTGCCCTGTCGCTTACGTATCCCCGAACGCTACCGCTTCCGGCGCGCACCCGTGACACGCGCGAAGCGGCGGGAAACCGTCAGAGCAGACCGTTCCGGTCGGCCTGCGGGCCCACCACCACGACCGCGGCCGGCCGCTCGGAGTGGAACTTGCCGTTGGTGGTCTTCTCCGCCTTGTTGACCACGATCGCGATGATGATGCCGGCCAGCACCAGCACGCCGACGATGATCGCGATCACCACGAAGGCCGTGGAGCAGCCGCCACTGCTGGGCTTCGGCTGCTGGTACGGCGGCATCGTCTGCGGGCCCGGGGTGTGCATCGGCGGCCGCTGCCCCCCTTGCTGGAGGAACTGCGGCTGCGGCGTGTGCGGGGCCTGCGGCCGCGGCGCCTGGTAGGCGGGCGGCGGGGTCTGGTACTGCGGCTGCGGCTGCTGCGGGAACGGGTGCGGCGTCCGCGGCGCCTGCGGGTGCGGCGTCTGGTACGCGGGCGGCGGGGTCTGGTACTGGGGCTGCGGCTGCGGCTGCGGCGGGAACGGGTGCGGGGTCTGCGGAGCGGCGTGCACCGAGCGCGGGCCCTCGGCGATCACCAGCGGAGTGCTGGCCTGCAGCTGGTGCCCGTTGCCGCCGCCCTTCAGCTCCGCGATCAGCCGCTCCGCCTCGTCCCGCATCGCGGCCGCGCTCTGGAAGCGGTGCGCCGGGTCCTTGCGCAGCGCCTGGGCGACGTAGGCGTCGACCACCGGCGTGATCGAACGATTGAGGCTGGAGGGCGCCGGCGGCTCCTCCTGGACGTGCTTGTAGGCGATCGAGAAGGCCGAGTCGCCGTCGAAGACCAGCTGGCCGGTGAGCATCTCGAAGAGCATCACGCCGACCGAGTACAGGTCGGAGCGGGCGTCCACCGGCTTGCCGAGGGCCTGCTCGGGCGACAGGTACTGCGGGGTGCCGACCACCATGCCGGTCTGGGTCATCGAGGTGACGCCGGATTCCAGCGCCCGGGCGATGCCGAAGTCCATGACCTTGACATTGCCCTTGCGGTCGAACATGACGTTGCCGGGCTTGATGTCGCGGTGCACCAGGCCCATGTCGTGCGAGGCCTCCAGCGCGTTCAGCACGCCGATGGTGACCTTCAGGGCATCCTCGGTCGGCACCGCGCCGTACTGGGCGACCGCCTCGTTGATCGTCTCGCGCAGGCCCTTGCCGTCGATCAGCTGCATGACGATGTACGGCGTGCTGGAGCCGTCCGGGGCGATGTCCTCGCCGCTGTCGTACACCGTGACGATGTTGGGGTGCTCCAGCCGGGCCACGGCCTGGGCCTCGCGGCGGAACCGCTCCTTGAACGAGTCGTCCCGGCCCAGCTCGCTGTGCATGCTCTTCAGCGCGACCTGCCGGTCCAGCACGCTGTCGTACGCGAGGTGCACGGAGGCCATGCCGCCCTCGCCCAGCAGCCGCTGCAGCACATAACGGCCGTTGCCCAGGGAGAAGCCCTCGACCGCGTTGCCGTGCTCGCTCATGGTCCTCTGCTCCCCCTCGGCGCGGTGGTGCTGCCGCAACCGTGACGTTCGGTCTCGTCCGTACGTGGTGGGCCCGGCCCGCTGGCCCGGCAATCCCCTGCCGCGGCGGCTCGACCGGCCAGCGACAGGGGTCAGGGTATCGGCTTCCGCCGACGGTGATCGGTCCAGGGCCGATCCTGGCCCCGGACCGTCGGTGCCGTCCCGCGGCGGTGCGGTCCGGGGCGGATCGTCGTGGTACGTCCGGCCCGGCGACGGGCCCGGCAGGGCCTACAGGTACGGGCCGGAACGGATCCCGCGACCCTGGCCCGGGTCCTCCTCGTCCAGGTCGCCGCCGTGCAAACCGGGCGGCAGCGCGCGCCGCATCTGCTCCAGCTGCGCCCGCGCGGCCATCTGCTGGGCGAACAGGGCGGTCTGGATGCCGTGGAAGAGGCCCTCCAGCCAGCCCACCAGCTGGGCCTGGGCGATCCGCAGCTCGGCCTCGGTCGGGATGCTGTCCTCGGTGAACGGCAGCGAGAGCCGCTCCAGCTCGGCGACCAGCTCCGGGGCCAGCCCGAGCTCCAGCTCCTTGATCGAGCTGGCGTGGATGTCCTTCAGCCGGGCCCGGCTGGCCTCGTCGAGAGGCGCCGCCCGGACCTCCTCCAGCAGCTGCTTGATCATGCTGCCGATGCGCATGACCTTGGCGGGCTGCTCGACCATCTCGGTCACCGGGAGTTCGCGGGGCATGTCCGCCTCGTCGTCCCCGTCCATCGCTGCCCCGGCGAACCCCTGGCCCACGGGCAGCCCGTCCGGTCCGACGATCAGCACCTTCTGGCCGTCCTGCGACTGCCCGCCGCCGGCCCGGAAGGGCTCCTGCGACGAGCGCTCGTTCATCGGATTCGTCATGAACAACATTCTCTCTCACTGGGGTTGGTCGGGCGGAAGCCCCCGTTCGTCCCGCCGTCCTGCGCCGCCCGTGACGACGGTACGCCTCCGCGGCCGGCCCGGGAATCCGTACGGATACTCAGTTCCCGGGCCGCCCGGACCGCCTGCCCGGCGCGGGGCCACCCGCCACGGCGTCGCAGAACCCACGCCGGCGCCGGGTCGCCCCGCCCCGGAACTCGCACCGAATCTCCACTCCGCCCGCCGGCTGCGCGCCGGTTCGACGGGGCTCAGCCCTTCCGCAGCCGCAGGCCGATCAGCCCCAGGCCGCAGCCGATCATCCCCAGCCCCACGCCCAGCGGCAGCTGGAGGGTGGAGGGGTCCTGCCAGCGGGCGGGGAGGACCGTCGGGACGGTCGCGACCGCCACGGGCTGGCCGGAGGGCGCCGCGTCGGCGCCCTGGTCGGCGGCGGGAGCCGGGGTGTCCGGGGCATCCGCGTTCGAGTCCGAGCCCGACTGGTCGGCCGTGGGGTCCTGGGCCTGCTCGGGCGGCTGCTCGGGCGGCTGCTCGGGCGGCTGCTCGGGCGGCTGCTCGACGGCCTGGTCCTGAGCCTGGTCCGGCGCCTGGACGGGTGCCTGGCCAGGCGCTTGGACGGGTGCCTGGTCCGGCACCTGGTGCACGACCGAGGCCAGTCGGTGGTGGTGTGCCCGCAGTTCGGCGAAGTTCGGGCGCCACCGGTTGGACACCGCGTGCTGCGGCGGCGCCGCGTTGGGTGACGGCCCGGAGCCCTCGGACGGATCGACCTGCTCCTCGGCGCACGGCGCCGAGGAGTCCGAGGCCGAGAGGTCCGGAGCGGAGGAGTCCGCCGCCGGGGCCGAGGCGCTCGGCGACGGCTCCGCCACCGCCGTGGTCACGGCGGCCAGCGGGAGCGTCAGTGCCAGCACGGCCGCCGCGAGCAGCCGCCGGGAACGGCGGGTCCGGCGGGTACGACGGTGGTACGGCGCGGTGGGCAGCGGCCCGAGGACGTCGTGCGGAGTTGCGGCCACGGTCGGAGTCCTTCCGACGGCCGACCGCGCCCGGGGGCGGGGTCGGCGGCGGGACAGCTCCGGACCAGCCTCACACAATCCGACAATCGCGGCATTTCGGGCCCCTGCGCGGCACCGCTCAGGCCGTCAGCACTACCTTCCCGACCTGCTCCCCCGCCTCCAGCACCCGGTGCCCGTCGGCGGCGTCGGTCAGCGGCAGCACCCGGTCCACCACCGGCTTCACCACCCCGGACTCGACCAGCGGCCACACGTGCTCCCGCACCGCCGCCACGATCGCCGCCTTCTCCGTCAGCGGCCGCCCGCGCAGGTTGGTGGCGATCACGGCCGCCCGCTTGCGCAGCAGCGTGTTGAGGTCGAGCTCGCCCTTCACCCCGCCCTGCAGCCCGATGATCACCAGCCGCCCGTTGACCGCCAGCGCGTCCACGTTCCGCTGCAGGTACTTGGCGCCCATGATGTCCAGGATCACGTCCGCCCCGGCCCCGTCGGTGGCCTCCCGGAGCGCCTCGACGAAGTCCTGCTCGCGGTAGTCGATCGCGATGTCCGCGCCCAGTTCGGTGCACCGGGCCAGCTTCTCCGCACTGCCCGCCGTCACCGCGACCCGCGCGCCCACCGCCTTGGCCAGCTGGATCGCCATCGTGCCGATCCCGCTCGCGCCGCCGTGCACCAGCACCGTCTCGCCCGGCCGCAGGTGGGCCGTGAGGAAGACGTTGGACCACACCGTGCAGGCCACCTCCGGCAGGGCCGCGGCCTGCTCCGGGCTCAGCCCCTTCGGCAGCGGCAGCAGCTGCCCGCTCGGCACCGCGACCCGCTGCGCGTAGCCGCCGCCGGCCAGCAGCGCGCACACCTCGTCGCCGACCGCCCAGCCGGCCACGCCCGGCCCGAGCGCGACGATCCGCCCGGCGCACTCCAGCCCCGGGTAGGGCGAGGCGCCGGGCGGCGGGTTGTAGAAGCCCTGCCGCTGGAGCAGATCGGCACGGTTGACGGCGGTGGCCGCCACCTCGACCAGGACCTCGCCCTCGCCGGGCACCGGGTCGGGCACCTCGGCCCACACCAGTGCCTCGGGGCCGCCGGGTACGGGAATCGTCATCGCATGCATGCCCCGAACCTACTGCGCCACACGGCGGTTCGGGTCTCAGGCCCCGCCCTGCGCCGTCGACCTGATGACGATCACCCGGTCGGTGAGCTGCAGCACGGCGGCCCGCACCAGGGTGTCGGTCCGGGTCGCGTCGCCGACCACCCCGACCAGGCCGTGCTGCGAGGCGTGCTCGATCACCTTGCGCTGCGGGTCGACGACGACGATCTCCTCCTTCTTCACCCCCTGCCCGAGCAGGGTGTCGACGGCGCTGCGCCCCTTCGTCCGGCGCCAGCAGCAGCCGCGAGCCGACCTGCCGCACCGCGGGCACCGTACGCCGGGCGGGCAGCACGATCCCGGCGTCCGCCCACGGCTCCGTCCCCGGCGCAGAGATGCGTCGGAGTCGGCTCATGCGCCCGCCCCGCCGCGCTCGGCAGGGGCGCTCGCCCACACGCGCGTCTCGATGGTTCGCGCCTCCCCGGCCTGCGGCCGGAGGTGCCGCCACCGCCCGCTCACGGTGCCTCCACCAGTTCGACGACCTCCCCCGCCGCCGCCCCGCCGGGCGGGATCACGGCCAGCGCCTCGGCCCGGGCGAGGCCGCGCAGCATCGCGGGCCCGTCGAAGGCGAGCGGTACGACCCCCTCGGCGGTGCGCCGCACCGGCTGCAGCCGGGTGTCCACCGGGTGCCCGGGCAGCAGGACGGCCGCGGGGGCGAGCGCCGGGCCGGCGGCGGCCCGTCCGCCGCGCGCGTGCAGCAGCGGCAGGGCGAGCGTGACCATCCCGGCGACGGCGGCCAGCGGATTGCCGGGCAGGCCCACCAGGTGGCGCCCGCCGGGGAGTTCGGCCAGCAGCATGGGGTGCCCGGGCCGGACGGCCACGCCGTCCACCAGCAGCCGGGCGCCGACCTCGGCGAGCGCCCGGTGCAGGAAGTCCACCGGTCCGGCGGCCGTCCCGCCGGTGGTGACCACCACGTCGGCGGTGGAGTACCGCAGGGCGTCCCGCAGCAGCCCGAAGTCGTCCCGTACACACCGGACTTCGGCCACCTCGGCACCGGCCGCCCGCAGCCAGGGCGGCAGCAGCGGGCCCAGCGCGTCCCGGACCAGCCCCGGACCGGGGATCCCGACGTCGAGCAACTCGTCGCCCAGCACGAGCAGTTGGACCACCGCACGGCGGCGCACGGCGAGCCGGTCGTGACCGCAGGCGGCGGCCAGGCCGAGCACGGCCGGCCCGATCACCGTCCCGGCGGGCAGCAACTCCTCACCCCGGCGGCACTCCTGACCGCGCGGGCGGACATCCTGACCGGTGGTCAGCTGCTGCGGGCCGCGGTCGCGCAGCAGTGTGCCCTCCACCTTGCCGTGCTCGCGGCGCAGTACGGCGGTGGCGCCGGGCGGCAGTTGGGCGCCGGTGGCGATCTCGACCGCGTTGCCGTCGGCCAGCGGTGCCACCTCGGTACGACCGGCCAGCACCCGCCCGGCGACCCGCCAGGGCCCGGGCCCGGCGACCGCCCAGCCGTCCATCGCGGAGGTGTCGAAGGCGGGCAGGTCGGTCAGCGCCCCGAGCGGTTCGGCGAGGACGTGCCCGAGCGCCCCGGCCAGCGGCAGCCCGACCACCGGCAGCGGGCGCAGCGCGGCCCGGCGCGCGGTCTCCCGGGCGCGCGGCCAGCTCAGCACGCCGGGGCGGGTGGACGGAGCGGCCACGGTGGTCTGTCCGACCGCGCTCACGGCTCCTCCGAGCCGTCGGCGGGCTTCCACCGCTCGGCGAGCGCCGTGGTCCGCCGGGCCGCCCCGGCGACGGCCTCCGACCCGCCGCCCTGCTGCGCGGCCGCGTAGCCGATCAGAAAGGCGGTCAGCGGCGCGGCCGGCCGGGCCACTCCGTGCGCGACCACCCTGGCCACGTCGAGCAGTCCCCGGACGTCCACGTCCAGGTCGATGCCCAGGTCGGCCTTGACCTCGGCGATCCAGTCTTCCAGCGTGCGCTCCATGCGCCCATGCTGCCTGATCGGCGGTTTCCCCGAGGTGTTCGCCCCGTGTGCGGCGCGCGTCGTTTCCCTCACGGCCCGGGGGCGGCCCCGGTGAGATTCCCGCCCCGGTGCGTGGTCACCGCCGCCCTCCCCCGCCCGCGCGCCCCGGGGCGCTCAGGACCGTTCCCGCTCCCTCGCCTGTTCCAGGTCCTCCCAGGTGTCGCAGTCGTACGCGACGTTGTCCGTGTCGGCCACCCGCAGCCGGTTCAGCCCGCCGACGAGGCGGCGCAGCGGCTGCCCGGCCGGGTCGCCGAGGGCGGCCAGCGCGGCGCGCAGCGGCGCGGTGCGGTAGGCGGCGGTGAGGGGCTGGTCGCGTCCGCCCGCGTCGACCAGGACGGCGGCGTCCGCGTGCGGACCGGCCTCGTCGAGGGCGGACGCCAGCCGTTCCACCGTCCGCCGGTCGAGGAAGGGAAGGTCGGCAGCGAGCAGCAGCACGGTGTCCGCGGTGACCAGGCCGAGTCCGGCCGCGACGGCGGCGACCGGCCCGCCGCCGGGCGGCTGTTCCCTGGTCCAGTGGACGCCCTGGTGCGTGGTCGGCCGGGCCGGGCCGACCACGACGGTGGTCCGGGCGCCCGCGCAGGCGGCGAGCACCCGGTCCAGCAGCGTGGTCTCCCCCACGGTGAGGCCGGGTTTGTCGGCCCCGCCGAGCCTCCGGGCCGCGCCGCCCGCCGGAACGATCACGTCGTACGGCGTCGTCATGCGGCCAGTATCCCGCCCTACTCGCCCTCCCCGTCCCCGTCCTTCCCGCCCTACTCGCCCTCCCCGTGCTCCCCGTCCGGCTCGGCCTCCGGGGAGGCGGCCCGGGCGGTGTTCGCGGCCGCGCCCAGCTGCAGGAAGGACGGCAGGGTCAGTTCGCCGTACCGCTCGTTCATCGCGGTGATCAGCGCCTCCGGGTCGTCCGGGTGCTCGGCCAGCAGCCGGTCGAAGTCCCGCAGGTACTCGCCGGTGAAGGCGAGCACCCGGGCGGCGTCGTCGCCCTGCTCGGGGGCGCGGTGCCCGGCGATGACCCGGTCGACGCCGAGGTCGGCGATCCGGTCGAGGTTGTGGCCCCAGGTGGTGCGCTGGGCCGGGGTGGTGTCGGCGGTCCACACGTGGGTGCCGTTGCAGGCGAAGTCCCCGGCGATCACGGTCCGGATGCTCGGCACGTGGACGACCGTGCACTCCCCGCAGTCGGCCTGGCCGAGCAGCAGCACTGGGATCACCTGGCGGTCGAGCATCAGCGGCTGGGGCAGCAGTGGGGCGGGGATCAGCGGGTGGTCCGGGATGTCGTCGCCGTAGACCGGCTTCCACTGGGCGACCTTCGCCGCGACGGTGCGCTGGATGCCTTCGACCACCGCCGGTGCGGCCAGCAGTTGGGCGTCCGGGAAGAGCTTCAGCACCTCCTCGGCGCCGAAGTAGTGGTCGGGGTGCTGGTGGGTGACCACGATGGCGAGCAGCCGGCGGCCCTTGCCCGCGACCCACTCGGCCAGTTCGCGCCCGGCGCTGCGGGTGAGCTGGGCGTCCACCAGGATCGCGGTCCGCTCGCCGAGGATCAGCGTGGAGGTGGTGAAGAAGGCCGATTCGGGCCCGGTGAAGACGGCGACGTCGAGCGGCCGGGCCGGGTGCCCGGCGTCATCGGCGGCAGCCGCGACGGGCTCGGCATCCGCCCGTTCCGCGCCGGCGCTCTCGTCGGGCGGGGACGACGTCACGGGCTGCTCCCTCTGGTCGGCGGTCGGACTTCCTGCGCCCTACAGCATGGGAGTACCGGCGGCCGATCGCACGGGAGGCGCGCCCGTCCGGGCGCGCCTTCGGGCGCAGGTCACACTGCGGCGCGGGCGGCCAGTTCCTTGGCCCGGCGGGCGGCCAGCTCCAGCGCCTGCGCCTTGGACTCGGCGGCCGCCGGGACGAAGTCGGCCAGCGCCGGGACGGACGCCGCGAGGGTGAACTCCGGGACGATGAAGTCGACCTCCAGCCCGAGCCCGCCGCCCAGCACCTTCTCCAGGTAGGTGGTGACGAACTCGAACGGCTCGCGCGGGGCGCCCGGCGCGTACGAGCCGCCGCGAGAGGCGACCACGGTGACCGGGGTGCCCTTGGCGGAGGGCGCCTCGCCGGCGGTGCGGCCCATCAGGATCACCTGGTCCAGCCAGGCCTTGAGGGTCGACGGGATCGTGAAGTTGTACATCGGGCTGCCGATCAGCACCGCGTCGGCGGACTCCAGCTCGACCATCAGCTGCTCGCGCAGCGCGAAGGCGGCGGCCTGTTCGGCGTTGCGCGCCTCGGCCGGGAGGTACCCGGCGGTGATGCCGGCGGCCTCCAGGTGCGGTATCGGGTCGGCGGCGAGGTCGCGGTGGATCACCGTGCCGCCGGGGTGCTCGGCCTCCCAGGCGGCCCGGAAGGCGGCCGTGACCTCGCGGGAGACGGAGCCGTCGGTGAGCGCCGAGGAGTCGATGTGCAGGAGCGTGGGCATGGCGGGACCTCCAGAGAATAAGCAGCTGCTGTTTCCGCTGCAGCTGCAAGTACGGTAGCAGCTTACTTTTCTACAGTCACTAGTGACTTATCGAGTACGCTGGATCCATGGCCGAGCACGAGGTAGTCACCGACGCAGTCCCGACCGCCGTCGACCCGTGCGCCGCCCCCGCGGGCCCCAACGCCTGCGGCAAGGTCGACCTGGCCCTCAACCGGGTGTTCACCCTGCTCGGCAAGCGCTGGACCGGCATGCTGCTGGGCGTGCTCAACAACGGCGGCCCGGCCTACTTCTCCGAGCTGCGCCGCGCCGTCCCGGGCATCAGCGAGCGCATGCTCTCCGACCGGCTGACCGAACTGACCGAGGCCGGACTGGTCGTCCGCGAGGTCGACCCCGGCCCCCCGCTGCGGGTCAGCTACCGGCTCACCGAGGGCGGCGTCGCGCTGAAGCCGGCCCTCACCGAACTGGCCGTCTGGGCCGACCGCTACCTGCCGGAGAGCGCCCTCAGGGGCGGCTGCTGACCGGCCCCGACCGCCCCCGGACACGCCGAAGGGCCCGTCCGCCGTTGAACGGCGGACGGGCCCTTCGGCACGACGACTCAGTGCTTGGCGGCGCCACGGCGCACGCGGGCCACCCGGTCGGCGATGCCCCAGGAGGTCACCCGCCAGAGCGCCTCGACCACGATGTTGCGGCTCATCTTGGACGCGCCGAGCTCGCGCTCGACGAAGGTGATCGGCACCTCGGCGACCTTGAAGCCCGCCTTCACCGTGCGCCAGGCCAGGTCGACCTGGAAGCAGTACCCGGCCGAGGCCACCTCGTCCATGCCCAGGCCCAGCAGGGTCTCCTTGCGGAAGGCCCGGTAGCCGCCGGTGACGTCCCGGATCGGCACGCCCAGCATCAGCCGCGAGTACGTGGAGCCGGCGCGGGAGAGCAGCAGCCGCGACTTCGGCCAGTTCACCACCCGGCCGCCCGGCACCCAGCGCGAGCCGAGCACCAGGTCGGCGCCGCGCAGCGCGTTCAGCAGCCGGTCCAGTTCCTCGGGCTGGTGCGAGCCGTCCGCGTCCATCTCGACCAGGACGTCGTAGCCGTTGTCGATGCCCCAGCGGAAGCCCGCGAGGTAGGCGGCGCCCAGGCCCTCCTTGCCCTTGCGGTGCATGACGTGGACGTTCTCGTCCTCGGTGGCCAGCTTGTCGGCCAGCTCGCCGGTGCCGTCGGGGCTGTTGTCATCGGCGACCAGCACGTGCGCCTCGGGCACCGAGGCGCGGACCCGGCCGACGATCCGCTCGACGTTCTCCGCCTCGTTGTAGGTCGGGATGATCACCAGGACCCTGCCGAGATCAGCAAAACTCTGCTGGTTCACGGTCACGTACAAACCTCTCGGCCGATGGCGGGGAGTGTCAGAACACCGTCGCCCGCACTCTGGAACGCGGCCCCGCCGACAGCCCGCCGACGGGATGACCACGGTGGAGAATGCTGCGGAGGGCGGAGACTACTGCGTCCTGGCATCCTACTACCGCGCCCGGGAACCGCTGGTCGGACCACCACACTCCCACCTGGTGCCCACCGTTTCCCCGCGGGCGACCACCGTCGGCTAGGGTCGATGCCCTTGCTCGTGCCCGGACCCGCCCGGATCGCCGGGCCGCCCCGGCGATCCGGACTCGGAACGTCCGGGGCCGCCCCCGTCAGCGAAGGAGTAGGACCGCGCGCATGGACAGGCTCGTCAACACCGTCCGCCCGTACGCCTGGGGGTCGCTCACGGCCCTGCCCGAGCTGCTGGGGCAGGAACCGACCGGTGAACCGCAGGCCGAGCTGTGGATGGGCGCCCACCCCGGCGACCCGTCCCGCGCCGACCGCGGCGAGGGCCCGCGACGGCTGGACGAGCTGATCGCGGCCGACCCCGAGGGCGAACTCGGCGCGGCGAGCACGGCCCGCTTCGGCCCGAGCCTGCCGTTCCTGTTCAAGGTGCTCGCCGCGGGCCTCCCGCTGTCCATCCAGGCCCACCCCACGCTGGACCAGGCCCGGGCCGGCTTCGCCGCCGAGAACGCCCTCGGCCTCCCGCTGGACGCCCCCGAGCGCAGCTACCGCGACGCCAACCACAAGCCCGAAATGGTGTGCGCGCTGGGCGAGTTCGAGGGCCTGTGCGGCTTCCGCCGGCCCGCCGAGGCGGCCGCGCTGATGGCCGCCCTCGCGGTGCCCGGGCTGGAGCCGCTGATCAAGCTGTTGTCGGTCGAGGACACCGGGGACGCCGCGGCCGAGGCGCTGCGCGGCGCCCTGTCCGCCGTGCTCACCATGGACGACGCGACCGCCGAGCGGACCGTCCGGGAGACCGTCGCGGCGCTCGCCGTGGCGGCCCCGGACGGCGAGCACGCCCCGTACGCCAAGATCGCCGAGGACTTCCCGGACGACCGCGGCGTGATCGTCGGCATGCTGCTCAACCACGTCCGGCTGCGGGCCGGTGAGGCGCTCTACCTGGGCGCCGGGGTGCCGCACGCCTACCTGTCCGGCGTCTGCGTGGAGCTGCAGGCCAACTCGGACAACGTGCTGCGGGCCGGGCTGACCCCCAAGCACATCGACGTGCCGGAGCTGCTCAAGGTCGTGCTCTTCGAGCCCGGCGCCCCCGAGGTGGTGCACCCCGTCCGGGTCGAGGCGACTCCCGGCGAGCAGCTCTACCCCGTCCCGATCGACGAATTCCGGCTCTCCCGCTTCGAGTTGGACGGCGTCGAGCGCGAGATCGACGGCCGCACCCCGCAGATCCTGCTCTGCACCGAGGGCGCCGTACGCCTCACCGCCGCCGACGGCGCCGTGCTCGACCTCGCCCGCGGCCAGTCCGCCTTCCTCCCGGCCACCGGCACCGCGACCCGCCTCTCCGGCACCGGCAGCACCCTCTTCCGCGCCACCGTCACGGTCTGACGGCCGCCGCCCGGCCGGTACGGCGCCGAGGGAGCGGCCCGAAATTCGGTTGATCGGGACGCCGGTCGAGGTTGGACTGTCCCGGGCGCCACGCACCGTGGGGCCTTACCCAGGGGAGGCAGCGGCAGCAATGGACATCCGTTCCACGACCGATCAGGACCTCGACGTCTTCGTCGACACGCTCCACACCGCGTTCGGCCGCTTCCCGGAGACCCCGGCCGAGGACGGCAGCGGCGTCTGGTGGGCGGCGGTCGAACCGGACCGCAGCCTGCTCGCGGTGGCGGAGGACGGGCGGCCGGTCGGCACCGCCGGCGCGTACTCCTTCGAACTCACCCTGCCCGGCGGGACGGTCACCCCGGTCTCCGGCGTGAGCCACGTCGGCGTCCTGCCCACCCACCGGCGCCGGGGCGTGCTCACCGCGCTGCAGCGGCACCAGCTCGCCGAGCTGCGCGCCCGCGGGGAGTTCCTCTCCGTGCTGCTGGCCTCCGAGGCCCCGATCTACGGCCGGTTCGGCTACGGCCCGGCGACCTACACCGGGAACCTGAAGGTCGCGCGCCACGGCGCCGGCTTCGACCTCCCCCGGGCGCGCGGCGCCGCCGACGCGCCGGCCCCCGGAACGGTCGAGGTGCTGCGGCGCGCCGAGTGCGGGGACCTCCTGGAGGAGGTCTACGACCGCTACCGCCGCGCCCAGCCCGGCGCGCTCTCCCGGCCGCACCGCTGGTGGGCCCTGGGCGCCGGGCAGCCGCCGGTCGCCCGGGCGCCGCGCTACGTCGCCGTCCACCGGGACGCCGACGGCCTCCCGGACGGGTACGCCACCTACACCCTCGACGGCGAGACCCTGAAGGTCGACGAGACCATCGCCGCCGACGACGCCGTCACCACGGCCCTGGTCCGGTTCCTGCTCGGCCACGACCTGGTCACCCAGGTGCTCTTCAAGCACTTCCCGCCCGGGCACCCGCTGCGCTGGCAGCTCGCGGACTTCCGCGCCGCCGAGCCGAACTACGACACCGACTGGCTCTGGGTGCGGCTGCTGGACGTCCCGGGTGCCCTGACCGCACGCGGCTGGTTCGTGGACGGCGAGCTCGTCCTCGACGTCGACGACCCGTTCCTCGGCGAGCGCGCCCGCCACCTGCTGACCGTCCGGGACGGCAAGGCCGAGTGCGTCCCGACCGACCGGGAGCCCGACCTCTCGCTGGACGTGCGGGACCTCGGCTCGATCTACCTCGGCGGCACCGCCCCGAGCACCCTGGTGCGGGCCGGGCACATCCGGGCCCACCGCCCGGAGGCGGCCGCCCTGGCCGACGCCCTGTTCCGCGCCGAGCGCCCCCCGCACTGCCTGCACTGGTTCTGACCCGCCCGAACCGCCGTGGTCACCGGTTCGGGTGACCACGGCGGTGGGTCAGTCCCTGGTCATGTCGACGAAGCGCGAGTAGTGGCCCTGGAAGGCCACCGTGATGGTGGCGGTCGGACCGTTACGGTGCTTGGCGACGATCAGGTCGGCCTCGCCCGCGCGCGGGGACTCCTTCTCGTAGGCGTCCTCGCGGTGCAGCAGGATGACCATGTCGGCGTCCTGCTCGATCGAGCCGGACTCTCGCAGGTCGGAGACCATCGGCCGCTTGTCGGTGCGCTGTTCGGGACCACGGTTCAGCTGGGACAGCGCGATGACCGGGACTTCCAGCTCCTTGGCCAGCAGCTTCAGGTTTCGGGACATGTCCGAGACCTCCTGCTGACGGTTCTCGGCCCGGCGGGAACCGCCGGACTGCATCAGCTGGAGGTAGTCGATGACGATCAGCTTGATGTCGTTGCGCTGCTTGAGCCGGCGGCACTTGGCGCGGATCTCCATCATCGACAGGTTCGGCGAGTCGTCGATGAACAGCGGAGCCTCGCTGACGTCGGGCATCCGGCGGGCGACCCTGGTCCAGTCGTCGTCCGTCATGTTGCCGGAGCGCATGTGGTGCAGCGCGACCCGGGCCTCGGCGGAGAGCAGGCGCATGGCGATCTCGTTGCGGCCCATTTCGAGCGAGAAGATCACGCTGGGCAGCTTGTGGTGGATCGAGCAGGCCCGGGCGAAGTCCAGCGCGAGGGTGGACTTACCCATGGCGGGACGGGCCGCGATGACGATCATCTGACCGGGGTGCAGGCCGTTGGTGAGCTGGTCGAAGTCGGCGAAGCCGGTCGGCACGCCGGACATCTGGCCGTTGCGGGAGCCGATCGCCTCGATCTCGTCGAGGGCGCCCTCCATGATGTCGGCCAGCGGCGCGTAGTCCTCGTTGGTGCGCTGCTCGGTGACGGCGTAGATCTCCGCCTGGGCGGCGTTGACGATCTCGTCCACGTCGCCCTCGGCCGCGTAGCCCATGCCGGCGATCCGGGTGCCGGCCTCGACCAGGCGGCGCAGCACGGCGCGCTCGTGGACGATCTGGGCGTAGTACTCCGCGTTGGCCGCGGTCGGGACGGAGTTGACCAGGGTGTGCAGGTAGGAGGCGCCACCGACGCGCTGCAGCTCGCCGCGCTTGGTGAGCTCGCCGGCCACGGTGATCGGGTCGGCCGGCTCGCCGCGGGCGTACAGGTCGAGGATCGCGCCGTGGACCATCTCGTGCGCGGGCCGGTAGTAGTCGGCCGGCTTGAGCACCTCGACCACGTCGGCGATGGCGTCCTTGGACAGCAGCATGCCGCCCAGGACGGACTGCTCGGCGGCGAGGTCCTGCGGGGGGACGCGCTCGAAGCCGTCGACGCCGCCCTGGCCCTCGTCGTCCCTGCGATCGCGGTCGTCCCGGCGGTCACCCTTCTTGCCGCCGTTGACGAACCCGGCGCCGCCCTTGCGGAAGCCCTCGCCCCGACCGCCCCCCTGGCCGCCGCCCTGGCCGTTGCCGCGGTTGCGGGAGACCGGGAGCCGGTCGCCGGGCCCGTCCGGGAAGGGGGCGTCGTCGAAGGCGCCGGCCGGGAAGGGGTCCTCGGCGGTCTGCCAGTCCTCCTCCGGCGGCGGGGCGTCGTGGTCGTCGTACTGGGGGCCGGTCACGCGTGTTCCCCGATCAGCGAGTGGTGCGAAGTTGGAGCAGGCCTTGCCGGTGGCTGGGTGGAGCGGAGCCGCTCCTTTTGTACGCCACGGCCCCGACAAATCGGACGCCGGGGCCGGTGGGAATGTCGGGTGGATGGCCCACGCTAAGGCGCCGGACGCCCTCGCGCCAAGGTGGTTATCCACAGGGGGTGTGGACGAGTGGCCCCGGGCTGTGGAGAACTGCCGCAAAGCTGTGGACACCCCTGTGGAAGCTCCTGTGGATAACCGGACGATCGATCCGCCGTCAACCTGTTGACCTGCGATTACCTCTTACAGGGCCTGTGCATGAGAAATTCTTCACACACAGCCGGACGGCTGTGGGCACGGACCGGGCGGAGTGGGTCGCCCGTTCTTTCGAGTAATGATCGACTGGGCCTTTGGCCTGTTACCTGTGGATGAGTACCCTGGAGCGCATGCGCGCCGCCCCCTCCGAGCCCTCCAGACGCAGCCACGACCGCGAGATCCTCGCCCTGGCGGTGCCCGCCTTCGGCGCACTGGTCGCCGAGCCGCTGTTCCTGATGGCCGACTCCGCGATCGTCGGCCACCTCGGCACCCCCCAGCTCGCCGGGGTCGGCGTCGCCTCCGCCGCCCTCACCACCGCGACCGGGGTGTTCGTCTTCCTGGCCTACGCCACCACCGCCGCGGTGGCCCGCCGGATCGGCGCCGGGGACCGCCGGGGCGCCGTCCAGCAGGGCGTCGACGGCCTCTGGCTCGCCCTCGCCCTCGCCGTGCCGGTGGTCCTGCTCACCCTGCTGCTGGCGCCCTGGGCCGCCGGGGTGCTGGGCGCCTCGCCGACCGCGGCGCCGTACGCCGTGACGTACCTGCGGATCAGCTCGCTGGGCATCCCGGCGATGCTCCTGGTGCTGGCCGCCACCGGCGTGCTGCGCGGCCTCCAGGACACCCGCACGCCGCTGGTGGTGGCCGTCGCGGGCTTCACCGCCAACATCGGCCTGAACGCCGGCCTGGTGTACGGCGCCGGGCTCGGGGTGGCGGGCTCGGCCTGGGGCACCGTGCTGGCGCAGACCGGGATGGCCGCCGTCTACCTGGTCGTGGTGGTCCGCGGCGCCCGCCGGGAGCAGGCCTCGCTGCGGCCGGACCCGGCCGGCATCCGGGCCGGTGCCAGGGCCGGCGGCCCGCTGCTGGTCCGGACGGTCAGCCTGCGCGCGGTGCTGATGATCGCCACCGCGGTGGCCGCCCGGCTCGGCGACGACCAGGTGGCCGCGCACCAGATCACCATGACGCTGTTCAGCTTCCTGGCCTTCGCGCTGGACGCCATCGCGATCGCCGGGCAGGCCATCATCGGCCGCTACCTGGGTGCCTCGGACGCCCCGGGCGCCCGGGCGGCCACCCGGCGGATGGTCGAGTGGGGCCTCGGCTCCGGGGTGGTGCTCGGCCTGCTGGTGGTGCTCGCCCGGCCGCTGTACGTCCCGCTGTTCACGCCGGATCCGGTGGTCCAGGGGCAGCTGCACACCGCCCTGCTGCTGCTCGCGCTCAGCCAGCCGGTGGCCGGGCTGGTCTTCGTGCTGGACGGCGTGCTGATGGGCGCCGGGGACGGCCCGTACCTCGCCCTGGCGGCGCTCGCGACCCTGGCGGTGTTCACCCCGGCGGCCCTCGCGGTGCCGGCCACCGGCACCGGGCTGGCCGGGCTGTGGTGGGCGATGAACCTGTTCATGCTGGTCCGTGCGGTCTTCCTGGTCGCCCGCGCCCGCGGCGGCTGCTGGCTGGTCACCGGCGCCGTCCGCGGCTGACCGCGCGTCCCTGCCCCGGGAACGACCGAGGGCCGGACTCCTCGCGGAGTCCGGCCCTCAGGCCACTGCTACGGAACTCAGGCAGCCACGACGGCGACGTCGAGGTTGGCCACGACGTCCGAGTGCAGCTTGACCGAGACCTTGTGGGTGCCCACGGTCTTGATCGGCGAGGCGATCGCGACGGCGCGCTTGTCCACAGCCGGGCCGCCGGCGGCCTTGATGGCCTCGACGACGTCGGCCTGGGTCACCGAACCGAACAGGCGGCCGGCGTCACCCGAGCGAACGGCCAGCTTGACCTGGACGCCCTCGAGCTTGCCCTTGACGTCGTTGGCGGCGTCGAGGGTCTGGATCTCGTGGATCTTGCGGGCGCGACGGATGGCGTCGACGTCCTTCTGGCCACCCTTGGTCCAGCGGATGGCGTAGCCACGCGGGACCAGGTAGTTGCGGGCGTAGCCGTCCTTGACCTCGACGACCTCGCCGGCGGAGCCGAGACCCGGCACCTCGTGCGTGAGGATGATCTTCATTACTCGGTCACCCTCTCTTAGCGCGCGGTGCTGGTGTAGGGCAGCAGCGCCATCTCACGGCTGTTCTTCACGGCCGTGGCGACGTCACGCTGGTGCTGGGTGCAGTTGCCGGTGACCCGGCGGGCACGGATCTTTCCGCGGTCGGAGATGTACTTCCGCAGCAGGTTCGTGTCCTTGTAGTCAACGTAGTTGACCTTGTCCTTGCAGAAGACGCAAACCTTCTTCTTCGGCTTGCGAGCAGGCGGCTTCGCCATGGTGTGCTCCATTTGGGGTTCACGGCCCGACCGGCGTCCGGGGACGCCTGCGGCCGGGCCGCACGAAATCTGTCAGCTCTAGAACGGGGGCTCTTCCGAGTAGCCGCCGCCGGACGGGGCACCGCCCCAGCCGCCGCCACCCTGGTTGCCACCACCGGACGGGGCGCTGGACGCCCACGGGTCGTCGGAGGGGCCGGACTGGCCGCCGCCGGAGTTTCCACCCCAGCCGCCGCCGCCCTGCTGGCCGCCACCGCCGCTCCAACCGCCCTGGCCGCCGCCCTGCTGGCCGCCGAAGCCGCCACCGGGGCCGCCGGACCGGTTGGCCCGGGTGACCTTCGCGGTCGCCGACCGCAGGCTCGGGCCGACCTCGTCGACCTCGACCTCGAAGACCGTCCGCTTCTCGCCTTCCTTGGTCTCGTAAGACCGCTGGCGCAGTCGGCCCTGCACGATGACGCGCATGCCTCGCTGCAGCGATTCGGCCACGTTCTCCGCCGGCTGACGCCAGACGTTGCACGTGAGGAAGAGGCTCTCGCCGTCCTTCCACTCGTTCGTCTGACGGTCGAAGGTGCGGGGGGTGGACGCGATGCGGAACTTCGCGACCGCCGCACCCGACGGGGTGAAGCGCAGCTCGGGGTCGTCGACGAGATTGCCGACGAGGGTGATGACGGTCTCGCCTGCCATGGTGGTGATGACCTCTCGGGAAGATGTCCGTTCACCGCTGTTTCACGTGAAACAGCGGACGCGAGCTACCCGAGACCCGAAGGCCTCAGAGGTGGCTCAGTGGGTGTCCGGGCGCAGGACCTTGGTCCGCAGAACCGACTCGCTCAGGCCCATCTGGCGGTCGAGCTCCTTGACGACCTCAGGCGTGGCCTTGAGGTCGATGACCGAGTAGATGCCCTCGGACTGCTTGTTGATCTCGTAAGCCAGACGGCGGCGACCCCAGGTGTCGACCTTCTCGACCTTGCCGCCGCCGTTGCGGACGACGGTGAGGAAGTTCTCGATCAGGGGGGCGACAGCGCGCTCCTCAACCGAGGGGTCGAGGATGACCATCAGCTCGTAGTGACGCATGAGTAACCCACCTCCTTTGGACTCAGCGGCCACGGTCTCTCCGTGGCAGGAGGGTTGTGCGTAGCGTCGGCACCGGTGCGGTGACGACTCCGGCCCACCGTAGCGGCCGGGTCGGACAGTCGGGCCCCGCCCACCCGAAAGAGGGTGTCACCCGGAAGAGGGCGCAAGGGGGCACAACTACACCAGTGCAGACGGCACAGCCTACCCGCACCCGGACGGCCGAACAAAACGCATAGGGGTTGTGAGACGGACCCAACCGCCGCAATCTGGACGGAACGGGATTCCTGCCCGTTCGTCTCCACGCCTGGAGGTGGGACACATGGCCCAGTCCGTCCACCGCATGCCCGCGCTCACGCTGAACACCGACGGCCACCCGCACCCCCGCGAGAACACCCTGGTGGCACTGACCGCCGTGCTGGGCGTGATCGCCTTCACCACGTCGTTCTTCCACAACCTGCACCTGCTGACCTCGTGGACCGGCCTGGCCGGGATCGTCACCGGCCTGTGGGGCGTGTTCGTCTCGGTCACCACCGCCGAACGCTTCGTCCTGATGATCACGCTCGGCGCCGCCGCGATCGGCTTCTACCTCGGCATCGCCCGCGGCGGACTCTGGGGCTGACCGCACCGCCCCAGGAACCCTCGGCGCCCCCGTCGCGTATCTGCAGTAGGGACAGGTACCCGACGGGGGCGCCGTCGTGCCCGCAGCGGCGGGCGCCCGGGCCCCGGACGATAAGGTCAGCCCGAGAACCTGGGGCCACCGCAGCCCGACCGACGAGGAGCACCGAGCAATGAGCCTTCGCCTGAGGACGATCACCCGCGAGGAGCACCTCGCCTTCATCAGGAGCCGCGCCTCGGCCAGCCACATGCAGGTGCCGGCCTGGGGTGACGTCAAGGCCGAGTGGCGCTCCGAGTCGATCGGCTGGTTCGACGAGCACAACCAGCTGGTCGGCGCCGGTCTGGTCCTCTACCGCCAGCTGCCGAAGGTCAAGCGCTACCTCGCCTACCTGCCCGAGGGCCCGGTGATCGACTGGTTCGACCGCGACCTCGACCGCTGGCTCTCCCCGATGCTGGCGCACCTGAAGTCGCAGGGCGCCTTCTCGGTGAAGATGGGCCCGCCGGTCGTCATCCGCCGCTGGAACGCCCCCACCATCAAGGAGGCGATCGCCGCGAAGCAGGCCAAGCGCCTGCGCGACATCGAGGCCGACTGGTACGAGGCGCGCGCCTTCGAGGTGGCCGACCGGCTGCGCAAGGCCGGCTGGCTGCAGGGCGAGGACGGCGGGGCCGGCTTCGGCGACGTCCAGCCGCGCTACGTGTACCAGGTGCCGCTGGCCAACCGCTCGCTGGACGACATCCAGAAGGGCTTCAACCAGCTCTGGCGCCGCAACATCAAGAAGGCCGAGAAGAGCGGCGTCGAGGTCGTCCAGGGCGGCTACGACGAGCTGCCGATCTTCCACCAGCTGTACCTGGTCACCGCCGAGCGCGACAAGTTCACCCCGCGCCCGCTGGCCTACTTCCAGCGCATGTGGAACGCCCTCAACGCCGAGGACCCGAACCGGATGCGGCTCTACATCGCCTACCACGAGGGCGAGCCGCTGGCCTCGACCACGATGCTGGTGGTCGGCGAGCACGTCTGGTACTCCTACGGCGCCTCGGCCAACCACAAGCGCGAGGTCAAGCCCTCCAACGCGATCCAGTGGCGGATGATGCGCGACGCCTACGCCCTCGGCGGCGGCGTGTACGACCTGCGCGGCATCAGTGACACCCTGGACGAGAACGACCACCTGTTCGGTCTGATCCAGTTCAAGGTCGGCACCGGCGGCCAGGCGGCCGAGTACCTCGGCGAGTGGGACTTCCCGCTGAACAAGCTGCTGCACAAGGCCCTCGACCTCTACATGTCCCGCCGCTGAGGAGGCTGCCCCGATGACGCTGTCGCTCTACCTCGAGACCGAACGCTGGCGGACCCACCAACGCTCCGTCCTCGCCGAGTTCCCCGGACTGGTGCCGGTCGCCAAGGGGAACGGCTACGGCCTGGGCAACCACCGGCTGGCCGAGGAGGCGACGCTGCTCGGCACCGGGGTGCTGGCCGTCGGCACCGCCTACGAGGCGGCCGACGCCGCCGAGTGGTACGGCGGCGAGCTGCTGGTGCTCACCCCCTACCGGGTCGGCGAGGAGGTTCTCCCGCTGCCGCACGCCCGGGTGATCCGGACGGTGGCCAGCGTGGACGCGCTGCGCGCGCTGCACGGCGCCCGGGTGGTGCTGGAATGCATGACCACCATGCGCCGGCACGGCGTGAGCGCGGCCGACCTGCGCACCGTCGCCGCCGAGCTGGACGGCGTCTCCTTCGAGGGCCTCGCGCTGCACCTGCCGATGGACCGGCCGGACGGCTCCAGCCCGGTCGAGGAGGTCGTCTACTGGGTGGACACCGCGAAGGCGGCCGGCATCCCGGTGCACACCGTCTTCGTCAGCCACCTGGGCGCGGCCGGCATGGACCAGCTGGCCCAGCGCTACCCGGACACCGTCTTCCGGGCCCGGATCGGCACCCGGCTCTGGCTGGGCGACCACGGCGCCCTGGAGGTCCGGGCCACGGTGCTGGACGTCACCCCGGTGAAGAAGGGCGACCGCTACGGCTACCGCCAGCACCCGGCGCCCGCCGACGGCCACATCCTGGTGGTCGCCGGCGGCACCGCGCACGGCATCGGCCTGGAGGCGCCCAAGTACGTGGCGAGCATGGGCGCCCGGGCCAAGGGCATCGCCCGGGCCGGCCTGGCGACCGTCAACAAGACCAAGTCGCCGTTCCACTGGGCGGGCAAGCAGCTCTGGTTCGCCGAGCCGCCGCACATGCAGGTCTCGCTGCTGTTCCTGGACGGGGAGACCGCGCCCCCCGCGATCGGCGAGGAGCTGGGCCTCCAGGTCCGGCACACCACCACGCACTTCGACCGCGTGGTGGACCGCTAGAGCCCTTGAGCTAGGGCTGCTTCTCGGCCGGCTCCGACAGCCGTGGTTCCTCCAGCCACTGCTCGAAGGAGCCGGCCGGCGCGTATCCGGCGTAGCTCTCGTCCTCGTGCAGGTGCCGGGCGGTGCCGAGCGTGAACGCGTCCGGGGCGTGGTCGAGCACCCCGCCGGAGGGGTCGTCGCTGCCGTCCCAGCGGACCGGGTCGCGGTCCGGGTGGAGGGCGTCGCGGACCACCAGCACGACCAGGTAGAGCGTGCCCAGCAGGTGCAGCACGATCGCGAAGTGGTACCAGGGCTCGCCGATCCCGTGCTGCTTGGGCCCGGTGACGAAGCCCAGGTGGGACCAGATGCCCAGGGTGTACAGCACCTCGCAGGCCTGCCAGATCAGGATGTCGCGCCAGCGCGGCCGGGCCAGCGCCGCGAGCGGCAGCAGCCAGAGCGCGTACTGCGGCGAGTACACCTTGTTGACCAGCACGAACAGCGCGACCACCAGGAAGGCCAGCTGCGCGAACCGCGGCCGGCGGGGCGCCGAGAGGCCGAGCCACGCTATGGCCGCGCAGCCCAGCACCATCAGCACGCCGATGTAGAGGTCGAGGTCGGCCAGCCCCACCCCGCGGTTCTGCATCAGGATCAGCCAGAACGATCCGTAGTCCTCGCCGCGGTGCTTGCTGAAGACGTAGAAGGTCGACCAGCCCTGCCAGTTGGCCAGCATGATCGGCAGGTTGACCACCAGCCAGGCTCCCACCGCGCCGCCGAGCACCACCCGGAACTCGCGCCACTTCCCGGCCCGCCAGCAGAGCACCAGCAGCGGGCCGAGCAGCAGCAGCGGGTAGAGCTTGGCCGCGGTGGCCAGGCCGATGAAGACGCCGGCCCAGCCCGGCCGGGAGTGGGCCCACCAGGCCATCGCCACGGCGGCCAGGGCGACCGCGAGCAGATCCCAGTTGACGGTGCCGTTGAGCAGCAGGACCGGCGAGAGCGCGAACAGCGTCGCGTCCCAGGGGCGGCGGCGGTGGGTGCGCGAGAGCGCGACCGCGGCGACCACCGCGCAGGCCATCAGCAGCCCGGCGTTGATCGCCCAGAACCACTGCTCCTGGGCCTGCTCGGTGCCGCCGCCGGGCGTCAGCCAGGCCGCGACCTGCATGAACAGGCCGGTCAGCACCGGGTACTCGAGGTACTGCAGGTCCCCCGTGGTGCCGGGGATGCGGTCCACGTACGGGTGCAGTCCGGCGGAGAAGCCGCGGCCGGAGAACAGGTGCGGGATGTCGCTGTAGCAGGCGTGGATGTACTGCGGCGACCCCGGCTGGAACCAGGCCTGGTCGTAGCAGGGCAGGTCGTGCACCATGCCGAGCGCCGAGACCACGATCACCACCAGCGCCAGGACGCGCACCGGGATCCACCAGGAGACGCCGAGCAGCGCCCGCCGGCCGGGCGGGCCGCCGAACACCTCGCTGCCGGCCGCCGCCACCCGGTCCTCGTCGGCCGGGACGACCACGGTGTTGGCCGGTGGCGCGGCCGTGGCGACGGCTGCCGGGGTGGGCCCTGCGGCGGCGCCGGGCCCGTGCGGGCCGGCGGTTTCGTCACGATCGCTCGACGTCATGCCGGACATCCTGCCGCACCGGATGCACCGGGACGAGGAGGACCCCGCGTGCTCCGGCGGTGCGGGTGGGGCGCGGGCGGCGAATCGTGACGAAACGGCGGTGGCGGCCCTCCCAGGAGGACCGCCACCGCCGTTTCACCGTGTCACCGGCCGGACCGGGCTACTGCCCGGCCGCTCCGCCACCCTGCATGCCGCCGCTGGTGCTGGTCGGGGTCGGCTTGCCGCCGCCACCCGGTTTGCTGCTGGTGGTGTCCGTGGGCGTCGGCGTCGACGGACAGCCGAAGATGAGGGTGCAGCTGGTGTCCGTGGGCTTCGGGGTGTGCCCGCCGTGGGTCGGCTGCTGGGTCGGCTGGCAGTCCACGCCCGGCACGCAGTTCCCGCCCTGGCCGGGCTGGGTCGGCTGCTGGGTCGGCTGCTGGACCGGCGCCTGGGTCTGGGCCGGGGCCGACGGCGTCTCCGTCACGGTCTGGGTGGGCGTCGCCGTGGCCGTGGACGGCGCGCCCGAGGAGTCCACCTCGGTGCCGACCGGCTGCGGGGTCGGGAAGTCCATCTTCTTCTCGTTGGCCAGCGCGGCCTTCATGTACCGGGTGAAGATGTCGGTGGGGATGTCACCACCGTGGATGGACTTCTGGCCGCCGGTGCCGTTGAGCGACTCCCGGTCGTGCTTGCTCGGGTCCTCGCGCCACATCGCGACGCTGGTGACCAGCTGCGGGGTGTAGCCGACCCACCAGGCCGACTTGTTCTCGTCGGTGGTACCGGTCTTGCCGGCCACCGGGCGGCCCAGCGAGTTGGTCTTCACACCGGTACCGTTCTTGGCCACGTTCACCAGCACGTCGGTGACGTTGTCGGCGACGGCCGGCTCCAGCGCCACCTTGACGTCCTTCTTGCCGAAGCCCGGGCGCTCCTTGCCGTCCACCTCGACCTTGGTGACCGAGTAGGGCTCGGCCTCCTTGCCGCTGGCCGCCAGGGTGCCGTAGCCGGTGGCCATCCGGATCGGGCTGATGGTGGAGGTGCCGAGCGGGAAGGTCGCGGTCTTCGGGTCGGCCAGGCTGTCCCGCTTGATGCCCATCTGCACGGCCATGTCGGCCACGGCGGGGCCGCCGACGTCCTGGTTGAGCTGGACGAAGGGCACGTTGTACGACCACTGCATGGCCTGCCGCAGCGAGACGTAGCCGCGCTTGCCGGAGTCCTCGTTCTTCTGCCGGTAGGGCTTGCCGTCGTCGCCGATCACCAGCGAGCCGTCCGGCTTGCGGATCTCGGACATGTCGTCGGCGAGGTAGCGGCTGTCGGCGTTGATCCGCTTCGGCTTGCCGTCGCTGTCCTTCGCGGTCTGCACGCCCACCTGCATCGCGGTGGCCAGCACGAAGGGCTTGAAGGTCGAGCCGACCTGGACACCGGTGGCATTGGCGTTGTTGTCGAAGTGGCCGTTCTCCACGCCGTCGCCGCCGTAGATGGCGACCATCGCGCCGTCGCCGGGGCGGATGCTGGCGGCGCCGAACTGGACGAAGGTGTCGTTGTTGGGGCGCTTCTGCGGGTCGAGGTTCTCGGCCTTGACGTCGTCGACGGCCTTCTTCAGGGCGTCGACCTTGTCCTTCTCGAAGGTGGTGTAGATCTTCAGGCCGCCCTTGTCGATCATCTGCTGGGTGATCGACTTGTCGGTGGTCATCACGTACTGGTTGACGGTGTCGACCAGGTAGCTGATCTCACCGTTCATGTTGGAGCTGGCCTTCACCGGGATCGGCTCGGGGAAGGTGGTGCACTTCGCCCGGTCCTCCGGAGTGGCGTTGTGGGTGATCACCATCCGGTCCAGGATCCAGTTCCAACGCCCCACGGCGCGGTCGTGGTTGGCCGGCTTGGAGGGGTCGTAGTAGTTCGCACCCTTCAGCAGACCGGCCAGCATGGCGCTCTGGCAGAGGTTCAGGTCCTTTGCGTTGACACCGTAGTATGCCTGGGCGGCGGCCTGGGCGCCGTTGGCGTTGCGGCCGAACCAGCTGGTGTTGAGGTAGCCCTTGAGGATGTCGTCCTTGCTCGTCGTCTGATTGATCTTCAGCGTGATGAAGAACTCCCTCAGCTTGCGGCTGATGGTCTGTTCCTGGCTGAGGTAGGCGTTCTTGACGTACTGCTGGGTGATCGTCGAGGCGCCCTGGGTCTCGCCGCCCTTCGCCATGTTGTAGACGGCGCGCAGCATGCCCTTGGGGTCGATGCCGCTGTCGGTGCGGAAGGTCTCGTTCTCGGCCGAGATGACGGCGTTCTGCAGGTTGGGGCTGATGTCGCTCAGTTCGACGATCTGGCGGTTGGTGTCGCCCTTGCGCGTCATCTCCGTGCCGTCGGCCCAGTAGTAGATGGTGTTCTGCTCCTTCACCAGGTCCTTGAGCTGCGGGACCGTGGTGGTCTGGTAGAGGTAGAACACGACGCCCACGCCGGTGGCGAAGAACAGCAGGAAGGTGCTCAGCCACTGCTTCCAGGACGGCAGCCAGCGCCGGACGCCGGTCTTGCCGAACCGCGGGTAGTCGATGAAGCGCTTCTTGCCCGGGCCGGCGGCGGCCGCGGCGGAAGCGGCGGCGGCTCCGCGCCGGCCGCCGCCCCCCTTGCCCTTCTTCTGCGCGGCCTTGCGCATCTCGGCGCGGGTCATCCGGGGTTGCTGGGCGGTCTCCCGGACGCCCGGCTGGCGTCGGCGGCCGAGCCCGTCCGAAGCCAGCTCGTCGGGTCCGGGACCACCCCGACGACCTCCGCCTCCCGGGGGCTGCTGCCCGTCACCGCCCGGGTTGGGCGTCCTTCGCCGTCGCTCGCTCATGTTCTCAGCCACTCCTCGCCAGGCCATGACGACCTGAAGGCAGGGTTCCTGTCCGATGCCCGGACCGCCCTAACCCCGGAGGTTGGTCCTCGTGCACACGCGACAGCGTACGCAGCGCTGAATCACAACTAATCGGGCATCAGCCGCCAATAACCGCAAAACGGCGACAGATCATTACATGCCCGTTGCCAACCCCACCCGCGCGTCGGCTTGTGATCACATTCACGCGTGCCCCCCTTGCCCGTTCCGGGGGTCGGGTTTACTGTTCTCGATATATCGAGCCGATACATCGAAGCGGTATACCGCCGGTGCAGCGGCCGGAGCGAAGGTCGAGAGGGAGGAGGACGACGGCAGTGGGCAGACGCTCAGGAGTGCTGGAGTTCGCCGTTCTCGGCCTGCTCCATGACGCCCCGATGCACGGTTACGAGCTGCGCAAGCGGCTCAACATCCTGCTCGGAGCGCTGCGGGCGCTCTCCTACGGAACGCTCTACCCGTGTCTGAAGAGCCTGGTCGCCCAGGGTTTCCTGGTCGAGGACAACCCGGACGTCGAGTACGTCCCGGCCACCGCGCTCAACGGCAAGCGGTCGAAGATCGTCTACCGGCTCTCCCCCGAGGGCAAGCAGCGCTTCGAGGAGCTGCTCGCCGACTCCGGTCCGGACGCGTGGGAGGACGAGCGCTTCGGCGTCCACTTCGCCTTCTTCGGTCAGACCGACCGGGCCGTCCGGATGCGCGTCCTGGAGGGACGCCGCAGCCGGCTGGAGGAGCGCCTGGAGCGGATGCGCAGCTCGCTGGCCCGCGCCCGCGAACGGTTCGACGACTACACCGTCGAACTCCAGCGGCACGGCCTGGAGTCGGTGGAACGCGAGGTCCGGTGGCTCAACGAGCTGATCGAGACCGAACGGGCCAACCGCACCGGCCGGACCGGGCCCGCCACCGGCGCGCCCACCGGGAACCCCAGCACCACCGCCGTACCCCACACGACTTCGGACGGCCGTGGCCAGGAGACCGGGTCCCCCGACCCGTCCGGGCCACCGTACGACCGCCCGGGGCGCTCCGCCCAGGAGCGCTGACACCGCGTCAGCCCTGTGCCACGCGGCAGGAGTGGGCGCCTCGCGCCCGTACAAGCAGTCATTCGAAGAAGCAGGACGAGTGCCGTCGACCTCGACGGCCCTCATGAGATCACAGGGAGCAACCGGAATGGGTTCGGTTCGCGTAGCCATCGTGGGCGTGGGCAACTGCGCCGCGTCGCTGGTGCAGGGTGTCGAGTACTACAAGGACGCCGACCCGGCCGGCAAGGTCCCCGGGCTGATGCACGTCCAGTTCGGTGACTACCACGTCCGTGACGTGGAGTTCGTCGCGGCCTTCGACGTCGACGCCAAGAAGGTCGGCTTCGACCTGGCCGACGCCATCGGCAACAGCGAGAACAACACCATCAAGATCTGCGACGTCCCGCCGACCGGCGTGACCGTCCAGCGTGGCCACACCCTCGACGGCCTGGGTAAGTACTACCGGGAGACCATCGAGGAGTCGGACGAGGCCCCGGTCGACGTCGTCCAGGTCCTCAAGGACAAGCAGGTCGACGTCCTGGTCTGCTACCTGCCCGTCGGCTCCGAGGCCGCGGCCAAGTTCTACGCCCAGTGCGCCATCGACGCCAAGGTCGCCTTCGTGAACGCCCTGCCGGTGTTCATCGCGGGCACCAAGGAGTGGGCGGACAAGTTCACCGAGGCCGGCGTGCCGATCGTCGGTGACGACATCAAGTCCCAGGTCGGCGCCACCATCACGCACCGCGTGATGGCCAAGCTGTTCGAGGACCGCGGTGTCATCCTCGAGCGCACCATGCAGCTGAACGTCGGCGGCAACATGGACTTCAAGAACATGCTCGAGCGCGAGCGCCTGGAGTCCAAGAAGATCTCCAAGACCCAGGCCGTCACCTCGCAGATCCGCGACCGCGAGCTGGGCGCCAAGAACGTCCACATCGGTCCCTCGGACTACGTGGCCTGGCTGGACGACCGCAAGTGGGCCTACGTCCGTCTTGAGGGTCGCGCGTTCGGCGACGTCCCGCTGAACCTGGAGTACAAGCTCGAGGTCTGGGACTCCCCGAACTCCGCGGGTGTCATCATCGACGCCGTGCGCGCCGCGAAGATCGCCAAGGACCGCGGCATCGGCGGCCCGATCCTGTCGGCCTCCTCGTACTTCATGAAGTCCCCGCCGGTGCAGTACTTCGACGACGAGGCCAAGGAGAACGTCGAGAAGTTCATCCGCGGCGAGGTCGAGCGCTGAGCTGACCGCTCATAACGCGACCGAAGGGCTCACGATCATCCGATCGTGAGCCCTTCACGTTTCCGCAGCGAATGTTTCACGTGAAACGGCGACCGGTTCCATGGCACTCTGAGCGGGTGGCGATCACCGAGAACGGCAGCACCCACCAGTCCGCGCAACGCGCCACGCTCCTCGGTCTGCTCCGTGGCCGGGACTTCCGTCGACTGCTCACCGCCCGGGTGCTCTCCCAGCTCTCGGACGGCGTCTTCCAGGTCTCGCTCGCCGCCTACGTGGTCTTCTCCCCCGAGAAGCAGTCCTCCCCCGCCGACATCGCCTCGGTGCTGGCCGTGATGCTGCTGCCGTTCTCGGTGATCGGCCCGTTCGCCGGGGTGCTGCTGGACCGCTGGCGCCGCCGCCAGGTGCTCTACTTCGGCAACCTGGCCCGCTTCGGGCTGGGGCTGGGCACCGGGGCACTGCTCCTGGTCGAGGCGCCGACCTGGCTGTTCTTCGCCTCGGCGCTGCTGGTCACCGCGCTCAACCGGTTCATCCTGGCCGGCCTGTCCGCCGCCCTGCCGCGGGTGGTCGAGCAGGACACCCTGGTCACCGCCAACGCCCTCTCCCCCACCCTCGGGACGGTCGCCGCCGCCTCGGGCGGGGGCATCGGCTTCCTGCTGCACCAGGTGATGGCGCCCGGGCCGAAGGCGGACGCCGCGCTGGTCACCGTCGCCTCGCTGCTCTACCTCTCGGCCGCGCTGGCCGCCCGCCGGATGGACCGCGACCTGCTCGGCCCGGAGCGGCACGGCGACCACCCCGCGCTCGGCCAGGCGCTGAAGCGGGCCGCCGTCGAACTCGGCGCCGCCGTCCGCCACCTGGTGCGGGACTGCCGCCCCGCCGTGCACGCGCTGGCCGCCGTCACCGCGGCCCGGTTCTGCTACGGCGTGCTGATCGTGGTCGTGGTGATGCTCGCCCGGTACACCTTCAACGACCCGACCGACAGCGCGGCCGGGCTGGCCACCCTCGGCCAGGCGGTCGGCCTGTCGGCCGCCGGGTTCTTCATCGCCGCGGTGGTCAGCCCCTGGTGCACCCGCCGGCTCGGCCTGGCTGGCTGGATGACGGTCTGCCTGCTCGCCCCGGTGGTCTTCGTCCCCGCGCTGGGCCTGTTCTTCGCCCCGATCCCCTGCCTGGCCGCCGCCCTGCTGCTCGGGGTGGTCACCCAGGGCACCAAGATCTGCGCCGACACCGTGGTGCAGGAGTCGGTCGAGGACGAGTTCCGCGGCCGGGTCTTCGCCATCTACGACGTGCTGTTCAACGTCGCCTTCGTGGCCGCCGCCCTGGTCACCGCGCTGGTACTGCCGCTGTCCGGCCGCTCGGTCACGGTGGTCGTCGGGGTGTCCGTGGTGTACGCGCTGACCGCGGTGCTCTACCTGCGAGCCGCCCGCCGGTCCGGACCGCTCCCCGGCGACGTCCACTGAAACCGTCCGGTACCGGAATCGAAACCACCGCGTCCCGATATCCCTTGCGGACTCGGGACCGATTGCGTCCGACCCAGTCGCTAAGGTACGTAAACCTGTCGGAGCGACAGCACTCGGTCTCGGGGGACGAACTGATGAGCACACCGACCGGCCCGTACGGGCCGCCGCCACCCGCCGCGCCCGGGTACGGTCCGCCCCCGCCCGCCTACGGCGCCCAGCCGCCGTACGGGCGGCAGCCGGCCGCCCCGCAGCCGTACCCGCAGAACCCGTACGCCCAGAACCCGTACGCCCAGGCGCCGCAGCCCCAGCCGCAGCCGCAGCCGCCGTACGGGCAGCAGGCGCCGTACGGCCAGCAGCAGCCCGCCGGGCCGTACGGCTACCCGCAGCCCGCCCCGGTGGCCGCGACGCCCCCCGCCAAGCGCGGTGCGCGGTCCAAGCTGCGGATCGCCGGGCTGATCGGCAGCTGCGCCGTGCTCGCGGGCGGCTACTTCCTGAGCGGCCCGAGCGTGAGCAGCGCCAAGCCCGGCGACTGCGTCCGAGTGAGCGGCTCGCGCGACGTCGAGATCGTCAACTGCACTGATTCCAAAGCCAATTACAAGGTGCTGTCGAAGTTCACCGGCACCACCGACGTGAGCCGCTGCCGGCAGACGCCGCAGACCACCAGTGCCGTCTCGGGCAAGAGCGGACGCCGCTGGAACAAGAAGCGGTACGTGCTCTGCCTCGGCCCGCTGACCCCCACCACCGGCGGCTACCCGCCGGTCAAGAAGTCCTGACATCTTCCGCCACCATCCTGTCCCCGGGGGACCTCTTGTCCGTTCCGCCTCCGCCCCAGACGCCCTACGGCCCGCCACCCGGTGACGGGAGCCCGTACGCCGGCGGCCAGTACGGCGCACCGCCCCCGCCGGGGTACGGCTACCCGAGCGCCCCGCCGCCGGATCAGCCCTACGGCGCCCAGCCGGCCGGCTACGGCTACGGCTACCCTCCGCCGGCCCCGGCGGACGGGGAGCACTGCCGCTTCTGCGGCGGCTTCCCCGCCGTGCGCGCGACCGTCCGCGGCCACCAGGGCCTGCTAGTCGCGTTCCGGATGCTGCGGATGCACGGACCGTTCTGCCGCACCTGCGGAACGGCCACCGTGCGCGACATGTCCGCCCGGACGCTCGTCCAGGGCTGGTGGAGCTGGGTGTCGCCGCTGCTGACCCTGATCACCCTGCTGATGAACCTCGGCGCCCACAACCGGATCAAGCGGCTGCCGCCGCCGATGCCGGGCACCCACGGGCCGCAGCTCGACCCCGGCGCCCCGCTGACCAGCCGCCCGCACCTGGCCATGCTGCTGGTGCCGGTCTCCCTGCTGACCACCGGAATCCTGGTCGCCACCGGTGTGATCGGCCCGAAGAACGACCCCGGCAACTCGATCGCCTCGCCGACGCCGATCAACACGGTCACCTTCTCGCCGTCGCCGCAGCCCACCTTCAGCTACACCCCGCCGCCGCCGATGCCGTCCTTCACCATGCCGAGCATCACCCTGCCGCCGATCGCCACCCCGACCGACCCGAGCGACGCGGTGGACGATGCCAAGGCCGGCGACTGCCTGCGCAACGACGGGACCAGCGCCGACCACCCGAAGATCTCCGTGCTGCCCTGCACCGACTCCAAGGCCCAGTACAAGGTGGTCTACAAGTACCTCGACACCTCGGACGAGAAGGTCTGCCAGAAGCAGCCCAAGTCGGACAGCTCGTACACCCGCACCTACTCGAACTGGCCGGCGCTGGACTACGTGCTCTGCCTCAAGCACCTCAAGTGATCCCGCGCACGGGCGAGGGGCGGCACCCGCACCGGGGCCGCCCCTCGTTCCGTCGCCCGGGTCTCAGCCCTGCTGCTCGGCCCACCAGGCCCGCAGCGCCGCGACCGCCTCGTCGGGCTCCATCGGCCCGCGCTCCAGCCGCAGTTCGAGCATGTGCTTGTACGCCTTGCCGACCTGCGGGCCCGGCTTCAGCCCGAGCAGCTCCATGATCTGGTTGCCGTCCAGCGCCGGACGGATGGCGTCCAGTTCCTCCCGCGCCTGCAGCTCGGAGATCCGCTGCTCCAGGCCGTCGTAGGTGCGCGACAGCGCGGCCGCCTTCTTCTTGTTGCGGGTGGTGCAGTCGGAGCGGGTCAGCTTGTGCAGGCGCTCCAGCAGCGGCCCGGCGTCGGTGATGTAGCGGCGCACCGCGGAGTCCGTCCACTCGCCGCCGCCGTAGCCGTGGAAGCGCAGGTGCAGCTCGACCAGGCGCGAGACGTCCTCGGTGAGCTCCTTGGAGTACTTGAGCTCGCGCATCCGCTTGCGGGTCATCTTGGCGCCGACCACCTCGTGGTGGTGGAAGGAGACCCGGCCGTCCGACTCGAAGCGGCGGGTGCGCGGCTTGCCGATGTCGTGCAGCAGCGCGGCCAGCCGGAGGGTGAGGTCCGGGCCGTCCTGCTCCAGGCCGACGGCCTGCTCCAGGACGGTCAGCGAGTGCTCGTAGACGTCCTTGTGCCGGTGGTGCTCGTCGCGCTCCAGCATCAGCGCGGGCAGCTCCGGCAGCACGTGCCCGGCCAGGCCGGTGTCGACCAGCAGCCGCAGGCCCTTCACCGGGTTCTCGGCCAGCAGCAGCTTGTTCAGCTCGGCCTGCACCCGCTCGGCCGAGACGATGGTGATCCGCTCGGCCATCGCGGTCATCGCGGCGATCACCTCGGGCGCCGGGTCGAAGCCCAGCTGGGCGGCGAAGCGGGCGGCCCGCATCATCCGCAGCGGGTCGTCGGAGAAGGACTCCTCGGGGGTGGCGGGGGTGCGCAGCACCCGGGCCTCCAGGTCCTCCAGGCCGCGGTGCGGGTCGACGAAGCCGCGGCCGGGCAGGTCGACGGCCATCGCGTTGACCGTGAAGTCCCGACGGACCAGGTCCTGCTCGATGGTGTCGCCGTAGGTCACCTCGGGCTTGCGGGAGGTGCGGTCGTACGCCTCGGAGCGGTAGGTGGTGATCTCGATCAGGAAGGAGCCCTCGGGGGTGTCCTTGCGGGCGCCGACGGTACCGAAGGCGATGCCGACGTCCCAGACCGCGTCCGCCCAGCCCTTGACCAGCTTGAGCACCTGCTGCGGGCGGGCGTCGGTGGTGAAGTCCAGGTCGTTGCCGAGCCGGCCGAGCAGCGCGTCCCGCACCGAGCCGCCGACCAGGGCCAGCCGGTGACCGGCCGCCTGGAACCGGCGGGCGATCTCGTCGGCCACTGGCGACACCCGCAGCAGCTCTTGCAGCCCCAGGGTCTGGGCCTCGCTCAGCCCTGGGACGACCTGGGCGGCGGTGCTGGAACGATCGGTGCGCGTGGTGGACTCATTGGCAGTGGACACGGCTCACAAGGGTACGTGCCCCGGGAGGTCAACCGCCCGCGCGTTTCGGGCGTCTCATCCCACAGCCCGCAACACTGCACGCCAGGCTGGATCGTTACCATGCCGGTGGACGGATCGCGGACACCGGAACCGGGGATGCGGTGTCGCGTGCCGCCGTGCCGACGGAACCTTCCGCGGCAGCAGGGCGGCGTACAGCGTCGAGCGAGGAACGTCGAGCGGGGAACGTCTGGCACCAGCGCCGGGCGGACAGCATCAGCAGCGAGCGATCGAACAGAACGGCGAGGGCGAAACGAGTGAGTGAGCCGGCACGGCACTCGGGCCTGGGGGCGCACCGACAGCCTGACCGACAGCCCGGACGGGCCGCGGACCCCGACGGACGTCCCGCCGGGCGTCCCGCTGACGGGCGGAGCCCGGGCCGCCTCGCCCGCCGCTTCGCCGCCGCCTGCGCGGCTGCCCTGACCCTGTTCACGGCCGCCCCCGCGATGGCGCTGCCGGCCGGCGGCGACATCCGCCCGGCCGCCGACGCCGCGGCCACCGCGGAGTACCCCGTGGTGCTGACCATCGAGACGGTGACCCCGCAGCTGGCCGTCCCGAACGGCACCGTGTCCATCACCGGCCACGTCACCAACTCGGGCAGGTCGGCGCTCAAGAACGCCCACGCGGCGGTCCGCAAGCCGGTCTCCAGCAAGCCCCTGCAGCGGCGCAGCGAGCTCCAGGGCGTGGCCGCCCGCACCACCCCGAGGGGCGACGACGGCACGGAGCTGGACAGCCCGCAGTACGCGCTGCCGGAGCTGAAGCCGGGCCAGAGCCTGCCGTACACCCTCAGCGTCGCGGTGAGCGACCTCGGGCTGTCCGAGAACGGCGTCTACGAGCTCGCGGTGGACGCCTGGGGCTCGACCGCCGACAACCCGCGCGACCGGGCCCTGGGCATCGCCCGGACCTTCCTGCCCTACTCCCAGGGCGGAACCGAGGCCCAGCCGACGAAGGTCACCACGCTCTGGCCGCTGGTGCACGCGCCGGTACTGGCCGCGCAGACCGCCGCCGACAACGACCAGACCCTCCCGGTGCTGCGCGACGACAGCCTGGCCACCGAGTTCGCGCCGGGCGGCCGGCTGTACGAACTGGTCGACACCGGTTCCAAGCTGACCGGGCTGACCTGGGTGATCGACCCGGACCTGCTGGACGCCGCGTTCGCGATGACCAACAAGTACCGGGTGCAGAAGCCGGGCAGCGAGGCCTCGGGCAAGTCCGCCAAGGACGACAACACCGTCCTGCACGACGCCTCGCCCGCCGCCGAGGCCTGGCTGAACAAGCTGCGCGCAGCCGTCGCCAAGTCGGGCAGCCAGGTCATCGCGCTGCCGTACGCCGACCCGGACCTCGCCTCGATCGCCCACAACGGCGCCGACCTGACCGGCATGGACACCGCCCTGGACAAGGCGGCCACCGCCGGCCGGCTGACCGTCGAGGGCCGGCTCTCCGTGGACACCCGCTCCGACGTGGCCTGGCCGTACCAGGGCTACCTCGACCAGCAGATCGCCGGCATCGCCCGGCAGGCGGGCAGCAGCCTGGTGCTGGTCAACGGCGCGAGCATGCCGGAGCCGGAGTCGGTGAACTACACCCCGACCGCGGTGCGCCCGATCGGCAACGGGCAGAGCGCCGTGGTCGCCGACGACACGGTCTCCTCGCTCTTCCAGAAGGACCTGAGCGCCCCGAAGGACCAGACCGACGCGACCCAGCGCTTCCTGGCCGAGACCTTCACGATCACCCACGAGCAGCCGCAGAACCAGCGCGGCCTGCTGGTCATGCCGCCGCGCGAGATGACCGCCGCCACCGCCAAGGTACTGGCCGGGGCGCTGCAGACCGCGTCCGACAAGTGGCTGACCCCGGTGAAGCTGGACGCACTGGCCCAGTCCGCGCCGGACCCGAAGGCCAACACCACCGTCCCGTCGCCCGCCGACTACCCGACCCAGGCCCGGGCCTCCGAACTGCCGGCCGACGCCCTGAGCCTCACCGACAAGATCCAGCGGAACCTGGACACCCTGATGCGGGTGCTCACCCTCCCGCAGCGGGTGCGCGGCCCGTTCAGCGCCGCCATGGTCCGCTCGCTGTCCACCGAGTGGCGCCCCCAGACGCCGGCCGGCGAGAACTACCGCCAGGGCGTCGACACGTACCTGACGGAGCTCAGGGACGCCGTCCAGGTGCCGAAGAAGAAGATCGTCACCCTGGCCGGGAACACCGGCCAGCTCCAGGTCAGCGTGCGCAACGACCTCACCCAGACGGTCACCAACCTGCAGCTGCGGCTCATCTCGAACCAGCCGAACAGACTGCAGGTCGGCAAGCCGGAGGAGCTCGTCCTCCCCGCCTCGCAGAGCGTCACCCTGCGCTTCAACGCCGAGGCCCGCAACAACGGCCCGGTCACCGTGATCGCCCAGCTGTACACCACCGGCCCCGACTCGAAGCCGTACGGCGACCCCAAGGTGTTCACCGTCGAGGTCACCTCGGTCACCAACGGGGTGCTGTACGTCTTCGCCGGCGCCGCCGTGCTGCTGGTGCTGGCCGCGCTGCGCTTCGTCCGCCAGCGCAAGCGGCGCGGCGGTCAGCCGCACGAGGACGGCGACCAGCCGGTCGGCGACGGCCCGGCGACGGACGGCCCGGACGGCCCGGACGGCGCCGCCGAGGCCGAGCCGGAGGAGCCCGAGGCCGCGGTGCCGGACCAGGCCGAGGACGACTCCACGGCCGACGGTCCCGCGCAGACACCGCGCGCCAGCAGCCCGGATGGCCGGGATCGGACCGCCGGTGATGAGAAGGTTGGTCCTTGATACCGCCGACCCCCCGCAACGCCGGGCCGGCCACCCCCCACGACAGCGAAGAGGTGACATGACCGGGCGCAGCGAGGAGCGGCCGCCGGGCCGCGGTGAGAGCCGGCCGGGCGCCGAGTCGCCGTCCGGCGACTGGTACGTGGCCGATACCTACGCCCAGGACCCGTACGCGGCAGAGGCGTACGGGACCCAGCAGGACGGCCAGGACCCGTACGGACTGCAGGCCGGGCGGCCCGCCGCCGCGCCGCCGCCGGCCACCGCGTACGACGTGCCGCCGCAGCTTCCGCCGCAGGGCGGCGGCTACCCGACCCCGGTGCCGTCGACGCCGTTCTCGCCGCCGGTGCCGCCCGTGCAGCCCGGCTGGGACACTCCCCCGGCGCAGGCCGGCTGGCCGCAGCAGGCCGGTCCGGCGGCCGCCCAGTGGGGCGGCGGCGAGCAGCCCCAGCCGCAGTGGGAGCCGGGCCCGGCGCACTCCGCGTGGGACACCGAGACCACCGAGTACGTCGGGGTGGACGCGCTGTTCGGCGGCCGCCAGGGCGAGGCCGCCGGCCCGCAGCCGGTGCCCCAGCCCGGTCCGGTCCAGCCCGTCCAGCCCGTCCAGCCCGTCCAGCCCGTCGCGCCGATGCCCCCGGCCGCCCAGGTGCCGCCGGGCGCCCCCGCGCCGTACCCGCCGATGGGCGGCTACCCGGGGCAGCCGCAGCACGGCGACCCGGACGGCCGGCGCCCCTTCGTGCCGCCGATCGAGTTCGACCCGCCGCTCTCCGAGGACGAGGCCACCATGCAGGTGGCCGCCGTCGCGGTGCCCCCGGCGGTCGAACCGCGCGCGGACCTCACCGAGGAGCAGACCGCGCAGCCCGCGGCCGCGCCCGCCCCGGCGGCGGGCGGCGGCGGCAAGGTCGCCAGCCTGCTGAACTCCAGCGCGATCATGGCGGCCGGCACGCTGGTCTCCCGCGGCACCGGCTTCCTGCGGACCATGGTGATCGCCGGCGCGATCGGCATCGCGGTGATGGGTGACTCGTACAACGCGGCGAACACCCTGCCGACCCTGCTGTACATCCTGATCGGCGGCGGCGCGCTGAACGCGGTCTTCGTGCCGCAGCTGGTGCGCAGCATGAAGAACGACGAGGACGGCGGCACCGCCTACGCCAGTCGGCTGCTCACCCTGGTGATGGTCGGACTCGGCGGCGTGGTGTTCCTGGCGGTCATCGGGGCGCCGCTGCTGGTCCAGCTGATCGCGCACCCGATGATGACCAACCCGGCCCGCGCCGACACCACGGTGGCACTGGCCCGCTACTGCCTGCCGACCATCTTCTTCATGGGCGTCCATGTGGTGATGGGCCAGATCCTCAACGCCCGCGGCCGGTTCGGCGCGATGATGTGGACCCCGGTCCTCAACAACATCGTGGTGATCTTCACCTTCGGCGCGTACATCTGGGTCTACGGCGGCTACAACGGCACCCAGGTCACCCCGGAGAACATCTCCCCGGAGGGCGTCCGGCTGCTCGGCCTGGGCACCCTGCTCGGCCTGGTCGTCCAGTCGCTGGCGATGGTCCCGTACCTGCGGGCCGCGGACTTCCACTTCCGGCCGCGCTTCGACTGGCGCGGCCACGGCCTGGGCAAGGCGGCCCGGCTGGCCAAGTGGACCTTCTTCTTCGTGCTCGCCAACCAGGCCGGCTACCTGGTCATCACCCAGCTGGCCACCGCGGCCGGCAGCGCCGCCGAACAGGGCGGCCACGGCGGTGTCGGCCTGTCGGCCTTCTCCAACGCCCTGCTGATCTGGCAGCTCCCGCAGGCCGTCATCACCGTCTCGATCATGAGCGCGGTGCTCCCCCGGCTCTCCCGGGCGGCGGCCGACGGGGACGCCGGAGCCGTCCGCGACGACCTGTCGTACGGGCTGCGCACCACCGCGGTGGCGGTCGTCCCTGGGGCCTTCCTGTTCCTGGCGCTCGGCCCGGCGATCGGCCGCTCGATCTACGCGGTCGGCGGTGGCAGGACCGCCCTGGACAACGCGACCAACGTCGGCCTGATGCTCTCGGCCTTCGCGCTCGGGCTGATCCCGTACTCGGCCCAGTACGTGATGCTGCGCGGCTTCTACGCCTACGAGGACACCAGGACGCCGTTCTCCAACACCGTCTGGGTGGCCGCCTGCCAGGCCGGCTTCTCGCTGATCTGCTGGGTCGCGCTGCCCGCGCAGTGGACGGTGACCGGCATGGCCTTCGGCTACGGCCTCGCGTACGCCGTCGGAGTGATGGTCGCGGTGCCGAAGCTGAAGAAGAAGATCGGCGGGCTGGACACCAAGCGGATCGGCAAGACGTACAGCCGGCTGGCCGCCGCCTGCGTCCCGGCCGCGGTGGTCGGCCTCGGCGTCAGCCTGGCGGTCCAGCAGGTGCTCGCCGGCTGGGCGGGCAGCGTGCTGTCGGTGGTCCTGGCCGGCGCCCTCCAGCTGCTGGTGTTCGTGTTCATCGCGAAGCGCCTGCGGATCGAGGAGATGAACGCCATGCTGGGCATGGTCCGCGGCCGTCTGGGCCGCTGACCGACCAGTCAACCGGCCGGACGGGCGGAAGCCCTGACCGGGTGTCAACCGGGGCGACCACCGCCTCCGCCCGTCCGGCCGAATTCCGGGCCGCCCCCGCTGCCGGCAACGCCCGGGCCGCGAGGTGGCGGCCCGGTGTCGGATCTGCACGACATCTCTCCACCCGTGGGCAACCGAGCGGACGTCTCAGCGGTCGTACCCGGTGGAGAAGAGTGGGCACAATTGTCCTGGAGCACCGGGCGGCCTATCCGCGCGCTCCAGCGACTCTCTCAGCCGGGGCGACACAAGGGGAGGCAGGACCACGGTGGCTGATGGCACCAAGGCGGTCGTCGACACGTCAGCAGCTGACGCGGCGGCGGACGAGGCCGCGCTGGCTGCGGCGATCGACGAGCTCGGGGGCGGGAAGACCGCCCCGGCGGGCACCGCCGACGCCCCCTCCGCGGACGCCTCCGCAGACACCCCCACGGCCGGCTCCACAGCGGGTTCCAAAGCCGGATCCACGGCCGTCTCCACGGCCGGATCCACGGCCGGATCCACAGCCGCCTCCAAGGCCGACGTCGAGGACGCCCCGGCCGACGACGACCGGGACGCCGAGCCGGCCCGGGAGGCCTCCGTCAGCGAGGAGACCTCGGAGATCACCGCCCCGCTCTCGGTCCACGAGATCGCCGCCGAACTGGCGGCCGGCACCCCGCGGAAGACGCCCGCTGCCGCGCCGGAGGCCGCCTCCGACAAGCGCCGCCCGACCGACCCCCAGCCCACGGTCGACCCGCGCGACACCGCCACCCTCCCGCGCACCCTCCCCGCGCCGATGCGGCACAGCGGCGACAAGATCGGCAACCGGTACCTGCTCGAGGAGTGCATCTCCCAGACCGAGACCTTCAGCAGCTGGCGCGCCGTCGACGAGAAGCTGCGCCGGGCCGTCGGCGTCCACCTGATGGCCGCCGGCCACCAGCGCGCCCGTAAGGTGCTGGCCGCCGCCAAGTCCGCCGCCCTGCTCGGCGACCCGCGCTTCGTCCAGGTGCTGGACGCCGTCCAGGAGGGCGAGCTGGTCTTCGTCGTGCGGGAGTGGCTGCCGCACGCCTCCGACCTCGCCAAGCTGCTCGCGGACGGCCCGATGGAGCCGCACGAGGCGTACCAGATGGTCCGCCAGGTCGCCGACGCCGTCGCCGCCGCCCACCGCCGCGGCCAGGCCCACCTGCGGCTCACCCCGCGCTGCGTGCTGCGCACCGACAGCGGCCAGTACCGGATCAACGGCATCGCGGTGGACGCCGCCCTGCGCGGGCTGCCCCCGGAGGACTCCGCCGAGGACGCCCAGCGCACCGACACCCGGGCGATCGGCGCCCTGCTGTTCGCCGCGCTCACCCACCGCTGGCCGTACCCCGAGGACCGCTACGACCTCAACGGGCTGCCCAAGGGCCTGCAGAACGCCGCTCCGGACCAGGTCCGGGCAGGCGTCCACAAGGGCCTGTCCGAGCTCGCGGCGCGCACCCTGTTCGACCACCCGCCGCACCACGCCGAGCCGATCACCACCCCGGAGGAGCTGGTCCGGGCGATCGCGCAGATGCCCCGGATCCGCCAGCCCGAGCCGGAGCTGCCGGCCTTCCCGACCCCGCCCCGGCACAACACCCACGCCCTGCCGACCGCGCCCAACCCCACCCGGGTCGCCGACACGGCGGTCCCCCCGCTGCCGGCCTCCTCCCGGCCGACCGCCGCCCGGCGCACCAAGCGCCGGCTGCGCCGGGTGGTCAAGGCCACCGCCTGGACGGTCGCGCTGGGCGCGATCGGCGTCGCCTCCTGGCAGTTCGTCGGCAGCCTGCGCAACACCGGTCAGGTCGTCGCCAACCCGCAGCCCTCGATCAGCACCGCCGCGCCGAGCGCCCACCCGACGGCGCACACCCCGGTGGTGATCACCATCAAGGGGGCGGAGTCGTACAACCCGCTGGGCGACGGGCCCGAGGGCACCGACAGCGTCAAGAACGCCATCGACGGTGATCCGAACACCGCCTGGACCACCGGCTGGTACGTCGACCAGCTCGGCCCCAAGCCGCCCGCCCTCAAGCCGGGCACCGGGCTGATGATCGACCTCGGCTCGCCGCAGTCGGTCTCCTCGGTGAACGTCCTGTTCAAGGACGGCGAGCAGGCCGCGGAGGTGCGGGTGCCCAACGCGGCCGCCGCCGCCAACCCGACCGGCGCCAGGCCGGAGAACTTCACCGTCGTCGCCGCCAGGAAGTCCGGCGTCAATGTCGACTACACCCTCGATTCCCCGGTCACCACGCGTTACCTCTTGATCTGGCTGACCTCTCTGAACAAGGATTCCGACGGCAGGTACCGCGGCCACGTCGCCGAGGTCAAGGTCTCCGGCTGACCGCACGGCCCGCGCACCGGACACGACGGCAAGGGGTCAAGGGGTGACAGTGGCGGAGGACGACGCGGCATTGCTCGCCCGGCACGTCGCCGGTGACCAGGAGGCCTTCGGCCTGCTGGTGAACCGCCACCGTGACCGGCTCTGGGCGGTCGCCCTGCGCACCCTGGGGGACCGCGAGGAGGCCGCGGACGCCCTCCAGGACGCCCTGGTCTCCGCCTTCCGCGCCGCCCCCGGCTTCCAGGGCCGCTCGGCTGTCACCACCTGGCTGCACCGGATCGTGGTCAACGCCTGCCTGGACCGCGCCCGGCGCAGCGCCACCCGGCGCACCACCCCGCTGGACGACGACCCGCAGCGGCTGGACGGCCTGGTCGGCACCGCCGAGCCGGCCGACTCCCCGGTGGTCCGGGCCGAGGTGCACCGCGAGCTGACCGCGGCCCTCGCCCAACTGCCCGCCGAGCAGCGGACCGCCCTGGTCCTGGTCGACATGCAGGGCTACCCCGTCGCCGAGGCCGCCGAGCTGCTGGGCGTCCCGGTGGGCACGGTGAAGAGCCGCTGCGCGCGGGGGCGGGCCCGGCTGCTGCCGCTGGTCCGGCACCTGCGCGAGACGGACGACGGGGCGCGCGGCGAACGAGGTGTTTCACGTGAAACAGCGGGGCGCGGGACACCGGGACGCGGGGCGTCCGGCTCGCCCGGAGCGGCCCCGCCGCCGCGTCGCGACGCCCAGGGGAACCCGACGGGCCCCCGCACCGTCACAGGGACAGGCCCGAGCACCGGCCGCACGATGCTGGAAGGAGATGCGAGCACGCGATGACCGCCCCCCTCTCCTCCCCCGAGCCCGCCGACGCCCACCCCTCCGTCGAGGAACTCGCCGACCTCGCCGAGGGCCTGGTCGAGCCCGCCGAGGCCGCCCGGGCGCTGCACCGGCACCTCGACGGCTGCGCCGAGTGCCGCGAGACCGCCGACGCCCTGGCCGAGGTGCAGGCGCTGCTCGGCGCCGTCGAGCCCGAGCCGATGCCCGCCGACGTCGCCGCCCGGCTGGACGCCGCCCTCGCCGAGGCGGCCCGCACCGACCTCTCCGCGGCCGGGACCGCGGAGCACCCGCGGGAGAGCCCTAGGCAGGCCCCCGCCACCGCCCGCCGGACGGCCGCCCCGGCCACACCCGTACAGGCCGTTCCGGCGCCCTCGGCGCCCCCGTCCCGCCCCACCTCGCCCTCCGCCTCGTCCGGCCCCGGCCGGCCCCGGCCCCGCCGCCGGCGGTTCGCCGTGCTGCTCGGCGCGGCCGCCGCACTGGCCGCCTTCGGGCTCGGCGGAGCCCTGCTGCTGGACCACTCCGAGGGCTCCGGCACCTCAGCCGCCTCGGCCGCCTCGGTCGGTGTGCCCGAGGACCAGAGCGCCCGCACCCCGCACCTGACGGGCCCCGGCACCGTCTACCGGGAGGACCGACTCGCCGCGCAGGTCCAGCAGCTGCTGGCGCGTTCCGGCGCCGAGCCCGGACTGCGCGCCACCGGGCCGGCCAAGTCCGGCGCCGCCCCCGCCGAGGGCGCCCGGCCGGAGCTCTCCGGCCCGTCCTCGCCGACCGCCCCGGCCTCCCCCGCCGCCTGCCAGGCCCCCGCCCCGGGCACCCCGCTGGCCACCGACCGGGGCAGCTACCAGGGCTCCCCGGTCGACGTCCTGGTCTACCCGACCCCCGGCCGGCCCGGTTTCGTGGACGTCTACCTGCGCTCCTCCGACTGCGGCCCGGTCGTCCTGCAGCGGACCGTCCCCGGCCGCTGAGCGACCGTTCCCAGCCACCGGTCGGCCGTTCCCATGCGATCGACGACCAGGACGCCACGCCGCTTCCGGAGTTCGGGCACCTGGTACTGATCCGCCTGGGAATGCGAGAGACTGGTCAGTCGTTGTCCCGGGCGGCGGAGCAGGACCGCCCTCCCCGCAGCAAACGCGGGTCGCGATGCGAACCAGGAGAAGCAGTGAGCGACGTCCGTAACGTGATCATCATCGGTTCCGGCCCGGCCGGGTACACGGCCGCGCTCTACACGGCCCGTGCCTCCCTCAAGCCGCTGGTCTTCGAGGGGGCCGTCACCGCCGGTGGTGCACTGATGAACACCACCGAGGTCGAGAACTTCCCGGGTTTCCGGGACGGCATCATGGGCCCCGAGCTGATGGACAACATGCGGGCGCAGGCCGAGCGCTTCGGCGCCGAGCTGATCCCGGACGACATCGTCGCGGTCGACCTCACCGGTGACATCAAGACCGTCACCGACTCCGAGGGCTACGTGCACAAGGCCCGCGCCGTGATCGTCACCACCGGCTCCCAGCACCGCAAGCTGGGCCTGCCGAACGAGGACAAGCTCTCCGGCCGCGGCGTCTCCTGGTGCGCGACCTGCGACGGCTTCTTCTTCCGCGACCAGGACATCGCGGTGGTCGGCGGCGGCGACACGGCCCTGGAGGAGGCGACCTTCCTCTCCCGCTTCGCCAAGAGCGTCACGATCATCCACCGCCGTGACACCCTGCGCGCCTCCAAGGCGATGCAGGAGCGCGCCTTCGCCGACCCGAAGATCCGCTTCGAGTGGGACAGCGCCGTCGAGGCCATCCACGGCGACCCGAAGCTGACCGGTGTCACCCTGCGCGACACCACCACCGGCGAGACCCGCGAGCTGGCGGTCACCGGCCTGTTCATCGCGATCGGCCACGACCCGCGCACCGACCTGTTCAAGGGCCAGCTGGACCTCGACGCCGAGGGCTACCTGAAGGTCGACGCCCCCTCGACCCGGACCAACATCGAGGGCGTCTTCGGCGCCGGCGACGTCGTGGACCACACCTACCGCCAGGCCATCACCGCCTCCGGCACCGGCTGCTCCGCCGCGCTGGACGCCGAGCGCTACCTGGCCGCGCTGGACGACGCGGAGAACAAGGCCGCGGCCGTCGCGGTCTGACCCTCGCCCCGAGCGAACCCGCGGGGGCGTTTCACGTGAAACACCCCCGCCCCGGCCAGGCAGAAACAGAACGGGCCCGCCCGTTGTTGACCTGGCAGCAGCCCCCTCCGTCCTTAACCCGAGGAGTTCCCGTGGCCGGCGCCACCACCACCGTCACCGACGCGACGTTCAAGTCCGACGTCCTGGAGAGCGACAAGCCCGTACTGGTCGACTTCTGGGCCACCTGGTGCGGCCCGTGCCGCCAGGTCGCCCCGATCCTGGAGGAGATCGCGGCCGAGCAGGGCGACAAGCTGACCGTTGCCAAGCTCGACGTGGACGCCAACCAGGTGACCGCCGCCGAGTACAACGTCATCTCGATCCCGACCCTGATCCTCTACAAGGGCGGCCAGCCGGTGAAGCAGATCACCGGTGCCCGTCCGAAGGCCGCGCTGCTGCGCGAGCTGGACGGCCTGATCTAGGTCCACCGGTCACCGGTCGAACGGCGGCGGGGGGGGGCGCCCCCCGCGGGCCCCCCCCCCCCCCCCCCCCCCCCCCCCCCCCCCCCCCCCCCCCCCCCCCGCCCCCCCCCCCCCCCCG
>NZ_JBITZP010000002.1:0-227426 GCF_044546945.1 Kitasatospora sp. NPDC053057 | reverse complement strand
CGCGCGCCGTCCGCGCGGGGGGGGCCGCTCGCCGCCCGGCGGCTTCGGGGCCCCCCGGCCCCCCCCCCCCCGCGGGGGGGCCCCCCCCCCCCCCCCCCCCCGCCGCCGTCTTCGCAGCACCGCTCAGAACGGCCGCAGCGCCGGCTCCTTCCGCCCGCCGCCGAGCAGCCGCTCCAGCGCCCCCTCCACGTCGCCCCGCCAGGAGAGCGTGGCCCGGGCCTCCAGCCGCAGCCTCGGGTAGCGCGGGTGCGGCCGTACGGTCTTGAAGCCGACCGCGAGCAGGTGGTCGGCGGGCAGCACGCAGCTGGTCGGCACCCGGCCCGCCGAGCCGAAGGCCTCGATCGCCCGCACCCCGCGCCCCAGCAGGTCCTTGGCGACGGTCTGCACCAGCACCCGGCCCAGCCCCTGCCGCTGGTAGCCCGGCAGCACCCGGCTGACCATCAGCTGAACGGCGTCCGGCGAGACCGGGCTGGTCGGGAAGGACTGGGAGCGGGGCACGTACGCGGGCGGCGCGTAGAGCACGAAGCCGGCGGGCTGGTCGTCCACGTAGACGATCCGGCCGCAGGACCCCCACTCCAGCAGCACCGCGGAGATCCACCCCTCCTTCTCCAGCTCCGGCTTCCCCGACTCCACCGCCTCCTTGGCGCTGACCGGGTCCAGCTCCCAGAACACGCAGGAGCGGCAGCCCGTCGGCAGGTCCGCGAGGTTGTCCAGCGTCAGCGGAGCGATCCGGCGTCCCATGGCCCGTACCTCCTCCCTTTCACGGTCGAGCATTCCCCCACGAACGCCGATGGGTGCATGTTTCACGTGAAACAGAACTCACGTGGCACATGCACCCATCGGGTCGTTGCCCTCGGTCCGGACGGGCTCAGCCCTGCGACAGCCGCAGACCGTCCTCGCCGGGGGCCATGCTGTCCAGGATCCGGTTGAGGTCCTCCACCGAACCGAACTCCAGCACCACCTTGCCCTTGCCCAGCTTGCCGCCGCGCTGCGACACCTCGACCTTGACCCGGGTGTCGAAGCGGTCCGACAGCCGGCTCGCCAGGTCGTTGAACGCCGGGGAGATGATCTTGCCCGCCTTCGGCGTCTGGCGCGTGGGCTTCTCCGGCTCCTCCGAGCGCATCAGTACGACGATCTCCTCGACGTTGCGCACCGTGAGCAGCTCGGCGATGATCCGCGCGGCCAGCTTCTCCTGCGCCTCGGGATCCGTCAGCGGAAGCAGCGCCCGCGCGTGCCCGGCCGTCAGGGTGCCGGCCGCCAGCCTCCGCTGGACGGAAGCCGGGAGCTTCATCAGCCGCAGGGTGTTGGAGACGTGCGCGCGCGAGCGGCCGATCCGGTCGGCCAGCTCCTCGTGGGTGCAGGAGAAGTCCCGCAGCAGCTGGTCGTAGGCGGCCGCCTCCTCCAGCGGGTTCAGCTCGGCCCGGTGGAGGTTCTCCAGGAGGGCGTCCAGCAGCAGCTTGTCGTCCTCGGTGGCCCGGACGATCGCCGGGATCCGTTCCAGACCCGCCTCACGGGAGGCACGCCAGCGGCGCTCGCCCATGATCAGCTCGTAGCGCCCGGCCTCGATCTGGCGCACCACGATCGGCTGGAGCAGGCCGACCTCCTTGATGGAGGTGACCAGCTCGGCCAGCTTGTCCGCATCGAACACCTCGCGCGGCTGGCGCGGGTTGGGGGTGATCGCGTCCAGCGGCAGCTCGGCGAAGGAGGCACCGGGGACCGGCGTCGGCTGCTCCGGCCGCCGCCCGACGGCCGCCCGGGCCGCCACCGTGGCGCGACCGCCCGGCAGCACCGGCACCGAGGCCGGCGACGTCGCGCCGGTCGTCACCGCCGGGGCCGGCGCGGGCGTGGCCGCGACGGGCTGCGCCGCCCCGTCGTCCGCCGGCGCGGCCGGGCCGATCAGCGCCCCAAGCCCTCGTCCCAGACCCCTGCGACCACTCACTGATGACCCTCCGTCGTACCGTGCTGTGCCACCGGGGCGCCGTGCCCCGTACCGCTGCCGCCCCGCTGCTGACCCACGAACGAGCCGCCCTGGCCGACCGCGCGCAGCGCGAGCTCGCGGGCGGCCTCCAGGTACGAGAGTGCCCCGGTCGAGCCCGGGTCGTAGGTCAGCACCGTCTGCCCGTAGCTGGGCGCCTCCGAGATGCGGACCGAGCGCGGGATCGCCGTGCTCAGCACCTCGTTCTGGAAGTGGGTCCGGACCTCCTCGGCGACCTGGGCGGCCAGCCTGGTCCGGGCGTCGTACATGGTGAGCAGGATGGTCGAGACGTGCAGCGCGGAGTTGAGGTGCGCGCGCACCAGCTCGACGTTGCGCAGCAGCTGGCCGAGGCCCTCCAGCGCGTAGTACTCGCACTGGATCGGGATCAGCACTTCCTGGCCGGCCACCAGGGCGTTGACCGTCAGCAGGCCCAACGAGGGCGGACAGTCGATCAGGATGTAGTCCAGCGGTTGCTCGTAGGCGGCGATGGCGCGCTGCAGCCGGCTCTCCCGGGCCACCAGGGAGACCAGCTCGATCTCGGCGCCGGCCAGGTCGATGGTGGCGGGGACGCAGAAGAGTCCCTCGACGTCCACGACCGGCTGGACCACGTCGGCCATGGGCTTGCCCTCGACCAGGACGTCGTAGATGGACGGCACCTCGGCGTGGTGGTCGATGCCGAGGGCGGTGGAGGCGTTGCCCTGCGGGTCGAGGTCGACCACCAGGACGCGCAGCCCGTGCATGGCCAGCGAGGCGGCCATGTTCACGGTGGTGGTGGTCTTGCCCACCCCGCCCTTCTGGTTGGCGACCACCATCACCCGGGTGGCGGCGGGCCGGGGCAGCCCCTCCCCAGCTCGGCCGATCGCCTGAACCGCAGCCTGGGCAGCCCGTGCGATGGGCGTGTCATCGATCTGGTCGATGGTCTCCGAGTCCTGCATGGGGCTCAGTGTTTCACGTGAAACCGGAGCGGCAACAGTCGCCGCCCGGCCGCGAGCAAGGATTCCGGAGAGCAAGGAGCGACGTTTCACGTGAAACACCATGCCCGCTATGTCGGAAATCTGACGTTGCGACACTCCGATGTCCGACCGTCGGCCCGCCCGTCACCCGAACGACGACGGGCGGACGGTTCCCCCACCGTGGAGGACCGTCCGCCCGCTGTCGCGACTGTTCGGCGGCCGGCTAGCGGCCGCGGCGGCGGGCGCCCCGACCGGTGACGCCGTTCTTGGCGCCCGCGTTGCGACCGGCCCGGGCCACCTTGGCCCGCCGGGTCGCGGCCTTCACGCCGCCGGGGCTCTCGCCCGCCTTGACCTGGACCACCCGGGTCGAGGTCTCCAGGGTGCCCTCGCCGACCGAGATCACGCTCCACTCGACGGCGCCCAGCTTGGCCAGACCGGCCCGCGAGTCGGCCAGCTCCTGCTCGGCGCTGTCGCCCTTGAGCGCCAGCATCTGCCCGTGCGGGCGCAGCAGCGGCATGCCCCAGCCGGCCAGCCGGTCCAGCGGCGCCACCGCCCGGGCGGTCACCACGTCCACCGCGAGCTTGCCGACCATCTCCTCGGCGCGGCCGCGCAGCACCGTGACGTTCTCCAGCGCCAGCTCCCGGACGACCTCCTCCAGGAAGGTGGTCCGCCGCAGCAACGGCTCCAGCAGGGTCACCGAGACGTCCGGACGGGCCAGGGCCACCGGGATTCCGGGCAGGCCGGCGCCGGAGCCGACGTCGCACAGGGTGGAGCCGGAGGGTAGCAGCTCGGCCAGCACCGCACAGTTGAGCACGTGGCGGTCCCACAGCCGGGGCACCTCACGGGGCCCGATCAGCCCTCGGCGGACACCCGCCGTCGCCAGCAGCTCGGTGTAGCGGACGGCGGCGTCGAAGCGGTCGCCGAAGACCTCCCGGGCGGCGGCCGGCGCCTCGGCCAGCACGTCCAGCTCGGGCGCCTCGGACGTCTCGGCCGCCCGCCCCTCGGCGTCAGGGTTCACGTCCGCCCCCGGACGGCCGCTGGCCGTGCTCTCCGTGTCCATCTCGACCTCTCCGATCTCCGGATCCACCGACCCGCTCAACGCACTGTTTCACGTGAAACATCCCAGAAGGAACAACGACCCCGCCCGCACGAGGCGGACGGGGTCGTGTCCGGTAAGGCTCACCGGTCGCCGCGGCGACCGGTCATCGATCCGCCGGCCTCAGACCGGCAGCACGACCACGCACCGCTCGGGCTCTTCGCCCTCCGACTCGCTGCGCAGACCGGCGGCCGCGACCGCGTCGTGGACGACCTTGCGCTCGAACGGCGTCATCGGCCGCAGCTTGACCTGCTCGCCGGTGCTCTTGGCCTGCTCGGCGGCCTTGGCGCCCAGCGCGGCCAGCTCCTCGCGCTTGCGGGCCCGGAAGCCGGCAATGTCCAGCATGAGGCGGCTGCGCTCGCCGGTCTCCCGGTGGACAGCCAACCGGGTCAGCTCCTGCAGGGCCTCCAGCACCTCGCCGTCCTGGCCGACCAGTCGCTGCAGCGAACGGTCGTTGCCGTCGCTGACGATGGAGACCAGGGCGCGGTCGCCCTCGACGTCCATGTCGATGTCACCGTCGAGGTCCGCGATGTCGAGCAGACCCTCCAGGTAGTCGGCCGCGATGTCACCCTCCTGCTCCAGGCGGGTGACGAGGCTCTCGTCGGCGCTGGCGGCAGCCTCGGTCTCGACGGCGGAGGTGGTGCCTTCCGTCACTGATGGACTCCTTCGGAGATGGGCCCGGCTGGCGGGCGGGGAACGAAGCTCTTCGCAGAAGTCCGGTCAGGACTTCTTCTTCGGCCGCTGGCCGCCGCGCTTGGGCTGCTGCCGGGTGCCCTGCTTGGTGCCGCCGGGCTTGGCCGCGGTCTGCTTGTCGGCCGCCGCCTTGGCGCCGGAGTCGGCCGCGACGGCCTCCTCGGCGGCCTGCTCGGCCTGGTTGTCCTCGCTCGGCTCGGTCGCCTGCGTGGCACCGCCGTGCTGGCGCTGGGCCTTGGTCTGGCGACGGGGCTGCTGGCGGCTCGCCCGGACCGACTCCTCGACCACGGCGGAGGCGGAGGCCGCCTCGGCGATGGCCGTCTTGGACGGGGGCAGCATGCCCCAGAGCGCGCCCTTGATCTCCGTACCGTCCGCGCGCAGTCGGCCGGCCTTCTTCAGGCGCGCCTGGCGCTCCTGGAAGGCCTTGCTGCCCGGGGTCGGGTTGTTGTGGATGACGACCAGCTGCTGGCCCATCGACCAGACGTTGGTGGTCAGCCAGTAGACCAGGACACCGACCGGGAAGTTGATGCCCATCACGGCGAACATGACGGGGAAGACGTACATCAGCATCTTCTGCTGCTGCATGAACGGCGTCTTCACCGTGAGGTCGACGTTCTTGGTCATCAGCTGGCGCTGGGTGACGAACTGCGACAGCGACATCATGATGATCATCACCGCGGTGACGATCTTGACGCTGGTCTCGGGGCTGCTGACGAAGGTCGCGGAGAGCGGGGCGCCGAAGATGTGCGCCTTGCCGGCGCTCACCAGCAGGGAGCCGTGGATCACGCCGATGTCGTGGCCCTTGGCGACGTTGGACAGCACGCCGTAGAGGGCGGTGAAGAACGGCGCCTGCACGATGATGGGAAGGCAGCTGGAGAACGGGTTGGTACCCGCCTCCTTGTACAGCTTCATCATCTCTTCGGACTGGCGCTGCCGGTCGTTCTTGTAGCGCTCCTGGATGGCCTTCATCTTCGGCTGGATCGCCTGCATGGCCCGGGTCGCCTTGATCTGCTTCACGAAGAGCGGGATCAGGCAGATCCGGATGACGACCACCATCGAGGCGATGGCCAGACCCCAGGCCCAGCCACCATCCGGGTTGAAGACGTGGCTGTACAGCGAGTGGAACTGGACGATGATCCAGGACACCGCCGTGTAGAGGGGACTCAGAAAACCGAAGGTCACCGGTCAGACTCCTTGGACATCGGGCTTCGCCACCGGCTCCGGCTCGGCGGTCCCGCTCTTGGGGCTCAGCAGATCGCGCAGCCGGCGGTGCCACACCGGGTGCTTGCGGGGCGGAACGTGGTCCACCCCGCCGGGCGACCAGGGGTTGCAACGCAGGATGCGCCAGACGGTCAGCCCGCCGCCCTTGACCGCCCCGTGCACCTTCACGGCCTCGTAGCCGTAGTGCGAGCAGGAGGGGTAGTAACGGCAGACCGGACCGAGCAGTGGGCTGATGGTCCACTGGTAGACCCTGATCAGACCCATCAGCAGGTACTTCATCGCCCTGCTCCCGTCGGCGCCGTTGCGGCGGGCTCGACCCTCAGCAACCGCTTCAGCGCCGCATCCAGATCACGTTCGAGATCCTGGTACGAGGCGGTCGCGGCCTGGGGCAGCGCACGCACCACTATCAGGCTACCGGCGGGCAGCCTGGACAGACGATCACGGAGGAGATGGCGCAACCGGCGCTTGACCAGGTTGCGAACGACCGCCGGGCCAACGGCCTTGCTCACGACGAAACCCGCACGCGCCGAAGGAGTCCCCTCGGCGACGTGCGGGCGGGAGTCGCTGGTCCGGTCGGTCTGCCCCTGCGGGTCACCGTCTCTGCTGAGATGGACGACCAGAAGGGGCCGGCCGGCCCGGCGACCGCGTTTCACCGCGGTCGCGAAGTCCTGGCGCCGCCGCAGCCGATTCTCGGAGGGCAGCACAACAGACTCTGGCGTGGATCAGGCGGACAGGCTGGCGCGGCCCTTGCCACGGCGGGCAGCCAGAATGGCGCGGCCGGCGCGGGTACGCATACGCAGACGGAAACCGTGGGTCTTCGCGCGACGACGGTTGTTCGGCTGGAAGGTGCGCTTGCTCACTCGGGGGCTCCTGAGGTGAATCGTAGGATGACGGGGGGTCGCTTGGCCGTCACCGTGCGTCCGCGTGATCTCCCCTGATTCGGAAATCCGGCCCATCGCCCCAGTTCGGCTGGGGTCTGAGGCAATCCACGGCGCCCGTGCTGCGCGCCTTATGGAGCGGGTGGACCCGCGGACATGCGGCAGCGGCCATCGACAACTCGACCTGGTTACGGTACGCGGGACGGGGCACGAGGGTCAAACCAGCCGTCCACAGGCGGTTTACCCACAGCCTGTGGACAACGACTTGATCCGTCCCTGTTCGCTGACTACCGTTGCAGGACTTGTCTGGTTTTGTTCTTGGAAAGCGTGCACCAGTGGCTGATGTCAACAGCGACCTCGTCCCGGTCTGGGCGAGGGTCGTCGAGCGGCTGGTCAGCGACCCCGATGTCGGGGAGATGGACAAACAGTGGGTGCAGCGCACCCAGCCGATGTGGATGATGCACGACACCGCCCTGCTGGCGACCCCGAACGAGCGGGCCAAGCAGGTGCTGGAGGGTCGGCTGCTGCCCCAGCTGACCGACGCGCTCAGCCGTGAGCTCAGCCGGCCGGTCCGGATCGCCGTGATGGTCGACGCCAACGCCGTGCCGACCGCGCCCGTCGCCCAGGCCCCCGCCGAGCCGTACCCGGGCCCGGCCGAGGAGGACCCCGGCTACGGCGACCAGGGCTACCAGCAGCAGCCGTACGAGCAGGACTACGAGCGCCCGCGCTACGACACCGGCGGCTACGAGCACCGCCCCGCGCCCTACGGCGGCCAGTCGGCCCAGCCCTGGTCCGGCTACCAGGAGCCCCAGGCGCCGTACCACGAGCCCGAGGAGCCCGCGCCCCGCCCGGCGTCGCGGCCCCTGCCCAGCCCGCCGTCCACCACCCAGGGGGACCTCTTCGGCGGCGCCTACGGCCCCGGCCCCGGCGAGCAGCCGCGCACCGGCGCGGGCCGCCGCGGACACGGCGCCCGGCCCGCCGGCGGCCGCCCGGCCGAGAAGGCCGCCCCGGAGCGGTCCGCCGAGCGCCCCGCCGTCCCCGGGGTGCCCGCCCCGCCCGGCGCTCCCCCGGCCGGCGGCTCGCGCAAGGACGAACCGGCCGCCCGGCTGAACCCCAAGTACCTGTTCGACACCTTCGTCATCGGCGCCAGCAACCGCTTCGCGCACGCGGCGGCGGTGGCGGTCGCCGAGGCCCCGGCCAAGGCGTACAACCCGCTCTTCATCTACGGCGAGTCCGGGCTGGGCAAGACCCACCTGCTGCACGCCATCGGGCACTACTCGCGCAGCCTCTTCCCGGGCACCCGGGTGCGCTACGTGTCCTCGGAGGAGTTCACCAACGAGTTCATCAACTCGATCCGGGACGGCAAGGCGGACACCTTCCGCCGCCGCTACCGGGACATGGACATCCTGCTCGTGGACGACGTCCAGTTCCTGGCGAGCAAGGAGTCCACCCAGGAGGAGTTCTTCCACACCTTCAACACCCTCCACAACGCGAACAAGCAGATCGTCCTCTCGTCGGACCGGCCGCCCAAGCTGCTGACCACGCTGGAGGACCGGCTGCGCAACCGCTTCGAGTGGGGCCTGATCACCGACGTCACCCCGCCGGAGCTGGAGACCCGGATCGCGATCCTGCGCAAGAAGGCGATCCAGGAGCAACTGAACGCTCCCGCCGACGTGTTGGAGTTCATCGCGTCCCGGATCACCCGCAACATCCGGGAGTTGGAGGGCGCGCTGATCCGGGTCACCGCCTTCGCCAACCTCAACCGGGCGCCGGTGGACCTGGAGTTGGCCGGGATCGTCCTCAAGGACCTGATCCCGGGCGGGGACGAGGACGCCGGCCCGGAGATCACCGCGCAGGTCATCATGCAGCAGACCGCCGCGTACTTCGGCCTGGGCGTGGACGACCTCTGCGGCTCCTCGCGCAGCCGGGTGCTGGTGACCGCCCGCCAGATCGCCATGTACCTGTGCCGGGAGCTCACCGACCTGTCGCTGCCGAAGATCGGCGCGCAGTTCGGCGGCCGCGACCACACCACGGTGATGCACGCGGACCGCAAGATCCGCTCGCTGATGGCCGAGCGGCGCTCCATCTACAACCAGGTCACCGAGCTCACCAACCGCATCAAGAGCTAGGCCGCACCGCCGAGTCGGGGCCTCGGGCCAGTCGGCCGGAAAAGGGCGTCAGGAGCGATCCTGACGCCCTTTCCGCATGTCCACAGGTGTGTGTCGGGCTCCGACTGGGCAGGGATCCGGGCGACGGACGGCCCACCAGTCCACAGCCCGTGCCGAACAACTGACCGGTGATTCGAAAACCGAGGGCGCGCAAGGCAGTTGTCCACAGGACGGGCCCCTTCTGCACAGTCCACAGGCCGGGGGCTCCGGAGTTATCCAGAATTCGTCCACAGGCGCGCCGCCGCTACGCTCTTCCGCGCAGGTCAGGTGCCTGTGGACTTGTGCACAACGGTTATCCACAGGGTGTGGACAATTGACGGGCCGCCACTGGGCCGTCCGGGTTATCCACCGGTTGTCCCCAGGGCCGGGGCGGTTATCCCCAGGTTGTCCACAGCGGGGTCCACAGTTCGACAACCGTGAGCTGCCGTTCATACCCTGGTGTGAAAGGCGTCACGAAAAGTTGACCGGCGCCCGTGGATAACCGGGCCCGGATCTGGGGACAGTCCTGGGGATAACCTGTGGATACCCAGCGTGCCCTGTGGGTAACGCTCGGCTGTCCACAGCGCGGCCTGCCCGTCCACAGCCGCCGTCCACACCCACTGTGGACAAAATTCGGGCGCTGACCTGCGGAAACGGGGTTATCCACGGTTTCCACAGGCCCTACTACTACCGCTACACAGATAGACCGTGAACCTGCTTTCAAAGTGGGTGGGCCCGAAATCTGTGGACAACCGCTCCCAGACATCTGTTCGGTTTGCTCCCGCCCGTCTGCCCCGTCTGTCGGCGGAGTACGTCAGACTGTCCTTTGCGACTGGAAGCGGAGTGGTAGAGCTCGGCGGACAGGCGGACCGACGATCAAGATCAGACGAACCAGAGTGCGAGCGGGAGCGCTCGAACCAGGAGGCGGTTACCGGTGAAGTTCCGGGTGGAGCGTGACGTCCTCGCGGAGGCGGTGGCCTGGGCTGCCCGCAGCCTCCCGGCACGGCCGCCGGTGCCGGTGCTGGCCGGCCTGCTGCTGACCGCGCAGGAGGGCAGCCTGGCGCTGTCCGGCTTCGACTACGAGGTCTCGGCCCGGGTCGAGCTGGAGGCGGACGTCGAGGAGGCCGGCACCGTCCTGGTCTCCGGTCGCCTGCTCAACGACATCTCGCGCAACCTCCCCAACAGGCCGGTGGAGATCTCCACCGACGGCCAGCGGGTCAGCGTGGTCTGCGGCAGCTCCCGCTTCACCCTGCCGACCCTGCCCGTGGACGAGTACCCGGCGCTGCCCCAGATGCCGACCGCCACCGGCACCGTCGCCGGTGACGTCTTCGCCTCGGCCGTCAGCCAGGCCGCGGTCGCCGCCGGCCGGGACGACACCCTGCCGGTGCTCACCGGTGTCCGGGTCGAGATCGAGGGCGACCGGATCACCCTGGCCGCCACCGACCGCTACCGCTTCGCCGTCCGCGACCTGCTGTGGAAGCCCGAGCAGTCGGACATCTCCGCGGTCGCCCTGGTGCCCGCCAAGACCCTGCAGGACATCGCCAAGTCCCTGGGCAGCGGTGACACCGTCTCCATCGCGCTCTCCTCGGGCGGCGCGGGCGAGGGCCTGATCGGCTTCGAGGGCGCCGGCCGCCGCACCACCACCCGGCTGCTGGAGGGCGAGTTCCCCAAGTTCCGCAGCCTCTTCCCGACCGAGTTCAGCGCGGTCGCCGCGATCCAGACCCAGCCCTTCCTGGAGGCGCTCAAGCGCGTCTCGCTGGTCGCCGAGCGCAACACCCCGGTCCGGCTCAACTTCGAGCAGGGCGTGCTGACCCTGGAGGCCGGTTCGGGCGACGACGCCCAGGCCACCGAGCGGATCGAGGCCGACCTCGAGGGCGACGACATCTCGATCGCCTTCAACCCGGGCTACCTGGAGGAGGGCCTCAAGGCCATCGACTCCCCGTTCGCCCAGCTGAGCTTCACCACCCCGACCAAGCCGGCCCTGCTCAGCGGCAAGGTCTCGGTGGACGCCGAGGAGGACAAGGCCTACCAGTACCTGATCATGCCGGTCCGCCTCTCCGGCTGACCCGTCCACTCGGACCGAGCGCCGACCAGGTCGGTCACCCACAGGCTGTGCACACCCGCTGTGCACAGCCTGTGGACGTCTCCCCCGGTCGGCCCGACTGCGCGGAGCCGGTAGCGGTCGGAAGCGTAGGCTCGGGGAGTGCGGCAACGGCGCCGCCGCCAGGCACGTCCCCACAGTAAGGATTTGGTCATGGAGCTCGGCCTCATCGGTCTCGGCAAGATGGGCGGCAACATGCGCGAGCGGATCCGCCGCGCCGGCCACACCGTCATCGGATACGACCGCAACCCGGAGATCTCCGACGTCGAGAGCCTGCAGGAGCTCGTCACCAAGCTCGAAGGCCCGCGCGTGGTCTGGGTGATGGTCCCGGCCGGCGCCGCGACCCAGGCGACCGTCGACGAGCTCGCCGAGCTGCTCTCCCCCGGTGACGTGGTGGTCGACGGCGGCAACTCCCGTTGGACCGACGACATCAAGCACGCCGAGGCGCTGGCGGCCAAGGGCATCGGCTTCGTCGACTGCGGCGTCTCGGGCGGCGTCTGGGGCCTGGAGAACGGCTACGCGCTGATGTACGGCGGCGACGCCGAGCACGTCGCCCGCGTCCAGCCGGTCTTCGACGCGCTCAAGCCCGAGGGCGACTTCGGCTCGGTGCACGCGGGCGCGGTGGGCGCCGGCCACTTCGCCAAGATGGTCCACAACGGCATCGAGTACGCGATGATGCAGGCCTTCGCCGAGGGCTGGGAGCTGCTTGAGGCCGCCCCCGAGGTCACCGACGTGCGCGAGGTCTTCCGCAGCTGGCAGGAGGGCACCGTCATCCGCTCCTGGCTGCTGGACCTGGCCGTCCGCGCCCTGGACGAGGACGAGCACCTGAACAAGCTGCGCGGCTGGGCCGCCGACTCCGGCGAGGGCCGCTGGACGGTCGAGGCCGCGATCGACCACGCCGTGCCGCTGCCGGCGATCACCGCCTCGCTGTTCGCCCGCTTCGCCTCCCGCCAGGACGACTCGCCGCAGATGAAGATGATCGCCGCACTGCGCAACCAGTTCGGCGGCCACGCGGTCGAGTCGAAGTAGTCCACCGGGCTTCCCCCGGTCATCCACAGGTCTGTTCAAAGAAGGCGAGCGCAGTCCACAGCCATGCACGTCGCGCATCTGTCGCTCGCCGACTTCCGGTCGTACGCCCGGGCCGAGGTTCCCCTCGACCCGGGCGTGACGGCCTTCGTCGGGCCCAACGGCCAGGGCAAGACCAACCTGGTCGAGGCGATCGGCTACGTCGCCACCCTGGGCAGCCACCGGGTGGCCACCGACGCCCCGCTGATCCGGCTGGGCGCCGAACGCGCGGTGATCCGCACCTCGGTGGTGGACCGCGGCCGCTCCACCCTGGTCGAGCTGGAGCTCACGCCGGGCAAGGCCAACCGGGCCCGGATCAACCGCTCTGACAACGTCCGCCCGCGCGACGTGCTGGGCCTGCTGCGCACCGTGCTGTTCGCACCCGAGGACCTCAGCCTGGTCAAGGGCGACCCGGGCGAGCGCCGGCGCTTCCTGGACGAGCTGCTGACCGCCCGCGCGCCCCGGCTGGCCGGGGTCCGGCAGGACTACGAGCGGGTGCTCAAGCAGCGCAACGCCCTGCTGAAGACCGCCGCGATGGCCCGTCGGGCCGGCGGCGGCAAGGGCGCCGACCTGTCCACCCTGGAGGTCTGGGACGGCCATCTGGCCCGGGCCGGAGCCGAGTTGACGGCCTTCCGGATCCAGCTGGTGGCCGCCCTGCGGCCGTTGGTGACGGCCGCGTACGGCCAACTGGCCCCGGGCGGCGGTGAGACGACGCTGGAGTACCGCAGCTCCTTCGAGGGCGAGCTGCCGGCCAGCCGTGAGCAGGCCGAGGAACAGCTGCTGCAGGCCCTGCAGGCGGTCCGCAAGCAGGAGGTCGAGCGCGGGATCACCCTGGTCGGCCCGCACCGCGACGAGCTGGTGCTCAAGCTCGGCCCGCTGCCCGCCAAGGGCTATGCCAGCCACGGCGAGTCCTGGTCGTTCGCGCTCGCGCTGCGGCTGGCCTCGTACGAGCTGCTGCGCGCGGACGGCGGCGAGCCGGTGCTGATCCTGGACGACGTGTTCGCCGAGCTGGACGCCGCCCGCCGGGACCGGCTGGCCGAGCTGGTGGCCGACGGCGAGCAGGTGCTGGTGACCGCGGCGGTGGCCGAGGACGTGCCGAAGGCGCTGGCGGGCGCCCGGTTCGCGGTCTCCGACGGCGCCGTCCGCCGGATCGACGCCTGATCCCCGCCCACCGACCCGCACCCGCACCGCACCGCACCCACATCCGTACCCGCAGCACGGCACGCGCCGACGCCCGGCGTCCGCGTGCTCCCGTAGGCTGGACGGCTCATCGGGTTGTCCACAGGCTGGGGAAAGGAGATCGCCGTGAGCGAGTCGGCGGAGAGCTCCCCCGGCCCCGGCGCCGCCGAGCCCACCGGGGCCGACCTCGCCCGGTCCGCCCTGCGGGCGGCCCGCGCCCAGGCCCGTCAGCGCGGTGAGCAGGTCCAGCAGAAGCGCGAGGCGAAGCGGCACGGTCTGCGCAGCGGCGCCCGCTCGGACGGCCGCGACCCGGTGCCGCTGGGCGCGGCGCTGAACCGGCTGCTGACCGAGCGCGGCTGGGAGTCCTCCGCCGCGGTCGGCGGGGTGATGGGCCGCTGGCCGCAGATCGTCGGCCCGGACATCTCCGCGCACTGCCACCCCTCCTCCTACGACGAGGCCGCCGCGGTGCTCACCGTGCAGTGCGACTCCACCGCTTGGGCCACCCAACTCCGCTGGCTTGCCCGGCAGTTGGTGGCCCGTCTGAACCACGAGCTGGGCCACGGCACGGTCCGGACCATCAAGGTGCTCGGCCCGGCCGCGCCGGTCCGCGGCTACGGCCGGCTGCGCGCGCCGGGGAGCAAGGGCCCGGGCGACACCTGGGGCTGACCCCCGCCGCCGGCGGTCGGCCCCAGGCCGGGATCGGACCACGATCTTCCGGAACCCCTGACGGCCCTTCCAGGCGCCTCAGGCCCCCGGGTCGAGTATCGGGACACGTGCAGAGGGGATTCAGGGCGGCGTATCTGCCTTCAAGGGCTGCCAAACGCCCATCTCTGTCAGTCGTACCGGTAGACTGAAAGCCAAACACTGTTGCTAGTGGCAACCGAGTCGAAACGCCGTGGTCGCACGCTCGCCCGCACGGGGCGGGATTGCGGCCCGTGCTGTGCCAGAGAGGGCGCTTCGTGGCCGATTCCGGCAACCCCAGCCAGACCCCAGACCAGACCACCGACCAGGCTTCCTACACCGGTAGCAACATCCAGGTGCTGGAAGGCCTCGACGCCGTCCGCAAGCGCCCCGGCATGTACATCGGTTCCACCGGTGAGCGCGGCCTGCACCACCTGGTGCAGGAGGTCGTGGACAACTCCGTCGACGAGGCGATGGCCGGGTACGCCGACACCATCGACGTCACGATCATGGCCGACGGCGCGATCCGCGTCGTCGACAACGGCCGCGGCATCCCGGTGGACATCGTCCCCGGCCAGGACAAGCCCGCCGTCGAGGTCGTGCTCACCGTCCTGCACGCGGGCGGCAAGTTCGGCGGCGGCGGCTACGCCGTCTCCGGCGGTCTGCACGGCGTCGGTGTCTCGGTCGTGAACGCGCTGTCCACCCGGCTCTCGGTGGAGATCCACAAGGACGGCAACATCTGGACCCAGGACTACAAGATGGGCGCGCCGACCGCCGCCCTGGTCAAGGGCGCGGAGACCGACCGTACCGGCACCACGGTGACCTTCTGGGCCGACGCCGACATCTTCGAGACCACCGTCTACTCCTTCGAGACGCTCTCCCGGCGCTTCCAGGAGATGGCCTTCCTCAACAAGGGCCTGTCGATCTCGCTGACCGACGAGCGCCCCGAGCACGTGGACGAGGAGGGCAAGCCGCTCTCCGTCACGTACAAGTACGACGGCGGCATCGCCGACTTCGTCGCCCACCTCAACTCCCGCAAGGGCGAGGTCATCCACCCCTCGGTGATCGACTTCGAGGCGGAGGACAAGGACAAGGCGATCTCGGTGGAGGTCGCGATGCAGTGGAACTCCTCCTACACCGAGGGGGTCTACAGCTTCGCCAACACCATCCACACCCACGGCGGCGGTACCCACGAGGAGGGCTTCCGTGCCGCGCTGACCGGCCTGGTCAACCGCTACGCGCGGGACAAGAAGCTGCTCCGCGAGAAGGACGACAACCTCTCCGGCGAGGACATCCGCGAGGGTCTGACCGCGATCATCTCGGTCAAGCTCGGCGAGCCGCAGTTCGAGGGCCAGACCAAGGACAAGCTCGGCAACACCGAGGCGAAGACCTTCGTCCAGAAGGTCGTCCACGAGCAGCTCAACGACTGGCTGGACCGCAACCCCAACGAGGCCGCGGACATCATCCGCAAGTCCATCCAGGCCGCCACCGCGCGCGTCGCCGCCCGCAAGGCCCGCGACCTCACCCGCCGCAAGGGCCTGCTGGAGTCCGCCTCGCTGCCGGGCAAGCTCTCGGACTGCCAGTCCAAGGACCCGTCCGAGTGCGAGATCTTCATCGTCGAGGGTGACTCCGCCGGCGGCTCGGCCAAGCAGGGCCGCGACCCGCGCACCCAGGCCATCCTGCCGATCCGCGGCAAGATCCTGAACGTCGAGAAGGCCCGGATCGACAAGGTGCTGCAGAACACCGAGGTCCAGGCGCTGATCTCGGCCTTCGGCTGCGGCATCCAGGAGGACTACGACGAGTCCAAGCTGCGCTACCACAAGATCGTCCTGATGGCCGACGCCGACGTCGACGGTCAGCACATCCGCACCCTGCTGCTCACCCTCCTGTTCCGCTTCATGCGGCCGCTGGTCGAGTCCGGGTACGTCTACCTCGCCATGCCGCCGCTGTACAAGATCAAGTGGGGCAAGGACGACTTCGAGTACGCCTACTCCGACCGCGAGCGCGACGCGCTGATCGCCGCCGGGGTGGAGGCCGGGCGCCGACTGCCCAAGGACGACGCGATCCAGCGCTTCAAGGGTCTCGGCGAGATGAACGCCGAGGAGCTCCGGGTCACCACCATGGACGCCGAGCACCGGCTGCTGCTCCAGGTCACCCTGGAGGACGCCGCCCGCGCCGACGAGCTGTTCTCCGTGCTGATGGGCGAGGACGTCGAGGCCCGCCGCTCCTTCATCCAGCGCAACGCCAAGGACGTCCGCTTCCTGGACGTGTGACGCCTGCACCCCAGGCCCCGCACGTACCAGTCCGCGTGAAAGGAAACTGACCACCAGTGGTCGACGACAACCGTCCCGAAGGCGACCAGCCCGAGACCCCCGAGGCCGCCGAGGCCACCGCCCAGGCGACCATGCGGATCGAGCCGGTCGAGCTCGAGACCGAGATGCAGCGCTCGTACCTCGACTACGCCATGAGCGTGATCGTCAGCCGGGCGCTCCCCGAGGTCCGCGACGGCCTCAAGCCGGTGCACCGCCGCGTGCTCTACGCGATGTACGACGGCGGGTACCGGCCCGAGAAGGGCTACTACAAGTGCGCCCGCGTCGTCGGCGACGTGATGGGCAACTACCACCCGCACGGTGACACCTCGATCTACGACACCGTGGTCCGCCTGGCCCAGCCGTGGTCGATGCGGATGCCGCTGGTGGACGGCAACGGCAACTTCGGCTCCCCGGGCAACGACCCGGCTGCGGCCATGCGCTACACCGAGTGCAAGATGATGCCGCTGGCCATGGAGATGATGCGCGACATCGACGAGGAGACCGTCGACTTCGCGCCCAACTACGACGGCCGCTCGCAGGAGCCGACCGTCCTGCCTGCGCGCTTCCCCAACCTGCTGGTCAACGGTGCCACCGGCATCGCGGTCGGCATGGCCACCAACATCCCGCCGCACAACCTCCGCGAGGTCGCCTCCGGCGCGCTCTGGTACCTGGAGAACCCGGAGGCCTCCGCCGAGGAGCTGCTGGAGGCCCTGATCGAGCGGATCAAGGGCCCCGACTTCCCCACCGGCGCGCTGATCGTCGGCCGTCGCGGGATCGACGACTACTACCGCACCGGCCGCGGCTCGGTCACCATGCGCGCCGTGGTCGAGGTCGAGGAGATCCAGGGCCGCCAGTGCCTGGTGATCACCGAGCTGCCGTACCAGGTCAACCCGGACAACCTCGCGCTGAAGATCGCCGACCTGGTGAAGGACGGCAAGATCGCCGGCATCGCCGACGTCCGCGACGAGTCCTCGTCCCGCACCGGCACCCGCCTGGTGGTCGTGCTCAAGCGCGACGCGGTCGCCAAGGTCGTGCTCAACAACCTGTACAAGCACACCGAGCTGCAGACCAACTTCGGCGCCAACATGCTGGCCCTGGTCGACGGCGTGCCGCGCACCCTGTCGCTGGACTCCTTCATCCGGCACTGGGTCAACCACCAGGTCGAGGTCATCGTCCGGCGCACCACCTTCCGGCTGCGCAAGGCCGAGGAGCGCGCCCACATCCTGCGCGCGCTGCTCAAGGCCCTGGACCTGATCGACGAGGTCATCGCGCTGATCCGGGCCTCGGCCAGCGCCGACGCCGCCCGCACCGGCCTGATGGGCCTGCTGGAGATCGACGAGCTCCAGGCCAACGCGATCCTGGAGATGCAGCTGCGCCGCCTGGCCGCCCTGGAGCGCCAGCGGATCATGGACGAGCACGACGAGCTGCAGCGCAAGATCGACGAGTACAACGCGATCCTCGCCTCGCCGACCCGTCAGCGGGAGATCATCTCCGAGGAGCTCGCCGCGATCGTCGAGAAGTACGGCGACGACCGGCGGTCGACCCTCATCCCCTCGGACGGCGACCTCTCCATCGAGGACCTCATCGCCGAGGAGGACATCGTCGTCACGATCACCCGTGGCGGCTACGTCAAGCGGACCCGCTCCGACCTCTACCGCTCGCAGAAGCGCGGCGGCAAGGGCGTGCGCGGCGCCCAGCTCAAGCAGGACGACATCGTCGACCACTTCTTCGTGACGACGACCCACAACTGGATCCTGTTCTTCACCAACAAGGGCCGGGTCTACCGCGCCAAGGGCTACGAGCTGCCGGACGCCGGCCGCGACGCCCGCGGCCAGCACGTGGCCAACCTGCTGGCCTTCCAGCCGGAGGAGCACATCGCCCAGGTGATGGCCGTCCGCACCTACGAGGACAAGCCGTACCTGGTCCTCGCCACCCGGGCCGGCCTGGTGAAGAAGTCCCCGCTGAAGGACTACGACTCCCCGCGCTCCGGCGGCCTGATCGCGATCAACCTGCGCCAGGACGACGAGGGCCGGGACGACGAGCTGATCGGCGCCGAGCTGGTCTCCCCCGAGGACGACCTGCTGCTGGTCTCGAAGAAGGCCCAGTCGATCCGCTTCACCGCGACCGACGACACGCTGCGGTCCACCGGCCGCGCCACCTCCGGCGTCAAGGGCATGGCCTTCCGCGAGGACGACGAACTGCTCTCGATGAACGTCGTCCGTCCGGGCACCTACGTCTTCACCGCCACGGACGGCGGGTACGCCAAGCGGACCGCCGTGGACGAGTACCGTGTCCAGGGGCGCGGCGGCTACGGCACCAAGGCGGCGAAGATCGTCGAGGGCCGGGGCTCGCTGGTCGGCGCGCTCGTGGTCGACGACACCGACGAGATCATGGCGATCACCCTCTCGGGTGGGGTGATCCGCACGAGGGTTTCCGAGGTTCGTGAAACCGGACGTGACACCATGGGCGTCCAACTGATCAACCTCGGTAAGCGCGACGCGGTCGTGGGCATGGCCCGCAACGCGGAGGCCGAGGACGAGGAGACGGCGGAGGACGAGGTCACCGAGTCCACCGAGACGGCCGAAGGTGCGGGGACGGCGGTCGGCGGCGACGCCGAGGTCTGAACCGAACCGCAGACCGGTGCCGCCGCGTCCAGAGGAGTGGACGCGGCGGCACCGGACGCCGACCAGTACCGGGCAATCCCGCCGGGCGCTGGATGACGAGTGACGGACCAGGGCGGCGCCGCCCTGGTGGGAAGTGCGGGAGGACCAGGTGAGTGGAGCCACGGGTGCTGCGGGAGGACCCTCCGGCGGCCGTCCGGGCGCGCAGGGCGGGGGGTCGTACGGCGTGCCGGGACAGCCGCCGACCGAGCACTCGGCCGCGTCCACCTCGCTGATGCCGCCGGTCGGCGGAGCCGGCCAGAGCGGCGCGACCTACGGGGGCCAGACCCCGTCCGGCAACCAGGCCGCCGGCCAGAGCGGCTTCTCGCAGCCGACCACGTACGCCAAGGGGCAGCCGACCCCGGCCCGGGGCACCCGGACCAGCGGAAACACCCCGCCCGGCGGCACCCCCGTCCCCGGAGCGGCGCGCCGCCCCTCCGGCGGGCCCGCGACCCTCGGGGGCGGCCTCGGCCGCACCCGCAAGGCCCGGCTGCGGGTGACCAAGGTCGACCCGTGGTCGGTGATGAAGGTCAGCTTCCTGCTGTCGCTGGCCGTCGGCATCATCATCATCGTGGCCTCGGCCGTGCTGTGGATGACGCTGGACTCGCTCGGTGTCTTCGACTCGCTGACCAAGACGCTCAAGGACGTCACCGGCGGCGGTGCGGACAACGCCAGCAGCCAGCTCAACCTGATGGACTACATCGGCTTCGGCAAGGTCATGATGTTCACCACGCTGATCGCCGTGGTCGACGTCGTCCTGCTGACCGCGCTGTCCACGCTCTCCGCGTTCATCTACAACGCGGCGGCCGGCTTCACCGGCGGCATCGAGCTGACCCTGGCCGAGGAGGACTGATTCCGGCCGGATCCTGACCGAAAGTCAGTTCACCGTCCACGGACGGAATGTACGGGCCCCGCAGGCTGTTGCAGCCTGCGGGGCCCGTCGGCATTTCGGGTGACAGCCGGTCCCCGCGGCGTGCCGCCCGGAAACGGGCCACCCGCCGTGGGATTAGCTGGACGCCGCCCGTTCCCACCCCTGGGAGTGCCGCAGGCCGCCCCGGTCGGTCGACCGGGTCAGGAGAGGTTCCGCAGGACGGCTGGACGGAGGCGCGCGGTGGCGAAGCTCGCAGGTCAACTGGTGGAGGCCCTGGACGGGCTGTTGGGTATCCCGGTCCCCTTGCGGGTGCAGGCCTGGGACGGCAGCGTCGCCGGGCCGCCCGGAGCGCCCACGGTGGTCCTGCGCAACCGCAGGGGGCTGCGCCGCCTGCTCTGGCAGCCGGACGAACTGGGCCTGGCTCGGGCCTACGTCGCGGGGGACTTGGAGCTCGCCCCCGGCACCGACCTGTACGAGACGCTCTCCGCGGTCGCCCGCTTCGCCGAGCTCCCGGAGATCCGCACCATGGCCCTCGGGCCGCGCGACGTCCTCGGCGCCAAGGGCCGCCGGGTGCTCTCCGCCGCCCTGCGGGCCGGCGCGCTCGGCCCGGAGCCCACCCCGCCCCCGGAGGAGGTCCGCAGGGCCGGGGGGCGGCTGCACAGCCGCGGCCGGGACCGCGCGGCCATCAGTCACCACTACGACGTCGGGAACGACTTCTACGGCCTCGTGCTGGGCCCGTCCATGGTCTACTCGTGCGCCTACTGGACGCCCGAGGCGAAGAGCCTGGAGGCCGCCCAGGAGGCCAAGCTCGACCTGATCTGCCGCAAGCTCGGTCTGCGGCCCGGGATGCGGCTGCTGGACGTCGGCTGCGGCTGGGGATCGCTGCTGCTGCACGCGGCCAAGCACTACGGCGTCACCGCGGTCGGGGTCTCGATCTCCAAGGAGCAGGTCGCGCTGGCCCGGGCACGGGTCGAGGAGGCCGGCCTGTCCGACAGCGTCGAGGTCCGGCTGCAGGACTACCGGGAGATCGCCGACGGCCCCTTCGACGCGATCTCCAGCGTCGGCATGGCCGAGCACGTCGGCTCGGAGCAGTACCGGGTCTACGCCGACGGCCTGTACCGGCTGCTGGCGCCCGGCGGCCGGCTGCTCAACCACCAGATCGCCCGCCGCCCCGACTACCCGGGTGAACCGCACCGCACCAGCCCCTTCATCGACCGCTACGTCTTCCCCGACGGCGAGCTCTCCCCGGTCGGTTCCACCGTGGCCCGGCTGGAGGAGGCGGGCTTCGAGGTCCGGGACGTCGAGGCGCTGCGCGAGCACTACGGGCTGACCCTGCGCGAGTGGGTGGCCAACCTGGAGGCGCACTGGACGGAGGCGGTCCGGCTGGTCGGTCTCGGCCGTGCCCGGGTCTGGCGGCTCTACATGGCCGCCTCCGCGCTCGCCTTCGAGCAGAACCGGATCGGCGTCAACCAGATCCTCGCCGTGCGCAGCACCGAGGCGGGCCGGGCGGGCCTGCCGCCGACCCGCGAGGAGTGGCTGGTGCGCCCGGCCGCCGAGGTCACTGCCGCGACCCCGGCCGGAACGGATTTGGGAGATCGGCGGTCGGTCCGCTAATCTTTCAGTGCGGCAAGGGCCTATAGCTCAGACGGTTAGAGCGCTTCCCTGATAAGGAAGAGGCCACAGGTTCAAGTCCTGTTAGGCCCACCACCGCGAAGGGCCCGGAGTGATCCACTCCGGGCCCTTCGGCGTCGTTTTCGCAGATCGGGCGGCTTCCGGTACGCTCTGCTGTACAGCGAGGGCCTATAGCTCAGACGGTTAGAGCGCTTCCCTGATAAGGAAGAGGCCACAGGTTCAAGTCCTGTTAGGCCCACCGCCCCGAAGGGCCCGGAGTGATCCACTCCGGGCCCTTCGGCGTTCCCGGGCGAATTCGGGGGTCCGCCGCGTGCGGACGATCCGTACGACAGGAGGTGCGGCGTCAATCATCGGACCGGACCGCCGCGTTGACCGCACCGGTGGCTGGTCACGATTGGGACACCGGTGTGTATCATCGGCCGCAAGGGCAGTCTGGCACCCGGCAGCCCGTTCGCGCTCGAAACACATCTGGACTCGTCGGCCCGGTCGTCCCGGCCGGAGCACCGGCTCTTGAGTCCACCAACGCAAGAAGGACGAGGTCCCGCGGTGAAGAAGCTCCTCCTGGTCGCCCTGGTCGCCCTCGGCGGCTTCTTTGTCTACCGTCAGGTCCAGGCGGACCGCGCCGAGCAGGACCTGTGGACCGAGGCCACCGACCCGGTTCCGGCCGGTCGCTGAATCCCTGGCGATCTGACGATCGACGATCTTCGGAGGCGCTGATCCGCGCCTCCCGGACCGGCCGGCCCGTTCACCCGAACGGACCGGCCGGTTCCCCCAGGGGGACGGCTCTCGGAATCACGCCGGAACCCGGTACGCTAGTGCCCGTTGGCACGCGCCGTGCCGTCGAGGGGCATTAGCTCAGTTGGTAGAGCGCTGCCTTTGCAAGGCAGATGTCAGGAGTTCGAGTCTCCTATGCTCCACAGCGCCCGAAGGGCGGCTGACCTGGAAGACAGGTCAGCCGCCCTTCGGTTTTTCCGTTCTAGGCCTGCGGGCGGTCGTCCTCGGTGGGCTCCTCCGGGGGGACGCCGTTCACCGGGGCGGTGGCGGCGTGCGCCGCGGGCGGTTCGACCAGCCACTCCGGGTTGCTGTGCCGTCGCCACCACTGCCAGGCGACGATGCCACCGGCGATCGCCAGCACCCCGGCCAGGGCGAGGCCGGTGGTCCAGTTGCCGCACCGCTGCTCCCGCCTGGCGTTCCGGGCGGCGAGCTCGCTGATCTCGGCCGAGCTGACGTGGCCCTGGAGGGCGGTCAGCGCGGCGGCGCCGCGGGACTGGGCCTCCTGTGCGACCGGGGTGACCGCCTCGACGGCCTGGGCGACCCTGGGGCCGACCGTGGTGCGGGCCTGGTCGGCGGCGCGGGCGGCGGACAGGCGGGCCGCCAGGGCGGCCTCCTGGGCCCGGTGCAGGGCCCTCAGGGCGTTCTGCTGGGCCTCGGGGGACAGGCTGCCGAAGGCGTGGCCGAACTGCGGGGCTAGGTGCCGCTCGTACTGGACACGGAGGTTGTGGGCGGCCTGGTTGGCCTTTGGCCCGAGGGCGTCCAGGGCGGGACCGAGGCGCTGCTTGGCGCCGCCCGCGAACTGTGTGGCGGTGTCCCGGGTCCGGGTGGCGGTCTCACGGGCCGAGTCCGAAAAGCTCACGAGTCTCTCCTCCTGGGTGGGCGTCCCTTGTGCACATATCCACCTGAATGCTGATCATGCATCCTGATTTGTCCGACGGCACTCCGGGATGGGCCGGGGGAGGGGCGGGCGCCGGTCCTGCCCGGGGTGTCGGGGCGGGGCGCCGCAGTAGGCTGGCGGCTTCGGTGGTCGGTACGGGAAGGGGAAACCGCTGATGCTCCCGGACGAACCGCGACAGTCCACGGACGGGTCCTCCGAGGGCGGGCAGCCCGGCTGCTACCGGCACCCGCGGACGGCCACCGGGATCTCCTGCACCCGCTGCGAGCGGCCGATCTGCCCGCAGTGCATGGTGGCCGCCGCGGTGGGCTTCCAGTGCCCCGAGTGCGTCGGCAAGGGGCACGCCGGGGCGCGGCGGGCGACCACCCGGTTCGGCGGGGCGCCGACCGTGGACGGCGGGCTGGTGACCCGGGTGCTGGTCGGGACCAACATCGTGGTCTGGGTGCTGGCCGCCTACGTCCTCAACCCGCGGCTGGGCGAGGTCTGGTCGCTGGCCAGCGCCGGGCGGGCGCACCTCGGCGGTCCGTACGGCGTCGCCGACGGCCCGGCCCAGTGGTACCGGCTGCTGACCGCCACCTTCCTGCACCTCCAGTGGTGGCACATCGGGCTGAACATGCTGGTGCTGCTCTGGCTCGGCCCGCCGCTGGAGGAGGCACTCGGCCGGCTCCGCTTCCTGGCCCTCTACCTGCTCGCCGGCCTGGGCGGCAGCACCTTCGCCTTCCTGGTGGCCGGCGACTGGATGAACTCGGTGGGGGCCTCCGGGGCGATCTTCGGCCTGATCGGCGCCACGATCGTGATGCAGCTGCGGAACCGGGGGCCGCTCGCCCCGGCGCTGGCCTTCCTGGTCTTCAACCTGGTGGTGACGTTCTCCCGTCCGGGCATCGACTGGCGGGCGCACATCGGCGGGCTGGTGATCGGCGGGCTGGCCGCCCTCGGCCTGATGTACGCCCCGCGCGAGCGCCGCGGCCTGGTCCAGGGGCTGACGGTGGCCGGGGCGGTGGCGGTGGAGGCGGCGATGCTGCTGACCGGGATGGCCCTCTACGGCGTGTGACGCCTCGGACGTTTGTCCACAGCGGGTGCGGGGTTGTGCACAGGCTGTGCGGCGACCCGACTGCGGATTGCTGTTCTACGCGCGTCCTCCTGTGCGAATTCCGTACTTCCGGGGAGTTGTGCACAGCTGTGGGCGGCGCGGGCCGGAAAAGTTATCCACAGGCTGTGAGGACTTTTCCCCAGTGTGGATAACCATGTGGATAAGCCTGACCGTGTGATCGTGGGACTGTCCGATGGCGGTCGGCCGACCGCGCCCCGACCGGTTCCGGGCACGCCGAACCGCCGCTTCGGGGCCAGCGGATCCGAAGCGGCGGAAAAGGCCCGGATTCGGGCCTCAGGACGCGCGGGGCGTCACTTCCACTGGGTGGAGACGCCGAACCCGGCCGCGATGAAGCCAAAGCCGACGAGGATGTTCCAGTTCCGCCAGCTCTCGACCGGGTAGCTGCCGCTAGTCACGTAGTAGGTGACGATCCACACCAGGCCGATCAGGAACAGTGCCAGCATCAGCGGTGCGACCCAACTACGGCCCGAACTGATCTTCACCGCGGCCGTGGTCGGCGGGGTGTAGTCGGACTTCTTGCGGAGTCGAGACTTCGGCACGAGGAGCTCTCCTGTCGATGCGCTGTGAGACCGCGCAGAGGTGCAGCGGGTGAGACGCCGACGGTCGGTCGCGGGGAGCGCTCTGGGACCGCTCCCCCACCTGCCACCGGCGTCCGTTAGCGTAGTGGCTCGGCGGGTCTCAAGGAGATAAGGGTACGGTGACTAATTTGTCGATTCCCCCCGGGAAGGCCGTCACCCGCCGTTCCGGCATCCGAATTGTCGGCCGTGCCCTGACCTGCGCCGTGTTCGCGCTCGCCGGTCTGCTCTTCTACGTCAGCGCGCAGACCGCCCGCGGCACCGACCTTCGGACCGACAACTCACTGCTGAGCCTCGGCGACGTGGTCCGCCAGCGCAGCTCGCAGAACCAGCAGGCGCAGGCCCAGCTGGCCGACCTCCAGGCCCGGGCGCAGGAGCTCACCGAGCAGCAGGGCCACGACCCCGCCGACGCGGCGCAGCTGGGCGGCCTGCGGCTCGGCGCGGCCCTGGAGCCGGTGCAGGGCGGCGGACTGACCGTCACCCTCAACGACGCCCCGCCGAACGCCACCGCGCGCATTCCCGGGGTCCCCGAGCCGGGCGTCAACGACCTGGTCATCCACCAGCAGGACATCCAGGCGGTGGTCAACGCGCTGTGGCGGGGCGGCGCCGCGGGCGTGCAGGTGATGGACCAGCGGCTGATCTCCACCAGCGCCGTCCGCTGCGTGGGCAACACCCTGCTGCTCCAGGGCCGGGTCTACTCCCCGCCGTACGTGGTCAAGGCGGTGGGGAAGACGGATGCCCTGCGCTCGGCCGTCGAGGCGGACCCGACGATCCGCAACTACCTGCAGTACGTCCAGGCGTACGGCCTGGGCTGGAAGGTCCAGGAGAGCGGCGACCTGACGCTGCCCGGTTACTCCGGCACCACCGAACTCCGGTCGGCGGGTTGACCACGGCGGCGCCGGTGGCGGACCGGCCTCGCGGCCGTTGATCCCGGGTCTACTCTTGACCCCAGTCCGCTACCTCGAGGGAGCACCATGTACGGCTGGATCTGGCGTCATCTGCCGGGGAACACCCTGGTCCGGGCCGTCATTTCGCTGCTCCTGATCCTGGGGATCGTCTACCTCCTCTTCACCTACGTCTTCCCGTGGGCGGAACCGCTGCTCCCCTTCGGTGACGTCACAGTGGACGGCGGCGACGGCGCCTCGGCCGGCTGACCCGGCGGGCCCGGAACTTCCCCCCAGCACCGCATCCCACGGAGACCACGCGCGCATGACCACCCAGTCGACCCCGCCCCGCATCCTGGTCGTGGACAACTACGACAGCTTCGTCTTCAACCTGGTCCAGTACCTGTACCAGCTCGGTGCCACCTGCGAGGTGGTGCGCAACGACGAGGTGACCGTCGAGCACGCCGTCCGCCGGGCGGGGGAGGAGGGCTTCGACGGGGTGCTGCTCTCCCCCGGGCCCGGGTCGCCCGAGGAGGCCGGGGTCTGCATCGCGATGGTGCACCACTGCGCGGGGATCGGGCTGCCGGTGTTCGGCGTCTGCCTGGGTCTGCAGTCGATCGCGGTCGCCTACGGCGCGGTGGTCGGCCGGGCCCCGGAGCTGCTGCACGGCAAGACCTCGCCGGTCGAGCACGAGGACGGCGGGGTGTTCGAGGGCCTGCCCTCGCCGCTGACCGCGACCCGCTACCACTCGCTGGCCGTCGACCCGGCCACCGTGCCGGACGAGCTGGTGGTCACCGCCCGGACCGGGAGCGGCGTGATCATGGGCCTGCGGCACCGTGAACTGCCGGTCGAGGGCGTGCAGTTCCACCCCGAGTCGGTGCTGACCGAGGGCGGGCACCGGATGCTCGCCAACTGGCTGGCGGAGTGCGGCTTCCCGCAGGCCGTGGACCGGTCGGCCGGGCTCGCCCCGGTGATCGGCCGGGGCTGAGCGGCGTGACCGCGGTGCGTCCGGAGGGGCGTTACCAGCCGGAGGCCGGCCCGTACGAGGGCGCGCAGCAGTACGACGGCGCGCGGCAGCACGAGGGCGCGCAGTACGGCGCGCGGCCGTACGAGGCCCCGCAGTACGGCGTCGGGGTCCAGGGCGGCCTGTACCCGCAGGAGCACCCGGCCCAGGGCGCGCCCGAGGACGGCTGGGGCGTGTACGAGCAGGCCGAGCAGCCCGCCGAGGGCGGTCCCGAGTACCCGTGGCTGCCCGACCAGACCCTCCAGCTGCGCCTGCCCGCCGACGGCGCCGAGCCGGCCGCCGAGCCCGCCCCGCCCACCGGGGGCCGGGCCGAGCGCCGCCGGGCCGCCCAGGGCCGGACCTCGGTCCGTACGGGCGGCGGCCGGCGCCGGGCGAAGGGCCGGGGAGGCGAGGGGCCGCGCCCCAAGGAGTCCGCGGTCGTGGTGGGCGCCCGTTTCGTCGGCGAAATGTGCATCACCCTCGGCGTGGTGATGCTGCTGTTCGTCGCCTACCAGCTCTGGTGGACCAACGTGCAGGCCGACGAGGCCGCCGCCGGGGCCCGCGACCAGCTGGAGCAGCAGTGGGACGCCCAGCCGCCCGGGGCGGGGCAGCCGGCCCCGGACCCGAACAAGCCCGAGGTGTTCGAGCCCGGCAAGGGCTTCGCCATCATCTACCTGCCCAAGCTGGGGCTGAAGTTCCCGATCGCCGAGGGCACCTCCAAGTCGGCGGTGCTCGACAAGGGCCTGGTCGGCCACTACACCGGCACCGCGATGCCGGGCGACCAGGCGGGCAACTTCGCGCTGGCCGCCCACCGCAACACCCACGGCGAGCCGTTCCGGTACATCAACGAGCTCGGCAAGGGCGACAAGGTCGTGGTGGAGACCGCCGCCGGCTACTACACCTACGAGATCACCGGCGGCATCCCGCAGACCTCCCCCAACAACGTGAGCGTGATCAAGCCGGTGCCGAACGGCTCCGGGTACACCGGCCCGGGCCGGTACATCACGCTGACGACCTGTACCCCGGAGTTCACTTCGAAGTTCCGTCTCATCCTGTTTGGCAAACTGATCGAGGATCGGCCGCGCAGCCAAGGCAAGCCGGCCGCGATCACGGGCGGATAGCCGCCCGGGGGCCCGGTTTCGGAGGGGGAGCACCACAGATGCAGGACGACGGGACCACGCGGTCGGCCGAGCCGGCCCAGGAGGCCTTCCCCCCGCCCGAACGGGCCGCCGGGAAGGGCCGCGGCGGGCGGAGTCGGGCGCTGGCCGCACTGGGCGTCTTCGGCGAGCTGCTGATCACCCTGGGCCTGGTGCTCGGCCTGTTCGTGGCCTACTCGCTCTGGTGGACCAACGTGCAGGCGGACCGCTCCGCGGCGGCCGCCTCGGACAAGCTGCGCGACTCCTGGGCGGCCGGCCCGGCCCCGGGCGGGTCCGGTGCCGCCCCCGGGCCGGGCGGGGCGGCCGCGGCGCCGACCGCGATCGGGGACGATGTGGGCTTCCTGCACGTCCCGGCGATGGGCCGGGACTTCCAGGTGCTGATCCGGATGGGCACCTCCACCGCCGTCCTGGACGAGGGCGTGGCGGGCGTGTACGAGCAGCCCTACAAGTCCGCGATGCCCTGGGACCAGGCGGGCAACTTCGCGCTGGCCGCCCACCGGGACGGCCACGGCGCCAAGTTCCACGACCTGGACGCCGTCCACAAGGGCGACGCGGTCGTGGTCGAGACCAAGGACAAGTGGTACGTCTACAAGGTCGACAACACCCTGCCGGAGACGTCCAAGTACGACACCGGCATCGTCGCGCCCGTCCCGGCGAGCTCCGGGTACACCGCCCCCGGCCGGTACATCACCCTGACCACCTGTACGCCGGTGTACACCTCGCGGTACCGGATGGCCGTCTGGGGGAGCCTGGTGCGGGTGGACGCCATGGACGCCAAGCGCACCCCGCCGCCGGAGCTGCGGCACTCCTGAGGCCCTCTCAGGCCCGGTCCGGGGGGAACACGCCGAGGGCCCGTCGCGATTACCGCGACGGGCCCTCGGGCGTTCACTGCTCGGGTGGACCGGCCCTCAGAACCAGGGGAAGAAGGGCTTAGTGGTCGGTCCCCCCTTTGCCGGGGGGTGTGGTGACGGGGTCGCCCCCTTTGGCCGGGTCGGCGGGCCGGGTGAACAGCTGCACCTGGGTGTTCGGGTCCAGCTGGGTGCCGGCGCCCGGGTTGCTCTGGACGACGACCGCGTTCAGGTCCTGCGGGCCGCTGAGCACGGTGTAGCCCAGGCCGGCCTTGGACAGCGCGGCGATCGCGTCCGACAGCTTGGAGTTCTGCAGCGGCGGGACGGTGGACTTGTCCGGCGCCTTGTAGACCGTCAGGGCGATCTTCGTGTTGGCCGGGACCTTGGTGTTGGGGGCGACCGACTGCAACGCGACGGTGTTGACCTTGGTCGGGTCGTTGGTCGGCGTGGTCTTCGACGTGTCGACCTGGAAGCCGAGGGCCTGCAGCTGGTTCTGCGCGTCGTCCTTCTGCGCGCCCACCACGTTCGGGACGGTCTGCTTGGTCTTGCCCTGCGAGATCGTCAGCTTGACCGGGGCGCTCGGGTCGGCGGTGGAGCCGGCCGGCGGGTCCTGGGCGACGACGGTGTCCTGCGGGGCGGTGTCGTCGTCCTTGTAGTCGGGGGCGGCGACGTTGGTGAACCCGGCCGAGGCCAGCGCCTGCATCGCCTGGTCCTTGGTCTTGCCGGTCAGGGCCGGCATCTGCTGCTTGGCCGGACCGGAGGACAGCTGCACGGTGATGCGGGCGTCCTCGGCGACCTGGGTGCCGGCCGTCGGGGTCTGGGTGCAGACCTGGTCCTTCTTGACGTTGGCGTCCGGGCAGGCGATCTTGTCGCCCTCGGTGACCGAGAGCTTGGAGCCGGCCGCGGTCGCCGCGGTCTTGGCGTCCGCCAGGCTCTTGCCGACCAGGTTGGGCGCGGTCACCTTCGCGGTGTCCGTGCCGCCCTTGTCGCTGAACATCGCCTGGGCCACGAAGAAGGTGCCGACCAGGACCAGCACGGCGGCGACCGCCAGCACGATCCAGGAGGTGTTGCTCTTCTTCGGCCGGTTTTCGCCGCGCCGGCCGCCGCCCTGGCCGTAGCCGTCGTCGTAGCCGTCGTGGCCGCCGCCCTGGGCGCCGGCGTAGGTCTGGCCGTAGCCGTCGTCCTGGTAGCCGTCGTGGCCCTGGGCCCCGGCCTGCGGCAGCAGGGTGGTCGGGCCGCCGCCGGGCTGCTGCGGCAGCACGTTGGTCTGGCCGTACGGGTCGTGCTGCTGCGGGTAGCCGTTCTGGTCGTAGCCGTACCCGGCCGCGCCCATGCCGTAGGCGGCGGCCTGCTGGGCGGCGGCGACCGGGAGGCCGTCGAGGAAGCGCTCGATGTCGTCGCGCATCTCGTCGGCGCTCTGGTAGCGGTAGTCGCGCTCCTTGGCGAGGGCCTTCAGCACGATCGCGTCGATCTCGGGGCGCACCTCGGGGTCGAAGACCGACGGCGGCTGCGGCTCCTCCCGGACGTGCTGGTAGGCCACCGCGACCGGGGAGTCGCCGACGAAGGGCGGGCGCACGGTCAGCAGCTCGTAGAGCAGGCAGCCGGTGGAGTAGAGGTCGGAGCGGGCGTCGACCTGCTCGCCCTTGGCCTGCTCGGGGGAGAGGTACTGGGCGGTGCCGATCACGGCCGAGGTCTGGGTCATGGTCATCCCGGCGTCACCCATCGCACGGGCGATGCCGAAGTCCATCACCTTGACGTTGCCCTGCCGGGTCAGCATCACGTTGGCCGGCTTGATGTCGCGGTGCACGATGCCGGCCCGGTGCGAGTACTCCAGGGCCTGGAGGATGCCGATGGTCATCTCCAGCGCCCGCTCGGGCAGCAGCCGGCGGCCGGAGTGCAACAGCTCGCGCAGCGTCGAACCCTCGACGTACTCCATCACGATGTACGGGATGGAGATCCCGTCGATGTAGTCCTCGCCGGTGTCGTACACGGCGACGATCGCGGGGTGGTTCAGGGACGCCGCGGACTGTGCCTCGCGGCGGAAGCGGGCCTGGAACGACGGATCCCGTGCCATGTCGGCCCGGAGCGTCTTCACTGCGACGGAACGGCCGAGCCGGGTGTCATGGCCGAGGTACACCTCGGCCATGCCGCCGCGTCCGAGGACGCCGCCGAGCTCGTACCTGCCGCCGAGGCGACGAGGCTCATCCATAGTTCCGACCCTCTCCCTCACCCGCCGGTGAGGTTGTGACGTAGGTGTCCCCGCACGCTCTGGGTGACGCCGCGCGCGCCGCGACCGGTTCTCCGGCCGGGCCGTGCGCCGCCTCGCGGGCGGCAACGGGCACACCCGCTGCTGGCGGATACGCTACCGGTCGCGCCGCACCGGACCGGAGTCAGCCGTCGGCCGATATCAGACCGGTATCCGGGCGGGGGTGCCGATCGTGACATTCGCCTCACCCCCGGCCCTACTTGCCGAGCGCGGCCTGCATCACCGCCTTGGCGATCGGGGCCGCGAGCCGGCCGCCGCTGATGCCGTCGCGGTTGTCGGAGCCGTCCTCGACCACCACCGCGACCGCGACCGACTGGCCGTCCGGGGTCTTGGCCCAGGAGGTGAACCAGGCGTAGGGCAGTCCGGAGTTGTTCTCGCCGTGCTGCGCGGTGCCGGTCTTGCCGCCGACCTGGAGGCCCGGGATCTGGGCGTTCTTGCCGGTGCCGTCCTGGACCACCGAGACCATCAGGTCCTGCATCTTCTGCGCGGTGGCCGGGCTCATCGCCTGGGAGAACTGCTTCTCGGTGTGCTTGGAGATGGTGGTCAGCGAGGCGGAACGCTCCTGGTCGACCAGGTACGGCTGCATCAGGCTGCCGTTGTTGGCGATCGCGGCGGAGACCATGGCGACCTGCAGCGGGGTGGCGCGGGTGTCGTGCTGGCCGATCGAGTCCTGGGCGGTGCCGTCCAGGCTGGCGCTGTTCGGGAAGACGCTCTTCTCGGCCCGGACCGGGGTGTCGATGGTGCTGTTGAAGCCGAACTTCTCGGCCTGCGCCCGCATCTTGTCCTTGCCCAGGTCCGCACCGATCTTGGCGAAGACCGTGTTGCAGGACTGGTCCAGCCCGGACTTCACGGTGGCGTTCTCGCAGCGCTCGTTCGGGCTCTCGTTCTTCAGCGCGGTCTGGGTGCCGGGCAGGATGTACGGGTCCGGGGTCGAGGTGGTGTCGTCGATGTTCTGGAACATGCCGTTCTCGAACGCGGCGGTCGCGGTGACCAGCTTGAACGTCGAGCCGGGCGGATAGGTGTACTTCAGCGCCCGGTTGTCCATCGGCTTGTTCGGGTCGGCGTTGAGGGCCTTCCAGGCGTCACCGTCGTCGTTGCCCGCGATGGTGCCCGGGTCGTAGGACGGGGTGGAGACCAGGGCCAGGATCGCGCCGGTCTTCGGGTCGAGCGCGACCACCGCGCCCTTCTTGTCGCCCATGGCGTCGAAGGCGGCCTTCTGGACCTTGGCGTTGATGGTCGTGACGACGTCGCCGCCGCGCTGCTGCTCGCCGGTCAGCATGTCCAGGGTGTTGCGGAAGAACAGCCGGTCGTCGGTGCCGGACAGGATGCCGTCCTCCAGGTTCTCCAGCCCGTTGGAGCCGTAGGCCTGCGAGGAGTAGCCGGTGACCGGGGCGTACATCGGGCCGTTGACCCAGGAGCGCTTGTACTTGTAGCGCAGCCCGTTCACGAAGTCGGAGTTCGTCACCGGCTGGCCGCTGACGATGATGTTGCCGCGCGGGTGGGCGTAGCGGTCGTACAGCTGGCGCTTGTTGTTCTTGTTGGAGGCCCAGGCGTCGGCCTGGACGCCCTGCACCCAGTTGGTGCGCACCATCAGGGCCAGGATCAGCACGAGGCAGAAGATCGAAACCCGTCGGATCGGCTTGTTCATCGGGCGGGTCCTCCCTGGCCCTCGGTGGCCGGGGCCGGTTCGACCCCGGGTCGGCGCGCGCTGTCGCTGATCTTCAGCAGGATCGCGACCAGCGCCCAGTTGGCGACCACGGACGAACCGCCCTGCGCGAGGAACGGCATGGTCATACCGGTCAGCGGGATCAGTCCGGTGACCCCGCCGGCCACGACGAACACCTGCAGCGCCATCGCCGAGGCGAGCCCGACGGCGAACAGCTTGCCGAAGGGGTCGCGGGCGGCGACGGCGGTGCGCAGGCCGCGCTGCACCAGCAGGGCGTACAGCAGGAAGATCGCCATCAGGCCGGTGAGCCCGAGCTCCTCGCCGAAGGAGCCCAGGATGAAGTCGCTCTTGGCGGCGAAGTTGATCAGCCAGGAGCGGCCCTGGCCGAGGCCGGAACCGGTCACCCCGCCGGAGCCGAGTGCCATCAGCGACTGGCCGATCTGCTCGGTGGCGCCCTTGGGCGGGTTCGCGGAGAAGGCGGCCATCGGGTCGAGCCAGGCGTCGATGCGGACCTTGACGTGGCTGGTGGTCGTGGCGACCGCGACCGCGCCGCCGACCGACATCAGCAGGCCGAACAGGATCCAGCTGGTCCGCTCGGTGGCGACGTAGAGCATCACCACGAACAGGCCGAAGAACAGGAAGGACGTGCCGAGGTCGTTCTCGAAGACCAGGATCAGCAGGCTGAGCAGCCAGATCACGATGATCGGGCCGAGGTCGCGGCCGCGCGGCAGGTACAGGCCCATGAAGCGGCGGCTGGCCAGCGCCAGGGCGTCCCGCTTGACCATCAGGTACCCGGCGAAGAACACGGTCAGGACGATCTTGGCGAACTCGCCGGGCTGGATGGAGAAGCCGCCCATCCGGATCCAGATCTTCGCGCCGAAGTCCTCCGCCCGGGCCGGGAAGAAGGCCGGCGCGGCGAGCAGCACCAGCGCCACCACCATCGAGATGTAGGTGTAGCGCTGGAGCACCCGGTGGTCCTTCAGGAAGACCATGACGCCGATGAACAGCGTGATCCCGAGGGCCGACCACATCAGCTGGTTGCGGGCCGCCGGGAAGTTGCCGCTGAGCAGGTGGCCGGCCTTGTCCAGCCGCCAGATCATCACCACGCCCAGCCCGTTCAGCAGGGTGGCGATCGGCAGCATCAGCGGGTCCGCGTACGGCGCGAAGCGGCGCACCAGCAGGTGCGCGACCAGCGCCAGCGAGCCCATGCCGAGGCCGTAGCCGAGCATGCCGGCCGGCACCCGGGAGTCCATCGCCAGGCCCACGTTGGCGTACGCCAGGATCGGCAGCAGGACCGCGAAGACCAGCAGGGCCAGCTCGGTGTTGCGCCGGTTCGGAGTGCCCTGGGGCGAGATGGTGGTGTTGCCCCGGCGCCGCGGCACGACACGCCCGGCCGCCGCCCGGCGCCGGGCGCCGGCGCGGCCGGTGTCGCCGCTCAGGTTGTAGCTGCTCACGTCGTGACCGCTCCCTGCCGGTCGGCGAGCCTGCCCCGGGCGGACCTATGTCGGATCACGGGCGTCACGGCTTCGGGCAGGATTCGGCCCGGGTGCGGTCGTCGTCGCTCAGCGGGGGCTGCTGGGGCTGCTGGGGCTGCTGGGCCTGCTCGCTCGGGGCGCCCGTCGCCGGAGGGGTGGCGTTCTGCGTCGGAGCGGGCGTAGCCGGGGCGCTCGGGGTCGGCGAGGTGCTCGGCGCGGCCGCGGGCGGGTTGCGCTTCTCCCGCTCGCCCGGGGCGACCGGCGTGGCGGCCGTGAAGGCGGTCTTGGTGGCCTGGGTCGGCTGGGTGCCCTGCGGAGCCGCCGCCGTGGCGGCCCGCTGGCACAGCTGGGCCCAGCCCACGAGGTCCTTCATCGTCTTCTCGGCGTCGTTCAGGCTGCCGACCGAGATGGTCCGGTTCACCTGGGCGCGCTGGTCCTGCGGCAGCCACTTCAGCGGGGCGTCGCTGTGCGACTCGTGCACCGACGAGAGGCTCAGCCCGGCCAGGTTCTGGTTGACGCCCTGGTAGATGGCGACGTGGTCGCCGTCCTCGCCGATGTAGTACTGGTCCTGGGTCCACTGGTAGCCGAAGTACCCGGCGCCGCCGAGCAGGCCGAGCGTGACCAGGACGACCAGCGGGACGGTCAGGCCCCGGCGCTTGCGCTTGGGGGGCTGCTCCTCGTCGAAGTCCTCGGTGCCGTACACCGACGGCTCGGCGGGGTAGCCGTAGCCGCCCTCCTCGCCCTCGTAGCCCTCGGCGGGGCCGAAGCCGCCCTGGCCGGCGTCGTAGCCGCCGTCGTAGCCCTCGGCCGGGCCGAAGGCGCCCTGCGGGCCGCGGCCCAGGCCGGCGGCGCGGCCGGCCGGGGTGTCCGCGATCGAGTGGTCGGCGGCCGTCGAGGACGGCGGGGTGTCGGCGACCGCGCCGACGACCACCGGGACGTCGTTGAACTGGCCGCTCATGGTGTCCGTGGCACCGACGTCGATGACGTCCGCCACGATGCAGGTGATGTTGTCCGGACCGCCGCCGCGCAGGGCGAGCTGGATCAGCTCCTGCACGGTCTGCTCGGGCGAGTAGTAGCTGCCGAGGGTGTCCTGGAGGGTCTGGTGGCTGACCGGGCCGGAGAGGCCGTCGGAGCAGATCAGGTAGCGGTCGCCGGCCCGGACCTCGCGGATCGACAGGTCGGGCTCGACCTGGCCGCGGCCGTCCAGGGCCCGCATCAGCAGCGAGCGCTGGGGGTGGGTCTCGGCCTCCTCGGGCGTGATCCGGCCCTCGTCGACCAGGCGCTGCACCCAGGTGTGGTCCTGGGTGATCTGCACCAGCGAGCCGTCGCGCAGCAGGTAGGCGCGGGAGTCGCCGACGTGCACCAGGCCCATCCGCTGGCCGGTCCACAGCATGGCGGTCAGGGTGCACCCCATGCCCTCCAGCTGCGGATCCTCCTCGACCATCTGCCGGAGCCGGTCGTTGGCGCCCTGGACGGCGTCGCCCAGCAGGGTCAGCAGGTCGGCGCCCGGCACGTCCTCGTCCAGTCGGACGATCGAGCCGAGCACCTCGGAGGACGCGACCTCGCCGGCCGCGGCGCCGCCCATGCCGTCGGCCACGGCCAGCAGCCGCGGCCCGGCGTAGCCGGAGTCCTCGTTCCCCTCCCGGATCAGTCCCTTGTGGGAGCCGGCGGCGAAGCGCAGCACCAGGGTCATGCGACCTGTGCCCCCCTCTGGGTCATGGACGGGATGCTGTCCCTCATGCGCTACTACTTCCGCAGTTCGATGACGGTCCTGCCGATACGGATCGGCGTGCCCGGCTGGAGCGGGGTGGGCGCGGTCAGGCGCTGCCGGTCCAGATAGGTGCCGTTGGTGGAGCCTAGATCCTCGACCGTCCACTGCCCAGTCTGATCCGGATAGATCCTGGCATGCCGGGAGGACGCGTAGTCGTCGTCCAGCACGATGGTGGAGTCGTGGGCGCGGCCCAGGGTGATGGTCTGGCCCTGCAGCGCGACCGTGGTCCCGGCCAGCGAGCCCTGCACCACGACGAGCTGGGTCGGGGCGCCGCGGCGGCGGCCGCCGCCCTGGGGCTGGCCCGCGCCGGTGCTTGCGGGGGCGGGAGCCGCGGGACGTCCGGGTGCCGTGGTGGCCGTGCCGCCGCCGGACGCGGTGGTGGCGCCGCGACGGGAGGAACGGAGGTTCACCTTGGTCCCGAACAGGTCGCTGCGGATCACCTGGATCGCGACGATGACGAACAGCCACAGCACGGCCAGGAAGCCCAGCCGCATGACCGTGAGGGTCAGTTCTGACATGACCGTCCCGCCAGTCGGTGAGCGAGGCGCGCGAACAACTCGGACACTACCCTTCGACCTGCCGGTAGACGATGGTGGTGGAGCCCACGACGATTCGGGAGCCGTCGCGGAGCGTAGCGCGCTGGGTGTGCTGTCCGTCCACCACGATGCCGTTGGTGGACCCCAGGTCGAGGACCATCGAAGGGGTGCCGGGGCGGATCTCGGCGTGCTTGCGGGAGACCCCGGGGTCGTCGATCCGGACGTCCGCCTCGGTCGAGCGCCCGAGCACGCAGGCCGCGCCGGTGATCTGGTGGCGGGCGCCGTTCACCTCGATCCAGCGGCGGACCGAGGCGCCGTGGCCGGCACCCGGGAAGTTGCGGACGTTGCCGCCGGCCGGTGGGCCCGGGGGCATCGCGGGGGGCGCGGGCGGCGGCGGGGGCGCGTTGTACTGGGCGGCGCCGCCCTGCTGCCACGGTGCGCCGGGGGCCGGTGCGGCCGGCTGGCGGTCGTAGCCGGGCTGCTGCGGTTGCGGCTGCTGCGGCGGGGAGTACTGCTGGGGCTCCTCGGAGGCCAGCGTGCGGCTGCGCACCCGGTACAGGCCGGTGTCCAGGTCGTCGGCCTTCTCCAGGTTCACCTGGAGCGGGCCCATGAAGCTGTACCGCTGGGCCTCGGCGTACTCGCGGACCATGCCGGCGAGCTCGGTGCCGAGCTGTCCCGAGTAGGGGCTGAGCCGCTCGTGGTCGTGCGGGCTGAGCTCGACGATGAAGTCGTTCGGCACGACGGTGCGGTCGCGGTTCCAGATGCTCGCGTTGTTGTCGCACTCGCGCTGCAGTGCGCCGGCGATCTCCACGGGTTGGACCTCGGACTTGAACACCTTGGCGAAGGTGCCGTTGACGAGACCCTCCAGCCGCTGCTCGAACTTCTTCAGCATCCCCATGGGGCACCCCCTTCCAGGGTTCGTTCGCCTGCCTGCCGTCCGGATCCCCTCGGGGAGTGGTCCTCCGGGGAGTCGGTCGTGCCTACTTGCGGTACTTCCGTACTGATCGTATCCACGCCGGGCCCTTCCGTACGGTTCCCGGACCGCGTGGTGCCCGGGGGTGGGCTCGGACACACAGGGTGACGCATTTCGGGTGCGGCACGCCAGGTGTGCCTGTCGGAGCCGCCCATGCCGTCCGCTCACCCGTTCGTCGTGCACCCGTTCGGATGCGGTTGGTCTCCCCGGGGAACGGATTCGGAGCTGCCCTCCAGGTCGTGCTAATGTTTTCCACGTCGGAAGGGCCGCCCGGAAGGGAAGCCGGACCGAGGAAGCGCGAAGGGCCACATGGTACCGGCGGTTCCGAGGATCGGATGGCAAAGAAGACAACACCCATGCGCGGGTGGCGGAATAGGCAGACGCGCTGGATTCAGGTTCCAGTGCCCGAAAGGGCGTGGGGGTTCAACTCCCCCCTCGCGCACAGCGAAGCCCCGCAGATCTACGGATCTGCGGGGCTTTTTTGTCGTCGCTTTTCTGTCGTCCCGGGCGGCAGGACGGCGAGCGCCCGGGCGCCGGGCCCGGGCGGTCAGGAGCGGGCCGCGGGGAGCTCGGCGCGGACCTCGAAGCCGCCGTCCTGGGTGGGGCCGGCAGTGAGGGTGCCGCCCAGCAGCTGGGCCCGCTCGCGCAGGCCGACCAGGCCGTGGCCGCCGCCCGGAAGGGTCTCGACCGGGTGGACCGGCGGCGCCTCGTTGCGGACCTCGACCCGCAGCCGGCGGCCCTTCGCCCGGACCTTCACGTGCACCACCGCCTCCGGCGCGTACTTGGTGATGTTGGTGAGCGCCTCCTGGACGGTGCGGTAGGCGGCCCGCTCGACCGCCTCCGGCCACGGACGGTCGCCGGGGTTCAGCTCGGTGTCGGCGGCCAGGCCGCTCTGCTCGATCAGCCGGGGCAGGTCGGCCAGCCTGGGCTGCGGGGCGAGCGGGGCGTCCGGGAGCGGGCCGCCGGTGGTGCCGCGCAGCACCCCGACCATCTGGCGCAGCTCGTCCAGGGTCCGTACGGACAGCTCGCGGATGGTGCGGGCGACGCCCGCGGCGGCCGGGTCCGCGGTGCTCACCTGGAGCGCGCCGGCCTGGATGCTGATCAGGCTGACCTGGTGCGAGACCACGTCGTGCATCTCCCGGGCCAGTCGGCCGCGCTCGCTGATCAGCACCCGCTCGGCGAGCAGTCGGCTCTCCCGCTCCTGGCCGCGGGTCAGCTCGTCCAGGCGGGCGGCCAGCTCCCGCCGGGTGCGGGAGAGCAGGCCGGTGGCGGCCGGGCCGGCGGCCAGCATCACGGCCTGGATGGCGTCCAGGGCGGTGTTCCGGCTGAGGTCGATGACCGGGGTGGGCAGCGGCCAGTGGAAGAAGGAGACCAGGGTGAACAGGGTGGCGCACGGGAACAGCACCCTGGCGCCGGGGCGCTCGGTGGCCACCGTGTAGACGGCGGTGATCGGGGCCAGCCAGATCGCCTCCACCCAGGTGCCGGGCATGGTGAGCAGCAGCACCGTCGCCGGGAAGCGGCGGCGCCAGAACAGTGCGACGGCGGCCAGCGTGGAGAGCGTCATCTGCCACCAGGTGGCGTCCCGGGCCACCAGCGCGGCGTCCAGCAGGGAGTACAGGACGGGCAGCAGCAGCATCAGCCAGCGGGCGGTGCACCAGGCCGGAAGCCGTCGGGACGGCAGCTGGTCGGCGGTCGTCATGCCTCGTCGCCGGGCTTGGGCCGCACCAGGCCGGCCCGGTGGGCGACCACGGCGGCCTGCACCCGGTTGGCGGCGCCGAGCTTGCCGAGGATCGCGCTGATGTGGTCCTTGACCGTGCCGGTGCCGAGGAAGAGCCGGTCGGCGATCTCGGCGTTGGACAGGCCCTCGCCGAGCAGGGCGAGCACGTCGAGTTCCCGGCCGGTCAGGGTGCGGGCCAGTGCGGTGGCCTCGGCGTCCGGGCCGCCGCCGTCCACGTAGCCGCCGATCACGGTGCGGGTGACGGTCGGGGAGAGGATGTTGCCGCCCGCGGCGAGCACCCGGACCGCGTGCACCAGCTGCTCGGGGGCGGTGTCCTTGAGCAGGAAGCCGGCCGCGCCGGCCCGCAGCGCGGTGCCGATGTAGTCGTCGGTGTCGAAGGTGGTGAGCATCGCCACGGCGGGCGGGTCGGGCAGGGCGCGCAGGCGGCGCAGCACCGAGATGCCGTCCAGGTCGGGCATCCGGATGTCGAGCAGCACCACGTGCGGGCGCAGGCGCCGGACGTGCTCCTCGGCCTGCCCGCCGGAGCAGTCGCCGACCACCTCCAGGTCGGGGGCGGAGCCGACGATCAGGCCGAGGCCCGAGCGGACCAGGATCTCGTCGTCGACGATCAGCACGCGGGTGGTGGTGATGGTGCCTCCTCGGTTCGGGCGGCCGGGTTCGGTCGGTCCGCGGGGATCGCTTTGAGGGTAGGGGTAGGCAGGGCGGGTCGCCGAACGCATGGCGGGTACGGACCCCCGCCGTTCGGCGGGGGTGGGAATCCGCTACCCGGTTCACGTAATTCTCAGGAATGGTGCGGAACCATGGAGTTGGCTGCCTTTTCCGACCTGCCGCTCGATGCGGGCGGTCGGTGGGCGTGGGCGGTCGGTCAGTCCGCCGGGCCCGTGCGGGCGCCCGGCGCCGGGCCGTGTGCGGATGCGCCCCACCATCTGATCGTTTGGAATTGAGCTGTGTCGTCCATTGTGAAGTCGGAGCCGTCCGCCATGTCCGCCGGGCCCCGGCCCGCCGGCCCGCTCGACCGCTGGCGCCCGAGGGCCGCCGCCGCCTCCGTCTGGTACCTCAGGCTGCTGGCGCTGCTGAACGTGGCGACGGTGCTGCTGGTGCCGTGGGGGAACCAGGTCAGCGAGCACAACGAGGGTGAGTACTTCACCCCGTACCTGATGACCTCCGGCCTGGCGGCCGCGGTGCTGTCGGTCTTCCTCGCCGTCGCGATGCGGCGGCGCAAGCGGGCCGCGTGGATCTTCAACGCGGCGCTCAGCGGGGTGTTCGCCCTGCTGTACCTGGCGGCCATGCTGCTGCCCGGCGAGCGCTTCAACAAGCACCCGCTCAACTACATCTCCACCATCCTGACCTGCCTGTTCGTGCTGGCGCTGCTGATCGGGCGCAAGGAGTTCACCTCCAAGGGCGACCGCTCCAACCCGAAGACCGCGGCGGCCACCTTCGTCGGCGGGCTGCTGTTCGGCGGCGCCGTCGGCGCGCTGCTGGTCTGGCTGACCAACGAGCTGAACGGCGCCGACTGGTGGGACCTCTTCCGCTACTCGGTCGGCCGGATGGTCACCGTCACCCCGTCCGAGCACCTGCGCTCGGTGATCGCCGCCCCGACCTGGGTGAACGCCGCGATCAACGCGATGGGTGCGGTGCTGTTCCTGCTGGTGCTGTACGTGGCCTTCCGCAGCCCGCGCGGCAAGGAGCTGCTGAACCCCGAGGACGAGGCGAAGCTGCGCGGCCTGCTGGACAAGCAGGGCGAGCGGGACTCGCTGGGCTACTTCGCGCTGCGCCGGGACAAGGCGGTGATCTTCTCCCCCAGCGGCAAGGCGGCGGTGACCTACCGGGTGATCGGCGGGGTCTCGCTGGCCTCGGGCGACCCGATCGGCGACCCGGAGGCCTGGCCGGGCGCGATCGAGGCCTGGCTGTCCGAGGCCCGCGAGCACGCCTGGGCGCCGGCCGTGATGGGCGCCTCCGAGGAGGCCGGGGTGATCTACGCCCGGCACGGGCTGGACGCGCTGGAGCTGGGCGACGAGGCGATCGTCGAGCTGGACGAGTTCTCGCTGGACGGCCGCGCGATGCGGGTGGTCCGGCAGGCCTACAACCGGGTCAAGCGGGCCGGTTACACGGTGCGGATCCGCCGCCACGAGGACATCTCCGAGGCGGAGATGGCCGAGCTGGTGGCCAAGGCCGACGAGTGGCGCGACGGGGCGACCGAGCGCGGCTTCTCGATGGCGCTGGGGCGGCTCGGCGACCCGGGCGACGGCCGCTGCGTGATGCTGGAGTGCAGCGATGGCGAGGGCGAGCTCAAGGCACTGCTGAGCTTCGTCCCGTGGGGCCCGGACGGGCTCTCGCTGGACCTGATGCGCCGGGCCCGGGACACCGAGAACGGCCTGATGGAGTTCATGGTGATCGAGCTGCTGCAGCGCGCCGAGGAGGTGGGGCTCAAGCGGGTCTCGCTGAACTTCGCGATGTTCCGCTCGGTCTTCGAGCGCGGTTCGCGGCTCGGCGCCGGCCCGGTGCTGCGGCTGTGGCGTTCCGTCCTCGGGTTCTTCTCGCGCTGGTGGCAGATCGAGTCGCTGTACCGCGCCAACGCCAAGTACCGGCCGATCTGGGAACCGCGCTACCTGCTGTTCGAGAAGAGCAGCGAGATTCCGCGGATCGGCATCGCCAGCGCGCGCGCCGAGGGTTTCATCGTCGCGCCGAGTCTGCCCGCCCTGTTCCGGCGCCGGCACGCGGGGGCCGCCGTGGTGGCGCCCCGGGTACCGGTGGCGGCGCGGGACGGGAAGGGGTAGCCCTCCGTCGGGGGGCGGAGGGGGGCCGACGGCCGGGGGTGTACCTAGGGCCACCAGTCGTAAGGGACATAGGGCCATCGGTCGTAAGGGGGGTCCGGAGGGGGGATTCGTCTCCCTCCTGAGGATGACCTCGATCCCCATCCATGCCGATGTGGATTTGTTAACGGGCTTCTAATGTTGGAGTAGCTGACAAGTCCGGGGATTCGGGAGAAACGGTTGTGATTCACAGAACCCACGCGGGGGGCGTGCGAAAGGGGCCGCTGGCGCTAGCCGGAAAGGCCGCTGTCGCCGAGTGGGGAACGTTGTACCTGGTGGTCCGGGGCGCGGTGGTGCGGAAGAAGCTCGCCGCGTTCCCGCTGGCCACGGGGGCGACGTTTCTGATCCTGCTGTTCAGCGTCGTCCAGCACCTGCCGGGCGGCGAGCGCTTCGTCAACCACATCGGGGTGGTGCGGGCCTCACTGCCGCTCGACCTCTCGCTGCTGCGGACTCCGCTGTCGCTGTACGTGCCGGCCCTGGACCTGCCGGTCTGGGGGGCGCTGGCCCAGGTGTTCGTGGTCTTCGCGATCGCCGAGGTCGTGCTCGGCCGGCGGATGACCCTGGTGGTCGCCTACGCGTGCACCCTGGCGGGCACGCTGTTCGCCCGGATCGGGGTGGCGATCGGGCCGGGCCACCTGCTCGGCTTCCCGAAGTGGGTCGCCTACGTGCGGGACACCGGGCCGTCGGCCGCGGTGGTGGCGCTGGCGATCTGCATCGCGTTCCGCACCCGGGCCTGGTTCACCGCCACCCTGGTGGTGGTGCTGATGGTCGGCGAGGCCGTCGTGCTGCCGAACCTGGCCGGCCTGGAGCACGTGGTCGCGGTGATCACCGCGCTGCTGATCGCCGTCTCGGTCGAGGTCTTCGGGGACTTCTGGCCGCGCGTACTGGCCGGGGTCGGCGCCGCCACTTCGGTGGCCACGACCGCCTCCCGGGAGGCCCGGCGCCGTTCGGCGGGGGCCGTGATCCCCTGAGAGACGCCTCATCCGGCGTGTCGGCCGCGTACGGGGCGTTGCCCGTACGCGGCCGTCATGCGTGCGGGAGGGGCAGCTCGAACCAGACGACCTTGCCCACCGCCTTGCGGGCGGTGCCCCAGTGTTCGGCGAGCTTGGTGACCAGGGTGAGGCCGCGGCCGGTCTCGCCGAGCTGCTCGGCCGGCTCCAGCGAGGGCAGGTTGTGGTTGTCGTCGCTGACCTCGACCAGCAGTTTGTCCACCCGGATCAGCTGGAGCCGCACCCGGTCCCGGGCGACCCGAACGGCGTTCGTGACCAGCTCGCTGACCAGCAGCTCGGTGGTGTCGCTGAGCGCCTCCAGGTGCCAGGCCGCCAGCTGCTCGCGGACCAGCGAACGGGCCCGGCGGACCTCGCGGTGGTCCACGGTGAGGTCCCAGGTGGCCACCTCGGACGGGGCGACCCCGTCGAATCGGGCCACCAGCAGGGCGACGTCGTCCTTGCGGTCGTCCGAGTGCAGCCGGCGCAGCACCTCGTCGCAGGCCTGCTCGGGGCTCTGCTGCGGGTCGATCAGGTTGCCGCACAGCGCCGCCAGGCCGGCTCCTATGTCCCCGCCCCGGACCTCGACCAGTCCGTCCGTGCACAGCACCAGCATCGAGCCGTCCGAGACGTCGATGGTCTTGGCGACGAACGGCACCCCGCCGACGCCGATCGGCGCGCCGGCCGGGATCTCCAGCAGCTCGCCGGTGCCGTCCGGGTGCACCAGGACGGGCGGGACGTGGCCGGCGCTGGCCAGCTCGCAGGTCCGGTTGATCGGGTCGTAGACCGCGTACAGGCAGGTGGCCAGGTGGTCGTCGCCGAGCTTCTGGGCCAGGTTGTCCAGGTGCCGCAGCAGCTGGCCGGGCGGTAGGTCGAGGGCGGCGAGGGTCTGCATCGCGGTGCGGAAGCGGCCCATCGCGGCGGCCGAGTGGATGCCGTGGCCCATCACGTCGCCGACCACCAGGGCGACCCGGCTGCCGGGCAGCTGGATGGCGTCGAACCAGTCGCCGCCGACCTCGGCCTTCGGATCGCCGGGCAGGTAGCGGTGGGCGATCTGCACGCCGGGGATCTGTGGCGGGCGGGTCGGGATCATCGAACGCTGCAGGGTGGTGGCGACCCGTGCCTCGGCGCGGTGCAGCCGGGCGTTGTCCAGCGACAGCGCGGCCCGTACCGCCAGTTCCTTGAGGGTGGCGGCGTCGCTCTCGTCGAAGGGGGCGCGGTCCGGTAGCCGGAGCAGCTTGAGGATGCCCAGCACGGTGCCCCGGGCGGACAGCGGGACCACCAGCATCGAGCGGCCGGAGACCACCGGGGCCAGCCGGGCGCCGCCGAGGGCGATCGCGTAGTCGACCGCGACGTCCGCGCTGATCACCGGGACCAGCACCGGCTGGTTGAGCTGCAGGGCCATCCCGGGCGGGGTCCGGCGCGGCATGCTGACCAGCGAGCCCTCGGCGAGCACGTGGTCCCAGGCGCCGCCGGTCTGGTTGAAGACCAGGGCGACCCGGCGCAGCATCGTGTCGTCGTCGGGGCGGGCGACCGGCAGTTCGGAGTCCGAGATCAGGCCGTCCACGAGGTCCACGCAGGCGAAGTCGGCGACCCGGGGGACCAGCACCTGGCACAGCTCGCGGGCGGTGAAGCCGAGGTCCAGGGTGGTGCCGACCTTGCCGCCGACCTCGTTCAGCAGGGCCAGTTGCTCGCCGGCCTGCCCGTTGGTGAGGAACGGGCTCAGCCGGCCGCTCGGCGGCCCCTGGGCACCGGCGGGGGCGGGGACGGCGCCGGGCGGGATCTGGTCGGCGCGGCGCGGCGGGAGGCCGTGGGCGGACGACTCGACGGCGGCGGCCTGCTGCTCGATGATGGCTCCTCCTCCGTCGGGGGACGGGACGGGCGGGGTGCCGGCCGGCCCGCCGACGACGGCGGTGGGGCGGACGGCGGGGGTGGTCTGGGTGGCCTCGTGCTGTTCGCGTGGGGAGGGCAGCGGGCCGGGGGGACGGCGGCCGGGCGCGGACTGATCGGGCTGCGGAGGCGGACCGAGCCGGGTGGCGCGCTGCTGGGGCGTCGGGTAGCGGCGGCCCAGGCCGGCGGCCGCGTGCGCGGTGCCGGTCTGCGGGTCGGAGGGCAGCACCGGCAGCACGGTGGCCGCGTCCAGCCGCAGCGCGGGCAGCCCGCCCAGGGCCGCCGCCTCCCGCAGCGGGGCCCGGTGGGAGGCGGGCAGCAGCCGGGCCAGCGGCTCGGGCAGCTCGGCGGCGGGCGGGGTGAGCGCGGCGGTCAGCCCGTGGAAGCCGCCCCGGGCGGCGGGTGCGGCGGCGAACGGCAGCAGGCGCTCGCCGAGCGCGAGCCGCGGCCCGCCGGTGCGCAGCGGGCGGGCGTCGGCGGCGAGGGCGAGCAGCCCGCCGGACGGGCCGGGCAGCGAGTAGGCCCACCAGAGCACGTCGCGCTGGTGCTCCTCGCGGTCGGTCACGGTCAGCCGGCCGGCCCAGGGGCGGCCGGCGGCGGCCAGCTCCGCCAGGGTGTCGAGGGCGTCGCAGCGGCGGCGCACGGCGCAGCGGCCGAGCACCCGCGACTCCAGGGCGGGCAGCAGGCCCGAGGCCGGACGGTCGGTGGCGGCCTCGGCGCGGTGCCCGAACAGCTCCTCGGCGGCCCGGCTCCACTGGGCGATCCGACCGGTCCGGTCGACCAGCACGAGGGCGAGCCGGACCAGGGCGGCCACTCCGGTCGGATGGTCGCCCGGCGCGGTCTCGGCGCCCGCCGGAAGCGGTGTGGAGTTGGACTCGGCCACCATGGATTCGCTCTGCTCCCGCCTGGCCGCCGCGCCTGGAGGCGGCCGTCGCTCCGGAGGAAGGCACGCTGTGCGGATACCAGCGAAGCACGGACCGGGCCGGGCTCGACACCGAAACGGGGAGATTCATCAGGATCGGTTGCGTGTCGCGCGCCGCGCGCCGGTTCGTACCCCTGCTTCACCCGGACGGGGCCTTGGAACGCGACGGTAGGGTGGCAGGCCGGGCCGCCCGCGCGGCGGCTCCGCAGGACCCAGCAGCCGGACGAGACAGAGGCGAGACCGTGAGCGCGCAGAGCCCCGTCCGCTGGACGGACCCGGAGCAGCAGGAGCTGGAGGAGCGGGTCGCCGCGGCCGAGCTCGCCTGGCTCAGCATGGACGTGGACGTGCAGACGCTGCGGGTCGAGATCGACAACTTCGCGCTGATCCACCACCAGCTGCTCGGCCCGCTCTACGCCCGGCTGGACGAGCTGGACGCGCTGGTCGCCGAGGCCGTCGCGGCCCGGACCGGCGACCCCGAGGACCTGCGCCGGGCCGCCGAGGCGCGGCAGCAGGTCGAGGAGCTGCCCGACCTGGACGCGCTGTTCGACTCGGTGCGGGAGAAGTCCGGCGAGGGCGCGGACGAGGCCCCGCCGCCGCCCGCCGCGCCGGCCCGGGTGCGCCCCGGGAAGGAGGCCCAGCGGATCTACCGCGAGCTGGTCCGCCGCGCACACCCGGACCTGACCACCGACGGGGCCGAGCAGCAGCGCCGGGCGGACTTCCTGGTGCGGGTCAACGAGGCCTACGCGTACGGGGACACCGCCGCGCTGGAGAGCCTGGCCGCCGAGTGGTCCACCGCGCCGGAGGCCGCGCCCGCCGTCGACTCCCCCGACCGGCTGGGCTGGCTGCGCCGCCGGCTGGACTGGCTGACCGCCAAGATCACCGAGACCGCCACCGAGCAGGTCCGGCTGGAGCAGACCCCGATGGGGCAGCTGCTCGCCCTCGCCCCGCAGGATCCGGACCGGCTGCTGGAACAGCTCGCCGAGGAGCTGCTCGCCAAGGCCGCCGCGCAACAGGCCGAACTGGAGCGGCTGCTCGGAACTCCGGGCCGGGCGCCGGTGGGTCACAATGGCACTGATCCGACCCGACCCCAGGAGAGCCCCACGATGTTCGCGCAGATCCCCACCACCGACGCCGCCTCCGTGCCGGCCGACGCCGCCCTGCTGGACGTGCGCGAGCAGGACGAGTGGGACGCCGGCCACGTGGACGGTGCGCTGCACATCCCGATCGGCGAGGTGATCGCCCGGATCGGCGAGCTGCCGGACGAGAAGCTGTACGTGCTCTGCCGGGTCGGCGGCCGCTCCGCGCAGGTCGTCCAGTACCTGGTTCAGCAGGGCCGGGAGGCGGTGAACGTGGACGGCGGGATGTACGCCTGGGAGGGCGCGGGCCGTCCGATGGTCAGCAGCAGCGGTCAGACCGCCTTCGTGCTGTAGCGCCTCGCCGTGCCCGCCCGGTGACGGGTAGGGCAGGATGGGCGCGCGACGCGCCGGTGCGGGCCGGCGGCGCGCCGATCGGGCGGGGGAGGCCATGACGGAGACCACGGACCGGCCTGCCCCCGGGAGGGTGTGGTCCGGGCCCGCGCAGCTCGTCCTCGGCCTGGCCGCCGCGCTGCTGGTGAGCGGCACCGGGCTGTTCCTCGCCGCGGTGTTCCTGCACGTCGCGCCCGACAACGTGCTGTCCCGGCAGTACCGGGACGAGGTCGACGGGGTGGTGTACCCGGAGTTCGAGCAGAACTGGAAGCTGTTCGCGCCCAACCCGCTGCAGCAGAACGTCAGCCTGGACGCCCGGGTGCGCACCGCCGCGGACGGCGGCACCACCCGGACCCGGGACTGGATCGGGCTGACCGCCCGGGACATCGCCGCGATCCGGGGCAACCCGGCGCCCAGCCACGTCGACCAGAACCTGCTGCGCCGCGCCTGGGACTTCTACGACGGCTCGCACGACCCGCAGGACGACAAGCCGACCAATCCGCGCGGCAAGCTCGCCGAGCAGTACCTCAAGCGGATCGCGCTGCAGCGGATCGGCCGGGAGGTGGACGGCGAGCGCGTCCTGGAGATCGAGTTCCGGGTGACCACGGCCACCGTGCCGCCGCCGTCGTGGAGCGGTGAGACCGGGCCGCCCGCGCCCAAGGTGCGGGAGCTGCCGTGGTGGCCGGTCGGGGACGAGGACTACCGGGGGTTGGGGTGAACGAGGCATCGGGGGTGGAGCCGGTCGGGCTCGTGGAGCCGGTGGACGGCGTTCCGCGGCAGCTGTCCGGTCCGGTCGTGCCGGCTGCTCCAGTGCCGGCTGCTCAGGTGCCGTCTGCTCCGGTGCCGCCGCGCGGGCCGGTGGCGGCCTTCGGGCGGGCGATGGAGGCGTTCACCGGACGGGCGCTCGGACGGCACCAGGCCGCGGTGGTGCGGATCGGCTTCGGGCTGGTCTGGCTCGCCTACCTGCTGCGCGAGTGGCCCAACCGGCGGGTGCTGTACGGCGACCGCTCGCCGTGGTCGATGGAGCTCGCCCGGCGGCTGCTGGCCGACGACGGGGCGTTCACCGTGCTGCCCTGGTTCGGCGGGCGGCTCTGGTTCGAGCTGGTCTACCACCTGGCGGTGCTGGCCGCCCTGGCCGTGCTGCTGGGCTGGCGGACCAGGGCGAGCACGGTGCTGTTCCTGGTCACCGTGCTGTCGCTGCAGAACCGCGACGTCCTCCTCGGCGACGGCGGGGACAACGTCGTCCACCTGATGGCGGTGTACCTGGTCTTCACCCGCTGCGCCGAGGTGTGGTCACTGGACGCCCGGCGGCCCGGGCCGGGGCGGAGCGGGGTGGTGCTCTGGGCGCTGCTCGGCGCGGCGCTGGCGGCGTGTCAGGCCGGTGACTTCTCCGGCGACAGCCTGACCTGGACCGCCCCGACCTTCCCGTACCTCGGCTGGGCGCCGCTGTTCTGGGGGCTCTGGGCGGTGGCCGGGCTCTGGTGGCTGCTCGGCCGGCTGCGGCCGGAGGGCGAGCCGCGGGCGGTGCTCGACGCGCTGGCGAACATGGTGCACAACTGCGCGATGCTGGTGATCGCCGCCGAGGTGGTGCTGATCTACGCCACGGCCGGCTGGTACAAGGTGCAGGGCTCGCGCTGGCAGGACGGCACGGCGTTGTACTACCCGCTGCACCTGCACTACTTCACGCCCTGGCCGGGGCTGTCCGGGCTGGTCGGCTCGGCGCTGCTGCCGGTCTTCCTGATCTCGTACGCCACGGTGATCCTGCAGGTCGCCTTCCCGTTCACGCTGGTCAACCGGCGGGTCAAGAACGTGCTGCTGGTGGTGATGATGGCCGAGCACCTGGGGATCGCGGTGGTGCTCGGGCTGCCGGTGTTCTCGCTCGCGATGGTCGCGGCGGACGCGGTGTTCCTGCCGACCGGCGCACTGCTCTGGGCGGCGGCGCGGCTCGGGCGGCTCGGGCGACTCCGGCGGCGGCTGGTGAGAGCGCCCTAGGATGTCGGTATGTCCTGGTTCGCTGCCCTTCGTGACACCGCGCGGACCGGACTCACCCTCGACCGGGCGCTCACCGATCCCAAGCGGGCACTGCGCGGGGCGGTCGCCGTGGCGCTGGTGCTGTTCCCGATCCTGGCGGTCAGCGGGGTCCGGCTGGCCACCTCCGCCGCGATGGGGGCGTTCATCGCCGGTGCGGCCACCTTCCAGCGCAGCTTCCGGCCCCGCGCCAGCCTCGCCGTCGCAGCCGGGATCGGGCTCGGCATCAGCTCCTTCCTCGGCTACCTGGCGGCCGGGGTGTACGGGCTGTTCCCGGTGCTGCTCGCGGTCTGGGCCTTCGGCGCCGGACTCGCCTGGGCGATCGGACCGACCGCCGGGGTCGTCGCCACCAACACCGTTTCGGTGATGCTGATCGTCGTGCAGCTGCCGGTCAGCACGGCCACCGCGCTCGGCCACGGGCTGGTCGCCGCGTTCGGCGGAATCGTCCAGGCCGCCGTCATCACCCTGTGGCCGATCGGCAGTTGGACCGCCCAGCGGGACGCCCTCGCCGACACCTACGCCGAACTCGCCGACTACGCACGCCGGTTGCGGCAGGACCCGACCGCGCACGTGGACCCGGAACCGTTCATGACCGCCCGGCACGCCTCCGCCGTCACCCCCTGGCAGGACCGCCACCGGCCACCCGAACTGCGCGGCCTGCGCGGCATCGCCGAACGCATCCGCCCCACCCTCGCCGCGCTCGCCGACCCCAAGGTGGGTGCCCCCGAGGAAGGGCCGGAACGCGACCGGGCCCGCGAAGTGCTGGCGGCCGCCGCCGAGGTCATGGACGCCCTCGCCCGGGCGATCCGCGCCGGCGACCCGGTACGGCTCCCCCGTTCCGCTCCCCTGCTCACCGTCGCCGGTACGGACGAGGGGCCGCGGCTGCAGGGAGCCGCGCGGCGCTCCGTGCGGCGGCTCGGCGGGCTGCTGCGCAAGGCGACGGACGCACTGGAACGGGGTGACGCGGACACCATCACCACGCCCGTGGTCGGGGCCGGCGGGGCGCTGCACAGGCCGTCGATCTCCCGGATGCTGCCGGTCGCGCTGCGAACCGTACGGCGGCAGCTGCGGCCGCGCTCGGCGATCTTCCAGCACGCCGTCCGGCTCGCCGGGGTGGTCACGGTCGCCTATCTGCTGGCCCGGCCGTTCGGGTTCCACCACGGGTACTGGGCGCCGATGACCGCCGCGATGGTGATGCGGCCGGACTTCGCCCAGACCTACAGCCGGGGGGTCGCCCGGCTGGTCGGGACGGTCGTCGGGGTCGCCGTCTCGACGCTGGTGGTGCAGCTGGCCCACCCCGGCGAGTGGGTGCTGGCCGCGCTGGCGGTGCTGTGCATCGGCGGGGCGTACCTCGCGTTCCGGACCGGGTACGCGCTGACGACCGTCGGGATCTCGACGTACGTGGTGTTCCTGCTCGGGCTGCAGGCGGGGAACCCGCTGGAGACGGCCTTCGAACGGGTGGGGATGACCCTGCTCGGCGGGTCGCTGGCGCTGCTGACGTACGCGCTGTTCCCCACCTGGCAGACCGCCCGGCTCGGGGAACGGCTCGCCGAGTGGCTGGCCGCGGCCGGGCGGTACGCGGCGGCGGTCGTCGCCTGCTACGAGCAGCCGGCGATGCCGCGGGGGCGGGTCGTGCGGTCGGCGCTGCTGGACTCGCGGGAGGCGCGGTCCGAGCTCATCCAGGCCATGGAACGGGCCGACGCCGAGCCGGGGCGGCACGAGTCCGGACTGGCCGGGGTCACCCGGCGGCAGATCGACCGGGCCCGGGCGGCGGTCGGACACCTCGGACGGGCGGCCGTGCTGCTGGAGGCCCACCTGCCGGCCGCGGACGCCGAGCCCGTGCCGGGGGCGGCGGAGTACGCGGAGGAGCTGCAGCTGGCCACGGCGCTCGCGGCGGGGGCGTTGCTGACCGGGCGGCCGGTGGAGTTCGCGGCGGTGCGGGGGGCGCAGGAGCGGTTGGAGGCTGGGTTGGCGACGGCGGCGGCGGGGGTGCAGGGGGATGTGGTGCGGGCGGGGACGCGGTTGGTGGGGGTGGCCCTTCGGGATCTGGAGAGGGCTTTGCGGGGGAGTTCGGAGGGACGGTAGGGGCTCTCGGGAGGGCGGGGGCCCGGGTGGGAGAGTGGGGGGATGGACGACGAGGTGGTGCGGGCGTGGCAGGTTGTCGAGCAGGAGCCGGGGGTGGTGCTGCTGGACGGGTTTCATCCGCTGAAGCACGCGCTGCGGTTCGGGGGTGAGGTTCGGCAGGTCCTGACGGGGGACCGGGGAGCGTTGTTGGCGTTGGCGGAGGAGCTGGCGCCGGATGTCGTGGGGCTGTTGGACGGGCTGGCGGTGGAGGTGTCGGAGGAGCGGCTGCGGGGCTTGGCGCCGCGGCTGCATCCGACGGGGGTGATCGCGTTGGCGGTGCGGCCGTCGGTGGAGGCGAACCGGGCGGTGTTGGGGCGGCGGCCGCGGCGGGCTCCGGTGGTGGTGTTGGAGAATCCGCGGAACCTGGGGAACGTCGGGGCGGTGATCCGGTTGGCGGCCGGGTTCGGGGCGACCGGGGTGGTGACCACGGGGGATCTGGATCCGTGGCATCCGACGGTGCTGCGGGGGAGTGCGGGGCTGCACTTCGCCACGGCCGTGGAGCGGGTGGCGCTGCCGGAGCTGCCTGCCGGGCCGCTGTACGTGCTGGATCCGGAGGGGACGGACATCCGGGACCTGCCGTTCCCGGATGATGCGCTGCTCGCTTTCGGGACGGAGCGGCACGGGGTGTCGGCGGAGCTGAAGGCGCGGGCCGATCGGCTGGTCGCGGTGCCGATGCAGCCGGGGGTGTCCAGTTTCAATCTGGCGACCAGTGTGGCGATGGGGCTCTTCCACTGGATGTCCGGGAAGCGAAAAACGCCGGCACGGACCTGAGGCGCGATCAGTGCGGGTTGGCGGGTGAGTACTCGGGATCGGTCCAGGTCAGCGGGGTGGCGTCGGCGAGTTCGCGGACACCGGTGACGGTCAGTTCGACCATCCGCTCGGCGCCCGGAGCGCACTGCCGGGCCTCCTCGGACCAGTCGGTGCGGGCCTCGCCGGTGATCAGCAGTGCCCCGCCGGTCTCCCAGTCGGGCAGCAGCAGGCCGGCCTGCGGGTTCAGTTCGAGGTTCCCGAGCGTCATGAACATCGCGTTGCCGCGGTACTCGGGCCAGCGCACCGTGTCGGGCGCCACCGCCTCCAGGAAGCCGGGGAAGCCGCCGCGGTGCGAGGCGTCCACCCGGCCGTCCGGGCCGGCGGTCGCGATGAAGAAGGTGTCCGAGGTGTTCACGGCGAGCCGCTGCGCCGTGGACAGGGCCGGGCCCTCGGCGACCGTGCGGGGCGAGCCCGCGGCCGGGCGGTCCAGCGGGGTGCGGCGCTGGATGTACTTCGGGCAGTTGGACACCACTTCCTCGGCGTGGACCGTCAGCCCGCCCCGGCCGTCCGGGGCCGAGCGGCCGTTGAGCCGCATCCGGCGGCGGCCGGCCGGGTCCAGGGCGATGGTGCCGACCTGCGCCGGGCGGGCCAGGGCCTCGGCCAGCGGGTCGGCCTCGGCCGGGCGGGCGGCGACCGTCATGGTGCGTTCGTCCGCGGCCTGCAGGAAGCCGGCCGGGCCGGACAGCTGGGTGGCCCAGACCCGGCCGTCCCGGTCGGCGGCGCCGACCACCAGCATCCGCCGCTCGGTCAGGAAGCGGGCGGCCACCGCCGGGACGGTGCCGCGGATCGACCGGCCTGCGTGGTCGGCCCGGTCGGTCACCCCGGCGCGGGCCTGGGCGGTCCGCTCACCGGAGTGATAGGGCGTGCCGATGGTCGTCATGGTGTGCTCCGTTTAGAAGAAGCCGCAGGTCGGGGCGCCGGTGGTGGGGGCTTCGCCGGTGGTCTCGTCCACGCCGGTGCGGGTGTAGATCTCCAGCCGGATGCCGTCCGGGTCGCTGAAGAAGATGCCGCCGGAGGCGGAGCCCTCGCCGTGCGGGACGACGCCGTCGTAGGCGAACTCGGCGCCCAGCTCGCGCAGCAGGTCCTCGGTGGCGCGGACCTCGTCGAGGCTCTCCACCTCGAAGGAGAGGTGGTGCAGGCCGGGGGTCCCGGTGGAGAAGGTGCCGGTGCTCTGCTGCCAGAGGGTGACCACCAGGCGGCCGTCCCGGCCGAGCATGGCGTAGCGGCGCTCGGGGTCGGTGCCCTCGTGGGCGAGCTGGAGGCCGAGGACGGCGCGGTAGAAGTCGATCGAGCGGTTCAGGTCGGTGACGTTCAGGCCCACGTGGCCGGTCTTCAGGGTGCGGAGCAGGGTGGTGCTGGACATGCCTGGTCACTCCCGGGGCTGGGGCTTCCGGCGAGGCTCCTGCCTAACCGGTATTAATGAGACTATGGGTTAGGTGATGAGGCGTCAACCTGTACTGGACGTTGAAGTGGTTAGGTTTTCGGGGCGGGAACGCGAAAGCCCCGTCGGACCTGACGGTCTGACGGGGCCGGCGGCGGGGCAGGGGCGGTTAGGCCCACTCCCAGCGGATGCCGATGTGGCCCGGCTGCTGGTCCGGGGCCAGGACGTGGGCGCTCGCCGAGGCGCCGATCCACAGCTGCTCGCGGCGGTGGTCGACGTCGGCGCCCGGCTCGCGGTCGTAGCGCTCGCAGTGCACGGGGACGGCCGCCGGATCGAAGTGCACCTGGAGCACGTACTCGCGCACCTGGGTGGCGAAGCGGCGGCTGTACTCCATGGTCGGGCCGCCCGGCGGGATCTCCACCTCGTACTCGAAGACCGTGCTGTCGCCGAGCGCGAGCGGGCGGTCCAGCATCAGTTCGGCGACGGTCAGCCCGACCTCCGGGCGGCGGCGGACCCTGCCCAGCCGGCCGTGCCGGACCGAGGTGATCTCCGGGCAGCCGGTGGCCTCCTCGTCGGCCTTGTGCACGACCAGGCAGCGGCCGACGCCGCCGACCGTGGCGCGCACCACCTGGCGCATCCGCAGCAGGTTGGCGCGCCGCTCGGCGTCCACGTAGTACGAGTCGTGGATGCTGAGCCGCTCCAGCTCGCCGGCCGGCGGGGCGTCCAGCTCGGTGAAGATGGCGGCGATCTCCTGCTCGCCCGGCCAGACGTCCTCCAGCCCGAGGTGGAGGGTGTTGGCGGTGGCGGCCCAGCGGCCGCGCGGGCGCGGCGGGCCGAGCAGCGAGGAGAGCGCGCTGTGCGGCAGGCCGAGCAGTTCCTCCAGCAGGTGGACGGCGCGCAGCGAGCTGGCCCGTTCGGGCTGGCTGCGGCCGCGGCGCCAGTAACTGAGCGTCGTGACGCTGACCCTGACGCCCCGTTGGGCGAGGGCGGCGCGGATCCGGTCCAGGCTGAGGCCGCTGGCCTCGATGGCCAGGTGCAGGGCGTCCGCGAAGCCGCCGGCCGGGGCGGGCCGACCGGCGGACGGCGCGGGGGCCGGGTTCGGGGACGGCGCGGGCACGGGTGGATCGGGTCGCTCCGTACGCGATCCGACCAGCCGCAGCCGCGCGGCGTCCTGAGGCTGCTGTGCGGCCATGCGGTGACCCTCCCCACCAGGTGAGTTCGGTGGCACCGGGCCGATGCCGGGGTGCGCCGTCAGCGGCTTCACCGAGCTTTGGGGAACCCTATGCACGGTCGAGAGGCTACGTCATCAGTCGCGCGTATGACAGTGGTCACGGCAGGTGGGCCGGAGGGTTATCGATCTTGAAACAGTCCGGAAACACGGACGGAACGCGGGCCCGGGGAGGCGGGGAACCGGGCGGAAACGGACACCGCCGGGGCGGGCTCTGTCGGCGCCGCCCCGGCGGGGGTCTGGGTGGTGCTACCGGCCGGTGATCAGTTGACGTTCAGGGCGACGTCGTCGATCACGAAGCTGGTCTGGCCGTTGCCGTCCTCGGTGCCGGTGAAGGTGAGGTCCACCGTCTGGCCGGCGTAGGCGGACAGGTCCACGGTGCGCTGGACGTAGCCGGAGGCCGCGTCCGCGTTGGACCAGGTGCCCACGGTGGTCGAGCCGGCCTGGAGGGTCAGCGTGTCGGTCGGGGTGGGGTCGGTCTTCGCCGTGTCCACGTGCAGCCAGAAGGTCAGCGTCGCGGACTTGCAGCCGGCCGGGACGGTGACGGTCTGGGTGAGGGTGTCGGTGTGGGCGGAGCCGTAGCCGTCCAGCCAGGCCTTCCAGCCGCCCGAGTGGGCCGGCTCGGAGGTGCCGTTGTCGAGCACGCTGCCGGAGGCCGTCCACGGGGCGGGGGTGCCGGTCTCGAAGCCGCCGTTGCCGATCAGCTGGGCGGGGGTGCAGCCGGCGGTGGTCGGCGGGGTGGTGCCGCCGGTGGTGCCGCCGAGCAGGGCGGTGGTCAGGGCGTCGGCGACCGGGCTGCCCCAGCCGGTGACCTGGTCGTAGCCCTGGCCGGCCGAGTAGTCCTGGTTGGCGCCGGTGGTCACGTCGTGGAAGGCGCTGCCGTAGCCGGCGCCGTTCGCGACCGAGTACAGCTTCGGACTGGCCTCGCCGAGGGCGGGCTGTCCGGCGGCCTTGGCCTTCTGGTTGAACTGGGCCGCGTAGCCGGACCACAGCGGCGCGGCCGCGCTGGTGCCGCCGATGACCTGCCAGGCGCCGCCGGTGTAGACCGCGAAGCCGCTCTGCGGGTCGGCGTTGGAGGAGACGTCCGGGACGGTGCGCATGGTGCCGTTGATGCCGGTGCCGGTCTGCCAGCTCGGCTTGCCGAAGACGGTGGAGACGCCGCCGCCGGCGGTGCTCCAGGCGCTCTCCGAGGAGTAGCCGTTGGCGCCGCTGACCTGGAGGTTGGTGCCGCCGACGCCGGTGTTGTGCGGGCTGGAGGCCGGGAAGTCGACCGACTTGACGGTCGCGCCGCTGGTGGAGCGGGTGCAGTCGCGCGAGCCGTCGTCGCCGGAGGCGGAGAAGATCGAGATGCCCTGGGCGGCGGCCTGCTTGAAGGCGTTGTCGACGGCCGTCATCGAGGCGGCGGTGGTGTCCGGCTCGCAGGAGCCCCAGGAGATCGAGATGACCGTGGCCTTGTTGTCGGCCACGATCTTGTTGGCCATGTCGATCTCGCCCTGGTCGTTGTTCGGGGCCTCGTAGACCAGCTGGGTGGCCTTGGGGGCCGCGCCGCGGACGATCTCGCTGTCCAGCTCGACCTCGCCCTCGCCCTGGCCGGGCGCGGAGTCGTAGGAGGCACCGTCCACCGAGACGGTGCTGACGGCCGGGCCGGTCAGGCCGTACTGGGCGTCGTAGCTCGTCAGGTCGGAGGACTTGTAGCCGTCGAACTCCCAGAGGGCGACGGTCGTGCCGGTGCCGTCGGCGCCGGTCTTGTCCAGGTTGTAGGCGCCCTGGTACTGGGCCGGGGTCATGCCGCTCGGGGTCGAGGTGGCGGCGTTCGGGGTGACCGAGTTCGGCTTGGACAGGTGGTTCTTGCGCACCGCGTGGTTGTCCAGGCCGCTCACGCCCTGGATCACGGAGGCCAGGTCGGAGGGGATCGAGGCGGCGTCGTCGTTGGCGAAGAACGTGCGCTGCTGCTGCGGGTCCACGTAGGCGCTCTCGTGGGTGCCGAAGGCCTGCGAGACCTGCGCGGTGGTGCCGTGGGCGTTGACCACCTGGCGGTTGGCGCTCACGCCGCTGACCGTCAGGCCCTGTGCGGCCAGGTACGCCTTGACCTGCTGGACGTCCTGCTCGGTCGGGCCGAACTGCGCGGCGAACTGCTCCGGCGTCAGGTACCGGCCGTACTCGGGGGCGCCGGGGGTGGTGACCGCGGTGAGGAAGCGGTCCAGCTCGGCGGCGTTGCGCAGCTTCAGGTTGACGGCCACCGAGATCTGCTGCTCGGCCGGGACGTCACCCTTCTTCTCGGAGTGGGCGACCGCGGGGTTCACGGTGTTCGGCAGGGCGACGCGCGGGGCGGCGTGGGGGGTGGCGGCCTGCGCGGTGGAGACGCCGAGCGAGACGGCGGTCAGCGGCAGGACGGCTATCGCGGCGGCGACGGCGAGGGAACGGTGGCGCAACGGATCCTCCTCCGGCCGGCTGTGGGGAGCCGGCAAGGGGCAAGGCGTTCCGAGGGGTTCGGGAACGCTGGCTAGAACATGTCAGAGCGGATCGACGCTTTGGATCATGGTCGGGCAATTCGTTGCTAAAAAACAGTCAACTGTGGAGGCGCGGAAAGCCGGGGATTCCATACAGTGAATGGGCGGAATTCCGGCGTCGGTCCATACCAATTCACGGCGCGGGGCGCGGCCGTAGAATCGGACCGAGCCGAGGGAGAGCGATGACTGACGTGATGCCGGACCCGAGGGACCACCGACCGCTGATCGGCGAGCCGCTGGCGCTCGACCTGCTCAACACGCGCTGGGCCGGGACGCCCGTCAACGACGCGCTCACCGGCGTCGAGCAGTACGGGATCTGGCTCTCCACCAACGGCCTGAGCGGGCGCTGCGCGGCCGACGAGGCGGGGCTGACGGCGATCCGGCAGGCCCGTGAGGCGATCGAGCTGGCCGCCCAGGACGCCCGCGAGCAGGGCGAGTTGAGCGCACGGGCGCGGGACGGGCTGGACGCGGTGCTGGCGCACGGACGGATCCGGCGGACGGCCGGACCGGGCGGCGCCGAGGACCGGGTCGAGGCCGACCGGCCGGAGTGGCTGGCGCCCTGGCTGGCGGCGGACGACTTCCTCACGCTGCTCGGACAGGGTGCTCACCGAGTGAAGCAGTGCGCACACGAGGCGTGCATTCTGCATTTCTTCGACGCCTCGCAGAACGGTCGCCGGCGGTGGTGCCGGATGGCGGTCTGCGGGAATCGGGCGAAGGCTGCGCGGCACTACGTGAAGGCGCGGGGTTAACCGACGACCGAACGAAGGGTCGGCGGGACGGGCGCGGCCGGGGGTGGATCCGCCGGCCGCGCCCGGGTGGTCGGTCAGTCAGGCGGTCAGTCTTCGGAGGGGGTGCCCAGCCAGCTGGTGAGGGCCTCGCGCAGTTCGCCCTGGCCGGGATCGACGGCGGCCCAGGCGACGTAGCCGTCCGGGCGGATCAGCAGGACGGTGTCGGCCAGCTTGCCGTGCGGGTCGGCGGGGGCGACGGTGACCAGGCGGTCGGTCCAGGGGTCGACGGCGGTCAGCTCGTCATTGCTGACCAGCACGAACTTTCCGGCGCGCAGCGCCTCGTAGAGCCGCTCGGGACCGCCCGGGGCGTCCTCGGCGGGCTTGCTGAGGGCGGTCAGCCGCAGGTCCGGGACGCGCTTGCCGACCTGCGGGTGGGCGCCCTTGGGGGCGGGGTAGGAGATCTCGATGCCGGAGACCATCCGGGCGCCGCGCTCGGTGAGCAGGTCGAGGTGGCCGCCGATCGCGGTGAGCGCCCCGCGCAGGGCGCGGGTGGGGGCGGACTCGGCGAGGGCGATCCGGATCAGCGCGCCGGAGGTGCGCAGCACCGTCTTGGCGACCGGGTGCCGCTCGGCCTGGTAGGTGTCGAGCAGGGCATCGGTGGCCCGGCCCCGGAGGGCGGCGGCGAGCTTCCAGGAGAGGTTGGCGGCGTCCTGGAGGCCGGTGTTCATGCCCTGGCCGCCGGCCGGGGAGTGGCAGTGGGCGGCGTCGCCGGCCAGGAAGACCCGGCCGGAGCGGTAGTTGGGGGCCTGGCGCTCGTCGCTGTGGAAGGTGGAGCTCCACCGCACGTCGTGCAGGCCGTAGTCCTCGCCCTGGGTGGCCTGGACGATCGCGGTGAGCTGCTCGGGGGTGGGGGTGGCGCCGTCCGGGTGCTGCTCGGTGCGGTCCCAGGCGATGACCCGGTACCAGCCGTCGCCGAACGGGACGACGAAGGAGAAGCCGGCCTTGTTGGCGCCGATGGCGATCGCGTCGGCGGGCTCGCGCTCCAGCCGGACGTCGGCGAGCATCACGGAGTCGACCACGGACTCGCCGGGGAAGGGGATGCCGAGCAGCTCGCGGACGGCGGAGCGGACGCCGTCGGTGCCGACCGCGTAGCGGGCGCGGTGGCTCCGCCCGTCGTGGGTCTCCAGGGTGACGCCCTCGGCGTCCTGGCGCAGGCCGGTGACCTCGGCGCCGCGCAGGATCACGGCGCCGGCCCGCTCGGCGCGCTCCTGGAGCAGCCGTTCGACGTTGTACTGCGGGGTGATCAGGACGAACGGGAAGCGGCTGGGCAGCGAGCTGAGGTCGATCCCGAGCCGGTTCATCATCTTCAGTCCGCCGAGCGGGCGGCCGGCGGCGATGAGGTCGTCCGCGAGGCCGCGGGCGTCCAGCAGTTCCAGGCTGCGGGCGTGCACGGCGAAGGCCCGGGTGAGGTTGGACTCGGTGGCGCGCTTCTCCAGGACGGTGACGCCGACCCCGGCGGCGGCGAGGTCGCCGGCCAGCAGCAGTCCGGTCGGTCCGGCGCCGACGACGATGACGTCGGTTTCGGTGGTCGGCTTCACGGCCATGTATCAGCTCCCGTTGTTCGGAGGGCGGTTGGACGCCGTTTCCGGCGTTCTCCCAGCCTCCATCATCGCTGGCGCCCGCGGAGCCGTGAACCGCCGGTCCCCCGGTGGTCGATGACCACCGGGGGACCGGGTGCACGCGTACGGCGGCTCAGCTGTGCCGGCGGATCTCCACCGTGCGGAACCGATTGGCGACGAAGGCACCGTCGCAGTAGGCCGAGTTGGCGGCCGGGTTGGCGCCGGTGCCGTGCAGGTCGGAGAAGGCGGCGGTCTGGTTGGGGTAGACGCCGCCGGTGAGGTTGAGCGAGAGCGAGACGCCGGAGTCCAGCGCGGCCTCGACCAGCAGGGCCTCCACCTCGGGCGAGGTGGTGTAGCCGGAGGCCGTCATGGCGCCCTTCTCGCGGACCGTGGTGCGCAGCAACTCCACGGCGGCGGGGGTGGATTCCACGGCGACGGCGAAGGAGACCGGGCCGAAGCACTCGGTGCGGAAGACCGCGCGGTCGTCCGGCTTGTCGGCGTTGAGCTTGACCAGCGCCGGGGTGCGGACGGTCGCGCCGGGGAAGTCGGGCGAGACCACCGCGCGCGGGGCGAGGGCGAGTTCGCCGTACTCGCCGCCGGCCGCGGCGGCCGAGCGCTGCAGCACGCCCGGGTTGACCACCGCGCCGAGGATGGCGGCGGCGCGGGCGTCGTCGGAGAGCAGGCCCTCGATCGCGGCGGCGAGGTCGGTGACGACCTCGTCGAAGGACTTGTCGCCCTGGTCGGTGCCGATGCCGCCGCGCGGGATCAGGACGTTCTGCGGGGTGGTGCACATCTGGCCGCTGTAGAGCGAGAGGGCGAAGGCGAGGTTGCCGAGCATGCCCTTGTAGTCGTCGGTGGAGTCGATGACGACCGCGTTGACGCCGGCCTTCTCGGTGTAGACCTGGGCCTGCTTAGCGTGCTCCTCCAGCCAGTCGCCGAAGGCGGTGGAGCCGGTGTAGTCGATCATCTTGATCTCGGGGCGGACCGCGAGGGTCGCGGCGACGGTGCCGCCCTCGTGCTCGGCGGCCAGGCAGACCAGGTTGGCGTCGAAGCCGGCCTCGGTGAGCACCGAGCGGGCGATGGACACGGTCAGCGCGAGCGGCAGGACGGCCCGCGGGTGCGGCTTGACCAGCACCGGGTTGCCGGTGGCCAGCGAGGCGAACAGGCCGGGGTAGCCGTTCCAGGTGGGGAAGGTGTTGCAGCCGATCAGCAGCGCGAGGCCGCGCGGGACGACGGTGAACTCCTTGGTCATCACCAGTGGCTCGCGCTTGCCCTGGGGCTTGGTCCAGCCGGCCTGCCTGGGCAGCCGGGTCTGCTCGGCGTACGCGTAGGCGACCGCCTCCAGTCCGCGGTCCTGGGCGTGCGGGCCGCCGGCCTGGAAGGCCATGCCGTAGGCCTGGCCGGTGGTGTGCATGACGGCCTGGGCGAACTCGTGGGAGCGGGCGTTGATCCGGTGCAGGATCTCCAGGCAGACGGCGGCGCGCTCCAGCGGGGAGGCGGCGGCCCACCCGGGCTGGGCGGCGCGCATCGCGGCGATCAGCCCGTCCGGGTCGGCGTGCGGGTAGGTGATGCCCAGCTCGATGCCGTACGGGGAGGCCTCGCCGCCGACCTGGTCGCCGTCGGTGGGGTGGCCGTCGAGGACGAAGGGCTTGCCGAGCAGCTCGTCGAAGGCGGCCTTGCCGTCGGCGGGGCCGCTCTCGCCGTAGGCCTTCGGGGACTCGGGGTAAGCGGACCAGTAGTCGCGCTTCGCGGCGGCGGAGAGCGCGGCGTCCAGGGTGGCCTGGTGGCGCTCGACCAGCTCGCTGACGAGGGGGTGGGTGACCGCTGCGGACATCTGTGCGCTCCTCAGGGGGGAGGACGGGACACGTCACAGAGTAACCGAACGATCGGTCGGCTCAAGAGGGTGCAGGGGACGGATTCCGGCGGGGAGGGGGCGGAGCCAGCGGCGGGGAGGGGGGTGAGTCCGGTGGGGGCGGAGTCCGGCGGGAACGCGAGGGGCGCGTCCGGTTCGGACGCGCCCCTCGTCTGAGTCGGGTGGACCGGTCTACGGAACGCCGAGCTCGAAGATCACGTACCCGGCGTACCAGCCCGAGGCGATCGCGCCGCTGCCCAGCACGGCCGCCAGCACCGGCCAGCTGAGCTTGCGCATCCCCACCGCCAGCGCGATGAACAGCGGGAACGCCGGCAGCAGGTAGCGCGAGACGTTGCCGAAGATGCCCAGGCTGCCGAGCACCGAGACGATCGTGGCCAGCGTGTAGGCGGTCAGCACCAGCGGCGGACGCAGCCGGACCAGCAGCACGATCAGCACCGGCAGGCTGAACACGATCAGGGTGGCCAGCAGGTCCGGCACCGGGAAGGCGAAGGGGTAGTCGTTGCGACCCAGCAGCACGCCACGGATCGCCTGCCAGGTGCCCTGGCCCCAGTCGAAGTAGTGCAGCCAGGCGTCGTGCTGGATGCGGAAGTAGCCGCCCCACTCGCCGGTCTTCCAGCCCACCCAGGCCACGTAGCCGACCAGGCCCAGCGGGGCCAGCAGCATCGCGGCCAGCGGGCGCAGCACGCCGCTCTCCCGCCGGTACAGCTCGACCAGCGCGGCCAGGCCGACGGCGCCGATCAGCGCCGCCGCGGTCGGCCGGTTGAGCCCGGCGACCAGGGCGACCGCTCCGGCCGCGACCCACTGCCTGGTCATCGTGAAGTAGCAGGCCCAGGCGGCCAGCGCGACGAACAGCGAGTCCGAGTAGACCGCCCACTCGGCGCCCGAACCCGGGGCGATCGCCCAGATCCCGGCGGCGATCACGCCCGCCCGGGGGTCGGACAGCTTCTCCACCACGGCGTAGACCCCGGCGGCGGCGAACAGCGAGGCCAGCACCGAGACCAGCATCCCGGCGCCGTACAGGCCGAGGCCGGTGACGTCCGAGGTCAGCCGCATCAGGCCCGGGTAGAGCGGGAAGAAGGCGGCCGAGTTCTGCTCGATGGTGAAGCCGGGCTGGCCGCCCGGGATCGGGATCAGCGCCGGGTGGTAGCCGAACTGCGCGACCTGCTGGTACCACCAGCCGTCCCAGCTGGCCAGCACGTCCCAGGGGTGGGCGCCGCCGCCGAAGCGGGCCGGCTTCTTGGCGTAGTCGCCGGCGAAGGAGAGCAGCTTCATGAACACGGTGAAGCCGATCAGCTTGAGCACCGCGTAGCACCACACGGCCGGGCCGAAGCGGACCACCAGGGCCCGCGCACGCTCCTGCCACGGGTGCGGGACGTCCGCCGGCTCCTCGCTGCGCTGCTCGGGCACGTCGGAGGAGACTGCCGGTATTGCGTTCATCAGCTGTGGACCCCAGCCTGCTGGACGTGGACGATCGTCCGCAGATTGTAGGGCCCGTCTTCAAACTCCCGCCTGCGGCGCGACGCCGGGGCACGCACCTCGCCGCGTTGTCGTCGGTCGCCCGATGCTCCGCATCGCCTCCCTCCTCCGCCTTGCGATGCACGCACCCCAACGCCGCCCCGCCCGCCCTCCGGGCGGACGACGGGAGTTTGAAGACGGGCCCTAGGCCCTGCCCCTTTCGGGAGGTGTGGACCAACGGACCCGATCGAGTGGCCCGTGGGGCGTCCGGGGATACTCGGAGGATGGCCGATCACACCACGCGCACCGCCTACACCGTCGAGTCACTGCTCGCCGTGACCGTCGACGTGTTCAACGAGCGCGGTTACGACGGCACCTCGATGGAGGACCTCTCCCGGGCGGCCGGGATCTCCAAGTCCTCCATCTACCACCACGTCCGCGGCAAGGAGGAGCTGCTGCGGCTGGCCGTCGGACGGGCGCTGGACGGGCTGTTCGCGATCCTGGCCGAGCCGGCCGCGGTGCGGGGCCCGGCGGTGGAGCGGCTGGAGCACGTGGTGCGGCGCACCGCGGAGGTGCTGCTGGCGGAGCTGCCGTACGTGACGCTGCTGCTGCGGGTGCGCGGCAACACGGCCACCGAGCTGTGGGCGCTGGAGCGGCGGCGGGACTTCGACCACCAGGTGGCGGAGCTGGTGCGGGCGGCCGTCGCGGACGGCGCGCTGCGCGGGGACGTGGAGCCGCGGCTGGCCACCCGGCTGCTGTTCGGGATGATCAACTCGATCGTGGAGTGGTACCGGCCGGGCCTGAAGGGGGCGGACGGCGTCGCGGACGCCGTGGTGCACCTGGCCTTCGACGGGCTGCGGGCCCGCTGACGCCGTAGCGCTCTAGTCCGGGGGGACTTGGTCGGTCTCCTCGAACACCAGCATGGTTCGTGTGCCGAGCACCTGTGGGATGGACTGGATGCGGTTGAGCACCAGCTCCCGCAGGGCGTGGTTGTCGGCGGTGTGCACCAGCAGCAGGACGTCGAAGTCCCCGCCGACCAGTGCGATGTGGGCGACCCCGGGCAGCTCCAGCAGCTGCTCGCGCACAATGCGCCAGGAGTTCTGGACGATCTTCAGGGTGATGTACGCGGACGCGCCCTGACCTGCCCGTTCGTGGTCCACCCTGGCGGTGAAGCCGCGGATGATGCCGTCCTCGACCATCCTGGAGATCCGGGCGTACGCGTTGGCCCGGGACACGTGCACCCGCTCGGCCACCGAGCGGATGGAGGCGCGACCGTCCTGCTGCAGCAGCCGCAGGATCGACCGGTCGACCCGGTCGAGTCTGGACATCTGTTCAGCCGACATGACCCCCCACCCTCACCGATTGGACGCACTGCCACCAGTCGACCGCCGCTCAGGCCGAATGTCCACCACCTTGTCACGCTTCTGGTCAAGATGAACAGACGACCGAACAATCGGTAGGGAGCCCCCGCTACCCATGGAGGTGCCCCGAGATGACCGTTCTCGACCACAGACACCACACGGGCGTGCCCGGCTGGATGCCCGGAGCGACCGCCCCGCGCACCGATCCGGCCCCCCTCCTCCCGGACGTCTCCCCCGTCCGGGTGCTCGGCACCCCCGCGCTGGAGAAGCACGACCCGGCGCTGCTGCGCGAGCTCTACCGGCGACTCGTCGTCGGCCGGCGCTACAACCAGCAGGCCACCACCCTGACCAAGCAGGGCCGCCTCGCCGTCTACCCGGCCTCCACCGGGCAGGAGGCCTGCCAGGTCGCCGCCGCGCTGGTGCTCGGCGAGCGCGACTGGCTGTTCCCCAGCTACCGGGACACCCTCGCCGTGGTCTCCCGCGGCGTCGACCCGCTGGAGGCGCTGACGCTGCTGCGCGGCAACGCCCACACCGGCTACGACCCGCGCGCCAGCCGCACCGCCCCGCTCTGCACCCCGCTCGGCACCCAGGCCCCGCACGCCGTCGGACTGGCCCACGCCGCCCGGCTGCGCGACGAGCCGGTGGTCGCCCTGGCCATGCTCGGCGACGGCGGCACCAGCGAGGGCGACTTCCACGAGGCGCTGAACTTCGCCGCCGTGCTCCGGGCTCCGGTGGTCTTCCTGGTGCAGAACAACGGCTACGCGATCTCCGTCCCGCTCAGCGCCCAGTCCGCCGCGCCCAGCCTGGCCCACAAGGCCGTCGGCTACGGCATGCCGGGCCGGCTGGTGGACGGCAACGACGCGCCCGCCGTGCACTCCGTCCTCACCGAGGCCGTCGAGCGCGCCCGGGCCGGCGAGGGTCCGACCCTGGTCGAGGCGCTGACCTACCGGATCGAGGCCCACACCAACGCCGACGACGCCACCCGCTACCGCACCGAACCCGAGGTGGACGCCTGGCGGGAGCACGACCCGATCCTGCTGATGGACCGCGCGCTGCGCGAACTGAACCTGCTGGACGACGGGTTGGTGCAGGACGCGGCGGACGAGGCGGAGGCGCTGGCGGCCCGGATGCGGGCCGAGTTCCACGCCGACCCGGAGCTCGACCCGATGGCGCTGTTCGCCCACGTCTACGCCGAGCCCACCCCTCAACTGCGCGAGCAGGCCGCCCAGTTGTCCGCCGAGTTGGCCGCCGAGGCCGAGGTGCAGCACTGATGTCCACCGCAGTCTCCTCCCGCACCGCCAGCATGGCGCAGGCGCTCAACTCCGCACTGCGGGACTCCCTGCGCGAGGACCCGACGGTCCACGTGCTCGGCGAGGACGTCGGCGCGCTCGGCGGCGTCTTCCGGATCACCGACGGGCTCACCGCCGAGTTCGGCCCCGACCGCTGCCTGGACACGCCGCTCGCCGAGGCCGGCATCCTCGGCACCGCGATCGGCATGGCGATGTACGGGCTGCGCCCGGTGGTCGAGATGCAGTTCGACGCCTTCGCCTACCCGGCGCTGGAGCAGTTGTTCTCGCACGTCGCCAAGATGCGCAACCGCACGGCGGGCAAGCTCCCGCTGCCGATCACCGTGCGCATCCCGTACGGCGGCGGCATCGGCGGCGTCGAGCACCACAGCGACGCCTCCGAGGCGTACTACACCAGCACCCCCGGCCTGCACGTGGTCACCCCGGGGACGGTCGCCGACGCGTACGGGCTGCTGCGTGCCTCGATCGCCTCCGACGACCCGGTGGTCTTCCTGGAGCCCAAGCGGCTCTACTGGGGCAAGGCCGAGTTCGATCCGGCGGCGCCGGTCGAGCCGATCGGCCGGGCCGTGCTGCGGCGCAACGGCACGTCGGCGGTCCTGATCACCTACGGCCCCTCGCTGCCCGTCTGCCTGGAGACGGCCGAGGCGGCGCGGGCCGAGGGCTGGGACCTCGCCGTGCTGGACCTGCGCACCCTGGTGCCCTTCGACGACGAGACGGTCACCCGGGTGGTGCGCTCGATCGGCCGGGCCGTGGTGGTGCACGAGGCGAGCGGCTTCGGTGGCACCGGCGCGGAGATCGCCGCCCGGGTCACCGAGCGCTGCTTCCACCACCTGGCCGCGCCCGTGCTGCGGGTCACCGGCTTCGACATCCCGTACCCGCCGCCGATGCTCGAGCACCACCACCTGCCCGGGGTGGACCGGATCCTGGACGCGGTCGCCCGGCTGCAGTGGGAGGACTGAGGATGATGCCCGTCGTACGGGAGTTCCGGCTGCCCGACCTCGGTGAGGGACTCACCGGGGCGGAGGTGGTGCGCTGGATGGTCGAGGTCGGCGAGGTGATCGCGGTCGACCAGCCGGTGGTGGAGGTGGAGACGGCCAAGGCCGTGGTGGAGGTGCCCTGCCCGTACGGCGGGGTGGTCACCGCCCGGTACGGCGCGGAGGGCGAGGAGATCGCCGTGGGCGCGCCGTTGGTGACGGTCGCGGTGGCTTCGGCGGGGGGTGGGGCGGAGGACGTGGCTGTTGCTCCGGCTGCTTCTTCTGCTTCGGGTGCTTCGTCTGCTTCGTCCGCTGAGGTCGAGCGGCCGTTGGTGGGGTACGGGGTCGCCGAGAGCAGGGGGGTGCGGCGGTGCCGGGTGGGTGTGGCTGCTTCTGCTCCTGCCCCTGTTGCGGTCGTGGCTCCGGCTGAGCCGGTCGCTCCGGTCGTGGTGCCGGTGATCTCGCCGTTGGTGCGGCGGTTGGCCCGGGAACAGGGGGTCGATCTGACCGCGCTCACCGGCAGCGGGCCGGACGGGCTGATCATGCGGGCGGACGTCGAGCGGGCGGTCGCGGCCAAGGTCGCCGCTCCGGCGGTCGCCGCGCCCGTGGCGGCCGCGCCGGAGGGCGTCGTCCCGTTGCGCGGGCTGCGCAAGGCGGTGGCCGAGAAGCTCAGCCGCAGCCACCGGGAGATCCCCGCCGCGACCTGCTGGGTGGACGCGGACGCCACCGAACTGATGGCTCTACGGCGGCAGTTGAACACCACGCCGGGGCCGAAGGTGAGCGTGCTGGCGCTGCTGGCCAGGATCTGCACGGTCGCGCTGGCGCGCTTCCCCGAGCTCAACTCCAGTGTGACCGAGGACGGTTCGGGCATCGTCCGGCACTCGGCGGTGCACCTGGGCTTCGCCGCGCAGGGCGAACGCGGACTGGTCGTCCCGGTGGTCCGGGACGCGCACGCCCGCAGCACCGAGCAACTCGGCGAGGAGCTCGGCCGGTTGACCGAGTCGGCGCGCAGCGGTTCGCTCACCCCGGCCGAACTGACCGGCGGCACCTTCACGTTGAACAACTACGGGGTGTTCGGCGTGGACGGTTCCACCCCGATCCTCAACCACCCCGAGGCGGCGATGCTCGGGGTCGGCCGGATCGTGGCCAAACCCTGGGTGCACGGCGGGGAGTTGGCGGTGCGCGAGGTGACGCAGCTGTCGTTCACCTTCGACCACCGGGTCTGCGACGGCGGGACGGCGGGTGGGTTCCTGCGGTTCGTGGCGGACTGCGTCGAGCAGCCGGGGATGCTGCTGCGGCAGCTGTGACCCCACCGCGCTGAGCAGGGCGGGGTCGCCCTGGGTGTGCTGCTCGGCACTCAGGGCGACCGCCGATCGAGCGAGAGTAGCGCGTTCCCGGGCCGGGTGTCCGGGCTTCGCGTGATTTGTCGGATGAGCTTTTCGGGCGTGCCACGCTGCCTAGGCGTCAGCAGAGACAAGCCAGGTGGTGGCGCAGGCCGGCCGGAGGCGAAACGATTCTCTTGGGTACTCGAAACGCAGCGGTGAAGTCCCGCAGAACGCTCCTCATCCGTACCGGGCTCGGCTCGGCGGGGGCCGCCTCCGTTCCGGGCCTGCCGGTGGCACAGCCCGAACCGGGGGCGCGGCCCGACCCGGGGGCACAGCCCGAACCGGAGGCGGCAGAGGCGGAGCGGCCGGTGGTGCCGATGGTCCCGCGGCCGCCCGCCGAACCGCCGGTCGTCCCCGCGCCCAGCTACCCCGAGCCGCCCTCGACCACCGGCACCGCGCCGGCCTTCCAGCCCCTGTTCGCCGACGCGCCCGGCCTCAACTGGGCCGGCCCCGGCGACAGTCGGAGCGACGCATGGGTGGCGCAGCAGCCGTCCGTCCCGCAGCTTCCGGCCGCGCTCCCGGCCGCGCTGCCCGTCGCCGTTTCGAGCCCCGACGGAACCGAACTCCCGCTCACCGCACGGGACATCGAACTGATCCGGGCCAGCCTCGCCGTCGTCGAGCCGGTCGCCGACCGGGCCACCGCGCACTTCTACGCGCTGCTCTTCCTCCAGCACCCCGAGGTCCGCTCGCTCTTCCCCGCCGCCATGGACGTCCAGCGCGACCGGCTGTTCCGTAGCCTGCTCGCCGCCGCCCGCGGCGCCGAGGACCCGGCGGCGCTGCGCACCCGGATGAGCGCGCTCGGCCGTGGCCACCGCCGCTACGGCACCCTGACCGGCCACTACGCCCCGGTGGGGGAGTGCCTGATGCAGGCGCTGGCCCGGTACGCGGGCAGCCGCTGGGACGCCGACACCGAACTGGCCTGGCGCCGCGCCTACCGGCTGATCTCCACCATCATGATCGAGGCCGCCGAGGAGGCCGCCCGCACCTCGCCGCCCTGGTGGCAGGGCGAGGTGGTCCGGCACGAGCGCCGCACCCCGGACGTCGCGGTGCTCACCGTCCGCCCGGACCAGGCCTACCCGTTCCGGGCCGGCCAGTACTGCAGTCTGGAGACGCCCTGGTGGCCGCGGATCTGGCGGCACTACTCCTTCGCCTCCGCGCCCCGCCCGGACGGGCTGCTGACCTTCCACGTCAAGGCCGTCCAGGCGGGCTGGGTGAGCAACGCGCTGGTGCACCGGGCCGCCCCCGGGGACGTGCTGCGGCTGGGCCCGGCGGCCGGTGCGATGACCGTCGACCACGCCGCCGGCGCCGACCTGCTCTGCCTCGGCGGCGGCACCGGCATCGCGCCGGTCCGCGCCCTGGTCGAGGAGGCGGCCGAGCACGGCGGGCCCGGCCGCAGCGTCGAGGTGTTCTACGGGGCCCGCCACGCCGCCGACTTGTACGAGCTGGACGCGTTGTGCGGGCTGGCGGGCCGCCTGCCTTGGCTGACCGTACGGCCGGTGCTGTCCGGCACCGGCCCGGCCGGGGGCGCGCTGACCGGTGAACTGCCGGAGGTGGTGGGCCGGTTCGGCCCGTGGGAGGGCCGGGAGGCGGTGCTCAGCGGGCCGCCCGCGATGGTCCGGCGCGGGGTCGGGGTGCTGCTGCGGGCGGGCCTGCCGGCCGAGCGGATCCGGCACGACCTGGTGGGCGAGCAGGCCTCCGGGTGATCAGCTGAGATCGGGTGCGAGGAGCGCGCGGATGCCCTCGATGTTGGCCGCCAGGTACGCCCGCAGCCGGGGCGGGACGACGTTCACCGAGGTCACGCCCTCGCGGGTGAACGGCAGCCGGACCACCTGGTACTCGCCGTTCGGGTCCGTCACCTCGGGCCCGTGCCGCCGGCTGAGGTCCATGGAAGCCAGCCGGCAGACGAAGAAGTGCTGCACCTTGACCCCGTGCGGGTGCAGCAGGGTGCCGTCGTCGTGGTGGGTGTGGCTGATGGTGTCGACGAAGGCGGGCACCACGTCCACGATCTTGCCGCCGAGCTCCTCGTCCACCTCGCGGTGCAGCGCCTCGACCACCGTGCGGTCCTCCCGCTCGACCCCGCCGCCGGGAGTGATCCAGTACGGGTGCGGCGCCCCGGGCCGGACCCGCCGGATCAGCACGATCGAGGCCGGGCCGTGCGGGTCGTCCGGGTCCAGCTCCAGCAGGATCGCCCGCGCGGTCCGTTTGACCACCGGGCGCGGTGGCGGGGTTCGGTTGTCGGGGCCCATGGCGACCTCCGGGGCTGGAGCGTTGTGCGGGAGTCTCCCGCACCGGGCGGAGGTCGAAACGCTGACCCGGTCGGGTGCATCCGTTCGGGGTTCCGCCCCCGGACGAGGATCCCACCCTCCGTTCGTCCCCGACTTTCCTTGCGAGGCTTGGCGATCTTCCTCGTTCACCATTTGAAAAAGCACGCCTTGTCCACCACCTTCCCAAACATGGACGATGAGGTCGAACGTGGATTGCTTGCATAAAACCGTCGAAAACGTGTCCGGCCGCCGGCGGAACCCTCGTCCACACGCCGAGGCCGGGCAGAAGAGAGGTACTGGCGCAATGCAGCACAGCACAGTCCAGGGGCACCTGGTGATGAACCTCGTGGCCTCGCCCGAGCTGTCCCTCGGCATCGTGGCGGACCTGGCGTACGAGCCCCGCGATCCGTACGCCGTCCGGTTCACCTTCCACCTGCCCGGCGACGCCCCCGTCACCTGGGTGTTCGCGCGCGAGCTGCTGCTGGACGGCCTCAGCGGCCCGTCCGGCGAGGGCGACGTGCACATCCACCCGCTCGGCGGGGAGCTCTCGGAGGTCCGCATCGCGCTGCACTCCCCCAACGGGGACGCCCTGCTGCACGCCCCGGCCGCGCCGCTGGTCGCCTTCCTGGCGCGCACCGACCGGCTGGTGCCGATGGGGCAGGAACTCACCGGGCGGGAGCTCGACGCCCAGCTCGCGGACATCCTCAGGGGGTGCGACGCGGGGTGAACGGCCGGGAACGGCGAAGGGGCCGGTGCCCGGTGGACCACCCGGGCACGGGCCCCTTCCGCGTCGCCGGGTGCGACGCCCCGCACGACGGGGTCAGTCGTCGTCCAGGGCCAGGTGCAGGCCCCAGGCGACGAGGCTGATGATCAGTGAACCCACCAGCGCGGAGCCGAAGTTGACCACGTGGAAGTCCAGGTCCAGCCTGGTGGACGCCCAGGAGGTGAGCAACAGCATCAGGGCGTTGATCACAAAGGTGATCAGGCCCAGCGTGAGGATGAACAGCGGGAACGAGAACAGCTTCACCACCGGCTTGATCAGCCAGTTGATGAGGCCGAAGACCACGGCCACGCCGAGCACCGTCAGGGCCTTGTGCTGCCAGTCGGCCTTGCCCTCGGCAAGTCGGATGCCGCTGACGATCCAGGCGGCGACCCAGATGGCCGCCGCGTTGATCAGTGTTTTGATGACGAAACCCTTCATGCCGCCCAAGCCTGGCAGGCGCCCCGCCCCGGGGGAAGCTCCCATCGGACGACTTGGTGTTGAATGCCCCTGGTCCGCGAGGCGGACGGGACGGACGTGACGGACGGGACGGTCGGAGGAGGACGGCAGCGGTGAAGGTGTTCCGGCTGGACGAACTGGACGCGGAGCGGGCGGCCAACGACGGTGCGTACCTGCGCTTCCTGCGCGAACCGCGGATGTCCGCCGGGCTGTACGCGCTCTCCCCCGGCGACACCGACACCCAGACCGCGCACGACCAGGACGAGATCTACCAGGTGATCAGCGGCCGCGCCGAGCTGACCGTCGGCGCCGAGACCGCGACCGTCGGGCGCGGCAGCGTGGTGTACGTCCCGGCCGGCACCCCGCACCGGTTCCACCACATCACCGAGGAACTGCGGGTGCTGGTGGTGTTCTCGCCGCCTGAGGACTGACGGCTGAGGACCGACGGCTGAGGCGTGGGTCTAGGGTCGTTCGTATGACCCGTAGCCTCACCGACGAGCTCTGGGCGTCGATCGAGCCGATCTACGCCGAGATCCTCGCCCACCCCTTCATCGGCGGCCTCACCGACGGCACCCTGCCGCGCGAGGCCTTCCGCCACTTCGTCGTCCAGGACTCCCACTACCTGCGCGACTACGCCCGGGCACTCGCCGTCTGCGCCGCCAGGGCGCCCGGCGAGGAGGACGTCCGGGCCTTCGCCGACGACGCGGTCGGCGCGCTGGCCGCCGAGCAGGGCATGCACGCCGAGTTCCTCACCGCCTTCGGCGGCACTGCCGAGGAGGCCGCCGCCGAGCCGGTGCTGCCGACCACCCGGGCCTACACCAGCTACCTGCTGGCCACCGTCTACGGCGGGTCCTTCGCCGAGGCGCTCGGCGCGGTGCTGCCCTGCTACTGGATCTACGCCCGGGTCGGCGAGACGCTGCTCGCCCAGGGCTCCCCCGACCCGCTGTACGCCAAGTGGATCGCCACCTACGGCGACGAGGCCTTCCAGTCCGTGGTGCGCCGGGTGCTGGCGCTCGCCGACCGGCTCGGCGAGGAGCTCTCGGCGGCCGAACGGCGCCGGGTGGTCGAGCACTTCAGGACCACCTCGCGCTACGAGTGGATGTTCTGGGACGCCGCCTGGCGGGGCGAGCGCTGGCCGGTCTGACCGGGGTCCCCGCCGTTTCTCGGGGGTCGTCCCGGGGGGTCGGATCGGGGTGATCTCGGGGTTCTCTCCGGGCCGTTGGCCCTCGTTCCGCCGCTTGCGCCCCCGTACGATCGAAGCATCGAAAGCAAGCGGGTAGCGGCACCGGACGGCAGCCGGCCCGAGGGGAGAAGAGGAACCGACATGGCTGAGCTCTGGAAGTCACTGCCCTCCTGGGTGCGCAACATCGTCATCCCGGTGCTGGTCCTGGTGCTGGCCTGGAACGTCATCGCCTTCGTGTTCGGCGTGGTCGGCGCACTGCTGAGCATCGTGATCAAGCTGCTGGTCGTCGTCGGCATCGCGGCCGCCGTGGTGATCCTGGTGAAGAAGGCCGCCAAGAGCTGACCCCGCTCCGCGCGCCGCGCGGAGCACCTCCGGAGGCCCGGCACCCCGTCCGCGGGGGCCGGGCCTCGGCCTTTCCGCGGTCTTCCCGTGGCCGGTTCCGTTCGGGGACCGTCTGGACCTGCGGCGATCGGCTCGCTACGGTGTTGGGCGTCATGTGCAGGCAACACCGCCTGCGACGCGGGAGCTCGGAGCACCGGGCTGAGAGGGCGCTGACCGGGACGTCGACGGACGGACCGACGGCTGCGTCGACCGCAGGAACCTGGACCGGGTAATGCCGGCGTAGGGAGTAGAGGTCAGATGACCACGTTCGAAGCACAGCCGCAGTCTGCCCAGAGCGCCCCCAGCAGCGAGCGCACCGGCTACCCCACCCCGGCCTGGCGCAAGGCCTACCGCGACGGATCCCGCCCCGACCTGCGGGTCCCGTACCGCGAGGTGCAGCTCACCAACGGCCGGACCGTCCCGCTGTACGACACCTCCGGCCCGTACACCGACCCCGCCTACGAGCCCGACGTGCGCCGCGGCCTGCCCGCCCTGCGCGACGCCTGGATCCGCCAGCGCGGCGACGTCGAGGAGTACGACGGCCGCGAGGCGCGCCCCGAGGACGACGGGATCAAGCACACCTCGCCGCGCGGCGGCAACCTGCGCAACCTGGACGCCGTCTTCCCCGGCCGCCCGCGCCGCCCGCTGCGCGGCCGCGGTGGCGCCGCCGTCACCCAACTCGCCTACGCCAAGCGGGGCGTGGTGACGCCGGAGATGGAGTTCGTGGCGCTGCGCGAGGGCCTGGAGCCGGAGTTCGTGCGGGACGAGGTGGCCCGCGGCCGGGCCGTCATCCCGGTCAACGTGAACCACCCCGAGGTGGAGCCGGCCATCATCGGCACCAACTTCCTGGTGAAGATCAACGCCAACATCGGCAACTCCGCCGTCACCTCCTCGATCGAGGAGGAGGTGGAGAAGATGACCTGGGCCACCCGCTGGGGCGCCGACACCGTCATGGACCTCTCCACCGGGCGTAACATCCACACCACCCGCGAGTGGATCCTGCGCAACTCCCCCGTGCCGATCGGCACCGTGCCGCTCTACCAGGCCCTGGAGAAGGTCGACGGCAAGGCCGAGGAGCTGAGCTGGGAGGTCTACCGGGACACCATCATCGAGCAGTGCGAGCAGGGCGTCGACTACATGACCGTCCACGCCGGCGTGCTGCTGCGGTACGTCCCGCTCACCGCGCGCCGCAAGACCGGCATCGTCTCGCGCGGCGGCTCCATCATGGCCGCGTGGTGCCTGGCGCACCACAAGGAGAACTTCCTCTACACCAACTTCGAGGAACTCTGCGACATCCTGGCCTCCTACGACGTCACCTTCTCGCTCGGTGACGGCCTGCGCCCCGGCTCGATCGCGGACGCCAACGACGAGGCGCAGTTCGCCGAACTGCAGACCCTCGGCGAGCTCGGCCGGATCGCCCGCGAACGCGACGTCCAGGTGATGATCGAGGGCCCGGGCCACGTCCCGATGAACAAGATCAAGGAGAACATGGATCTCCAGAAGGAGATCTGCGACGAGGCGCCGTTCTACACCCTCGGCCCCCTCACCACCGACGTCGCCCCCGGCTACGACCACATCACCTCGGGCATCGGCGCCGCGATGATCGCCTGGTGGGGCACCGCGATGCTCTGCTACGTCACGCCCAAGGAGCACCTGGGCCTGCCCAACCGGGACGACGTCAAGACCGGCGTGATCACCTACAAGATCGCCGCCCACGCCGCCGACCTCGCCAAGGGCCACCCCGGTGCCCAGGCCTGGGACGACGCCCTCTCCGACGCCCGCTTCGAGTTCCGCTGGGAGGACCAGTTCAACCTGGCCCTCGACCCGGAGACCGCCCGCGAGTTCCACGACGAGACCCTCCCCGCCGAACCCGCCAAGACGGCCCACTTCTGCTCCATGTGCGGCCCGAAGTTCTGCTCGATGAAGATCTCCCAGAAGATCCGCGACGAGCACGGCGACGGCTCCAGCGCAGTGCAGAGCGACTTCGACGCCGAGGCCCTGGCCGGCATGCAGGCCAAGTCCGAGGAGTTCGCGGCCCAGGGCAACCGGGTCTACCTCCCGCTGGCCGACTGACGCCCCGACGAGCGCTGTTCCCAGGAGGCACCTGCTTCTCGGGAACAGCGCTTCGTCGCTTCGTCATAGCCCCAGCCCGGAAGATCCGCACTGCGGCCGCCACCCCGCCGGATGTGCTTCAGCGCGGCGTCCGCGACGTCCCGAAGTGGTCGGGTGCGCACCGGGGTGCGAGCCGGCCGAGCGTCCGGCCGCCGATATTTCGGCGGCGCGCCGTTCCGGGCCGTCGGTCTCTGCCATGCTGTGGACCGAGCGTGAAGAGCCGTTGGACCATGCCTGGCGCACCGACCATGCGCCAGGCATCGGGGGAGGAGGTCGATTCCTTGGCGCGCGGGAATACGCGTGGTGATGGTTTATCAGGACCTGTCGCGCAGTTGAGAAGACCGGTTGTGGCGGTCGTGGGGAGCTCCCCCGCGGGGAGTGCCCAGACGGCTGATGGCGGTGTTTCGGCCGCGCGGGCCGCCGAGGAGATCGGGGCCGCCCTCGCCGCGCAGGGGTGCGACCTGATGGTCTATTCGAGCTCGCCCGCGTTCCTGGAACATCATGTTGTCACGGGATATCTCGCGGGGGCGCCGGTCGCTGCCCGGTCGATCCGGGTGCGGCCGCCGTTCGACCATCCACGTATCGACTTCGCTGAAATGGAGCAGCACGAGAAGGCCTTCGAGGTCCGCCATGAGGCCGGGGCGGACTGGGAGGTCGCCTTCTACCGATCGCTCAGCGAGGTGCAGGGGATCGTCCTGATAGGTGGTGGCCGGACCACCCTGGTCACCGCGATGGTCGGCCTGGCCTTCGAGATACCGCTGGCACCGGTCGCGGCCTTCGGCGGTGGCGCGCGGAAGGCATGGGAGACGCTTGGCAGAGTCCGCAACCAGGCTACGGAGGAGGAGATCTCCGATCTCGGGGCCGGTTGGCGGCCCGGCTCCGGGCAGCGGGTGGTGGGAGTCCTGCTGGAACAGCACCGTCGTCGGCTGGCGCAACAGCGGCAGCGGGAGCAAGGCCGTCGGTCGAAGGCGCGGCACGCGACTCTGGGTCTGCTGGTCGGCACGGTGATGCTGCTGGCCGCCCTGGCGACGATCCCCCTCACCTATGCCACCACCGCGAGCGCCTCGCTGAACCTGACCGCGCTCATCCTGGGCTCCTTGCTGGCGGCCACCTCCGGCGCGATCACCAGGACTTCGGTCGACCGGGGCGGAGACTGGTACCGGGCCTCCGCCCTAGGCCTGGCCGCCGGCGCGGTGGCCTTCCTGCTCTTCGTGACGGCGCAGTTGGCGACCTCGCCGGACATCCTGGTCGGATCCGGCGCGAGGCGGCTCCTGTTCTTCGTGGTCTCCGTCGGTTTCATCGCGGGATTCACCTCCGACGCGGTCTACGCCAAGCTGCGGCAGCAGGACGTCCTGGACATGTCCGCACTGAGCGCGGCCGTGACCGCCACGGCGACGACGGAGGAGGAACCGGGTGAGCACTGAGCGTGCGCTCGCCGAGCGGCCGACCGTCTTCCTCAGCCATCGTTACCGCTCCGGCGACATCAACCTCTTCTTCTGGCGCATCATCAGCGAGGTCCAGGAAGTGGCGTTCCGGGTCGACGAGGGCGTGCTGTTCACCAGCGTCACCCGACTGGAGCGGCTGATCCGCGATGCTGATGGCTTCGTCGGCGTCTATCCGCTTCCCGGAGATCCCCAGGAGTCCTGGGACCTGGCGGCCTTGCGCCAGGAGGCCCGTTACTTCCTGCTGGAACTCGGCATCGCCATCCGCGCCGGGCGGCCGGCGATCGTCTTCTGCGACCATCGCTACCGGCGTCTGATGCAGTCCCCGCCGAGTGTCATGGTGATCGAGTACGACCCGCAGGAGATCTCGGATGCCCCGGACTCGGCGCTGGTCGCCAGGGTCAGCAGGGCCTATCGGGCCTTCGTCGAACGGCTGAGCCTCGCGATGGACATCAGGAGGAAGACGCGAGCCCACCAGGCCGGAAGGGTGGGTCTGCTGCTCTCGCGTGACTACCAGCCGGAGGTTCGTGAAGCCCTGGAGCAGGTGCTGAACGATACGGCATGGGACCCCGCGCCGTTACCCTGGCCGCCAAGGCTCAACCCGGAACTGATGGCCCGGCTGCGTAGGCTCGACTGGGCGATCCTGGCCCTGGACGATCCGGCGGCGCAGATGGCCGCGGGGTTCATCCTCGGGCAGGGTGTCCCGCTGCTGCCGCTGCTCCGTGAGGAGAACGGCCCTCAGGCCGAGACCGCCGAACAGGTGCTGTTCGGGGAGTCGGAGGTGGGGCATCGCAAGGCGATGCTCCGTTGGGAGTCCGAGGCCGATCTGGTGTCGGCATTCCGCACCCACCTGAAGGTGATCGGTCAGCAACCGGGCTACATCCGGGACGTCGGCCAGGCAACCGAGTACTTCGCGTCGGCCAGTAGACGCAAGGAGCAGGTCTTCCTCAGTTACGCACGCGAGGACGGCGAGGTGGCGGCGAAGTTCAGCACTTTGCTGCGCGGCTCGTTCCAGAAGGTGTTCGACTATCGAGTGAAGGGCACGATCCGCGCCGGCACGAACTGGATGGCCGAACTCTCTGACGGGCTCTCCACCAGCGCGGTCGGGGTGCTTCTGTTCTCGTCCAGCTACTGGCAGAGCAAGTGGTGCCAGATGGAGGCGGACCGGCTCTACCGGGCACACGTCGAGGACCGCGTCCGACTGCTTCCGGTCCGTCTGGAACGAACCGTGCTGCCGGAGCCCTTCAGCGGGCTCCAGTACCGGGCGCTGTACCAGTCGAGCGCGGAGGAGATCGTCGCGGAGTTCGTGCGTGAGCTCCAGCTCACCGAGCCGACGTCGGAATGAGGCGGCCGAGTTCGCGGCCCAGGGCTACCGGGTCTACCTCCCGCTGGCGGACCGACGCCCGACACCCGACACCTGACACCTGAGCGCCGCCCCGAGGGCTTTCGGTTCTCGGGGCGGCGCTTCGCTGTGCGCGGCAGTATTACGTAGCAGGGGTAATACGGGATGCCAGGAGCTACGAGATGCGACTCAACAGCAAAGGTCAGGTCACCATTCCTGCGGAACTCCGGCAGAAGTGCGGCCTTCACCCCGGGGACGAGGTGGATGTGGTCGAGGAGGACGGCGTTCTGCGGATAGTGCGCCGGAGCGGGACGGGCACTCGGGGCGAGCGACTGGCGCGGCGGATGCGAGGAACCGCTGAGGGCGGCATGTCGACTGACGAGATCACGGAGCTGTTGCGTGGCGACTAGCCGATTGGGGCTCGTGGAACAGGAGCGGACCCAGCCGGTGACCCTGGTCGACTCCAGCGTGTTGCTGGACCTCATGACGGATGACCCCACCTGGGCGCGCATGCGGCCGTCCGGGGTTACCGCCTGCTCACTCGGGATGCCACGCGCTACCGCACCTACTTCCCGACGGTTCAGTTGATCTGCCCTTGACGGCTGTTCCGCGGGTGCCGCCCCGGTCCTCCCCGTGGGGCCGGGGCGGCACCCTGTGTCCTCAGTCGGTCGCGTCGGTGGCGTCCTGGGGGTACCAGCGGAGTTCGACGGTGTTGCCGTCCGGGTCCTGGACGTAGAGGGAGGTGGCGGTGCCGCGGGCGCCGTAGCGGGGGCCGGGGCCGTCGAGGACGGTGAAGACGCCGGAGTCGACGACCTCCTGCCAGTCGAGGGGCTCCACGGTGAGGCAGATGTGGTCGACGTTGGACTCGTGGCGGGGGCGGTGGAAGAGGTCGATGATCGTCTCGCCGCTGACCCGGACGGAGGGGAAGGAGACCTTGCCGGCCCGCCACTCGTCGACCCGGACCGGCTCCAGGCCGAGGAGGCCGGTGTAGAAGGCGAGGGACCGCTCGATGTCGGCGACGTTGAGGACCAGGTGGTCGAGGGCGACGACGCGCATGGTGATCGGCTCCGGTGGTGTGGGTTCGGGCGGTGACGGGTTCAACGATCCTCCGACCCGGGCTGATCATCAATGGCGGATCACCGTACGATTGTTGAGTCAGATTAAACGATGCTGTGCGCGAAGGGGCGGGGCGGCATGCTGGAGCGGCTGGAGACAGAGGTCTTCCTCGCCCTCGCCGAGGAACTGCACTTCGGCCGGACCGGCGAGCGGCTGGGCCTCACCACCGGCCGGGTCAGCCAGGTCGTCAGGAAGCTGGAACGCCGGGTCGGCGCACCGCTGTTCGACCGCACCAGCCGGTCCGTCCGGCTCACCCCGGTCGGCCGGCAGCTGGCCGGGGACCTCGCCCCGGTGGTGGCCGCGATGGAGGAGGCGCTACGCCGGGCGGTGGACGCGGCCCGGGGGGTGACGGGTGAGCTGCGGGTCGCGTTCCTCGGCGAGTGGACGGCCCCGGTGCTGCTCAGGGCGGTCGCGCTGTTCGGCGAGCGGCACCCGGACTGCCGGGTGGACGTGCGGGAGGTGCAGCTCTCCAACTCCCGCTCCAGCCTGGAGGACGGCTCGATCGACATCCTGGTCGCCTCCTACCCCTTCGACGGCATGTCCCTCGGCCCCGTCCTGCTCACCGAGCGGCGCGCCCTGGCCGTCCCGGCCGGGCACCCGCTGGCCGCCGAGGCCTCGGTGTCGCTGGAGGTGCTCGCCGACCACCCGGTCGTGCAGTACCCGGCGGTGACCTCGGTCGGCTTCAAGCGCGACCGCACCCCCGACCGCACCCCGTCCGGCCGCCCCGCCCCCAAGGGCCCGTCCGGCGCCACCTTCTCCGAGATGCTCAGCCTGGTCGCCATGGGCCGGGGCGTCCTCCCCGTGGGCGAACACTGCCGCCAGTACTACCCCCGCCCCGACCTCGCCTACGTCCCCATCCATGACGCCCCACCGATCGAACGCGGCCCGGTCTGGCTCCCCGCCAACACCACCGAGCGGGTCCGCGAGTTCGTCCGGGCGGCGGCGGAAGTGGCCGCCGGCGGTGCCGGGCGAAGGAACGGTTGACCGTCAGGAGATCGCCCGGAGGCGGGGCGGTGCGGCTTGGGTGAGTCGGGCGAGGTGGGCGGCGGTTTCGGGGTCGGCGGGGAGGAGGACGAGGAGTTGTTGGGCGTCGGCGGGGAACTCCAGGGTTTCGCGGTGGAGCCGGAGTTCGGGGCCGGCCGGGTGGTGGAGGCGGAGGGGGCCGCGGCGGGGGACGAGTTGGTTGGCGAGGCGGCGGGTGAACTCGGGGCCGGCGACGGGGGCGAGTTCGGTGCTGAGCCATTCGGAGTTCTCGGCGGAGGGGCCCAGCCAGAGGTCGAAGGCCTGCTCGTCGGCGATGTCGTCCCAGTCGGGGAAGAGGGCGCGGGCGCGGGGGTCGGTGAAGACGTAGCGGGTGAGGTTGGGGGCGGGGTGGTCGAGCAGGCCGGCGGCGCCGAGGACGGTGGCATAGCCGGGGGTGTGGGCGAGGACGTCGCCGAGGCGGTTGGTGACGGCGGCCATGCCGGGTTCGAGGAGGCGGAGGGTCTCGCGGACGGTGGGGCGGACCTCGCGGGAGGGCGGGGCCGGGCGGACGTGGTGGGGGCAGGCGCCGCCGGTGATCTTGGCGAGGTAGCGCAGGTGGGTGCGTTCGGCGGGGTCGAGGCTGAGGGCGTCGGCGAGGGCGTTGACCACGGCGGTGGAGGGGTTGCGGTCGCGGCCCTGTTCCATCCGGGTGAGGTACTCGACACTGATGCCCGCGCGGATGGCGAGGTCGGCGCGGCGCAGTCCGGGTGAGCGACGGCGGCCGTGGTCCGGCAGGCCGAAGGTCTCGGGCTGGATGCTGTCGCGCTTGGCGCGGATGAAGTCCCCCAGTGGTGTGCCCATGTGACGATCGTACGAGTGGGGCGCGCGCGGAGGGTGGCCCTGCGGGGGCCAGCCTGGGCACGGTCTGGCTGGCTCCGGCGGGCGGGCGGATCGTGGTGGGCATGGAGAAGAACACGTACAAGCTGGTGGTCCTGGTCGGCAGTGTCCGGGAGGGTCGGTTCGGCCCGGTGGTGTCCTCGTGGGTGGCCGAACAGGCCGCCGCCCACGGCGGGTTCGAGGTCGAGGTCGTCGATCTGGCCGAGGTCGAGCTGCCGTTGGCGCTGCCCGCCGCCCCGCCGAAGTTCGCCGGCGCCGACTACCCCCGCCCGGCCGGGATGGCGGCGCTGACCGGGGCCCTGGAGGGCGCGGACGCCGTGCTGATCGTCACCCCGGAGTACAACCACAGCTACCCGGCCTCGCTGAAGGCCGCGATCGACTGGCACTTCACCCAGTGGACGGCCAAGCCGGTCGCCTTCGTGAGCTACGGCGGCGCGGCCGGCGGCCGGCACGCCGTGCTGCACCTGGAGAACGTGCTGACCGAGCTGCACGCGGTGACCATCCGGGACGGCCTGTCCTTCCCGAACTACTTCACCGCCTGGACGGACGGCCGCCCGGACGACCCGCAGGCGGCCGGCTACGCCAAGGCCATGTTCGACCAACTGGTGTGGTGGGCGGGCGCGTTGAAGAACGCCCGGGCCGCCGCGCCGTACCCGGCCTGAGAGGGGGACGTGATGGAGTACGGGAAGCTCGGCGGCACCGACCTGGTGGTCAGCCGGATCGCGCTCGGTTGCATGGGCTTCGGCGGAAGCGGCCGCGGCCACAACCCCTGGGCGCTGGACGAGGAGGCGGCCGCGCCGGTGTTCCGGCGGGCCGTGGAGCTCGGCATCACCCTCTGGGACACCGCCAACGTGTACGGCGGCGGCGCCTCGGAGGAGCTGGTCGGCCGCGCGGTGCGGCGCTATACCCGGCGCGAGGACGTGGTGCTGGCGACCAAGGCGGGCCTGCCGATGCACGACGGCCCGGGCGGCTCGGGGCTGTCCCGGCGGGCGATCCTGGAGCAGGTCGACGGCTCGCTGGCCCGCCTCGGCACCGACCACATCGACCTGTTCCAGCTGCACCGCTTCGATCCGGCGACCCCGGTCGAGGAGACCGTGGCGGCGCTGGCCGAGGTGGTCGCGGCGGGGAAGGTCCGGTACGTCGGCGCCTCCTCGATGTGGGCCTGGCGGTTCGCGAAGCTGCAGCACGCGGCGGCCCGGCACGGCGGCCCGGCCTTCGTGTCGATGCAGCACCAGTACAGCCTGGTGCAGCGGGAGGAGGAGCGGGAGATGTTCCCGCTGCTCGCCGACCAGGGGGTGGGGAGCTTGGTGTGGTGCCCGCTCGCCTCGGGGCGGTTGGCCCGCCCGTACGGGGAGTCGACGGCGCGCTCGGCGGGGGACCGGGTGGCCGGGCGGTTCTTCGCGGACGTCGACCGGCCGATCGTGGACGCGGTGGGGGCGGTCGCCGGGGCCCGGGGGGTGCCGATGGCACGGGTCGCGCTGGCCTGGGTGCTGGGCAACCCGGTGGTCACCGCGCCGGTCGTCGGCGCCACCCGCCCGGGGCACCTGGACGACGCGGCGGCCGCGCTCGACGTCCGGCTGACCGGGGAGGAGCGCGCGGCGCTGGAGGCGCCGTACACGCCCCGGCTGCCGACCGGTTTCTGAGCGCTGCCGGGCACCGCTGGGCGGCCGGGCCGGCGGTGTGGTCAGCCGACGTCGTCCGGCCCGGTGAAGTCGGGCGAGGTGTAGCCGGGCCCGGTGAAGTCGGGTGGGGTGAAGGCGGCCGGGCGGGAGGCGCGGCCCTCGGGTTCGGTGAGGCCGTCGGGGCCGGGGCCGGTGAAGGCGGGCGGGCTGTAGCCGGGGCTGGTGAAGCCGGGGGCCGGCCGGCCGGGGACGGCTGGCAGCTGGGTGTGGAGGTACGGCAGCAGGCCGCGCTCGCGCAGGGCGGTGCGCCATTCGGCCCGGGCGGCGGCGAGTTCGGCGGCGAGCTCCGGGTCGGTGCCGGCCGGGGCGGCGGTACCGTCGCGCATGGCGGTGAGCAGCAGCCCGATGATGCCGACGACCATCGCGGCGACTCCGATGGCGAGCGCGACCCAGCCGGCGGTGACCATCGAGCGGGCGAGGAGGAGGCCGGAGTCGGCGGCGCGCAGCAGGTAGCCGACCAGCAGCAGGACCAGTCCGGCGGACCAGGCGAGGATCGGGGTGAGCACGGTGAGGACGGGGAACAACCCGGCGCCGCCGTTGGTGGAGCGCAGCTGGCTGAGCAGCCCGGGGGCGTACGGTTCGACGTCGGCCGGCGGCGGGGGTGTGGCGCGCAGGCTCTCGCGCAGCGCGGTGTAGTGGGCGTACTCGGTGCCGGCCGCGGTGTTGACGGCGTCGGCGTCGCGCAGGGCGAGGACGCGGAGCTGGTCGGCGGTGAGCGCGCCGGGGGCGCGCAGGGCGGTGAGGACGGTGCGGTCGCGCAGGGCTTCGCCGAGGAGGCGCTCGTACTCCGGGCGGTCCTCGGCGTGCAGCGGCGGGGGGTTGGACATGGGGACCCCGTTCATGCGGACCCCGGCCGGCATCGAGGACGCGGGGCCGCATCGGGGGACGCGGGACACCCTCGGGACGCCGGGACGGGCGCGGAGGCGGGCCGCCGGACGGGCGGCCGGGTGTGGTGTGCCTCATGGTAGGGGCGGGTGTGGCCGTGCTGACAGTCGGTTTCCGGAATTTCGCGCCCCGGGCGGCGCGCGTGCGGGGGCCCGAGCGCCGGGAACAACTGTTCTAGTGGCGGACCGTTGTTGACCGAGTATCAGATCGGCAGTCGGGCAACCAGCAGTCGGCCCTCCATGGTGACCCCGCCGTCCATCGCCACCGCCAGGTCGTCCGCGTACACGTACGGCCCCGGGATGTTCAGCGGCTGCCCGTCGTCCGCGTGCACCGCGCCGGTGAGGTACGGGATCGGGCTGTGCCCGTGCACGATCCGGGAGCCGCCGTAGGTGTCGAGCAGCTCGTGGACGGCCATCGGGCCGGCGTCGCCGCGGAAGGCGAAGCGCTTGGTGAAGCGGCGGAAGCAGTCCCACCACTCGTCCACGCTGCCGTCGGCGAGCACGCTGTGCACCGCGTCGTTGACGTCGGGGATGGACTCGCCGTACTCCAGGTACGCGGTGGTGTCGGAGTGCAGCAGCAGGTGCTCGTCCTCCAGCCCGATGGCGGGCAGCCGGGACAGCCAGCTGATGTGGTGGGCCTCCAGCCGGTCCAGGTCGTTCTGCTGGCCGCCGTTGAGCCGCCAGGCGGCGAGGAAGGAGGCGGTGCCGGCGGTGGACTGGACGGGCTCGTCGCCGTACTTGTGGGCGCCGAGGAAGAGCAGTTCGTGATTGCCCATCAGGGCGCGGCAGTAGCCGCCGGCCGCGGCCGCCTCGGCGGCGAGCTGCATGACCAGGTCGATGACGCCGATGCCGTCCGGGCCGCGGTCGGTGAAGTCGCCGAGGAACCAGATCCGGGCGCGGCCGGCCGACCAGTGGCCGTCGGCGTCGATCAGGCCCTGGTGGTGCAGCTCGGCGCGCAGCTCCTCCAGGTAGCCGTGCACGTCGCCGACCACGTACACCGGGCCGGGCGGCTCGCCGGGGCCGGGGGCGGGGTACGGGTAGGTCGGGGCGGCGGGGTCGGGCAGCGGCGGGCCGAGCTCGATGGTCGGCGGGTCGTCGCGGTCGGGGAGCTGGAGGGCCGGGGAGGGCTGGTCGGGCAGGGTGGGCTCGTAGCCGGGGTGGTCCTGGGCGTTGTGGCCGGAGTGGTCCTGGGCGTCGTAGCCGCCTTCGTAGCCGCCTTCGTAGCCGCCTTCGTAGCCGGCGGCCTCGTAGTCGCCCTCGTAATCGCCCTGGCCCTGGTGCGAGAAGACCGCCGACTGGTCGACCGCCCCGTGGTCGGCGCCGATCGCCTGGGCGTGCACGGTGTGCCCGTGGCCCTGGCCGTCGACGGGCCAGTGCTGCTCCAGGTAGCGTGCGCCGCCGTAGCCGCTGTAGGTCTCCGCGTCGTACGGTGCGCCCTGGTAGCCCGTGGCGGGCTCGGGTTCGTAGTAGGTGCCGTACGGCAGCACGTCGAGGTCCGGCTGGTGGCGGGGGCCTGAGTGGGGGTGCTCAGGTCCGGGGAAGCGGTCCTCGGGTGTCATTCGCCCATCATAGGAAGACCACTCTCCCGGCGTCGTCACCTGGTGGGTATCCAATCCTCCGGAGCGTCAGCCGGGCGGTGCCGCAAGGTCCGTTTTGTCCCGGCTCGGTAGGGTCTCGTCGGCGTCCCGGCGGCCGTCGGCCGGTGCGCGTGAGGTCTACACCTCGCCCGGCGGGCGGGGCGGGCTGACGGTGGTGCGCGGACTCCGCCGCTGGGAGGAGGCGCGGACGATCAGCTCGGTCGGCATCAGGGTGCCCGGCGGCGGGCCGGTGCCGGCGGTGCGGAAGCGGGGCGGGAAGAGCCGGGCGATGTCCACGCCCGTGCCGGAGTCGACGCCCTCGATGGCGTCGATGAGCAGGTTGACCACGGTGGTGCCGATCTTGCGCGGCTTGAGCGAGAGCGTGGTGATCGGCGGTTCGGTGGCCGCGTAGACGTCGCTCTCGCTGCAGCAGACCAGCAGCAGGTCGTCCGGCACCCGCAGGCCGTAGCGGCGGGCGGCGGCCAGCAGGTCGGTGCCGTTGGGGTCGAACAGGCCGTACACGGCGTCCGGTCGGTCGGGGCGGGCGAGCAGCCGGTCGGCGGCCACCGCGCCGGCCGCCGGGTCGTGCGCCGGGTAGGCCTCGTACACCGGCTCCTGGCCGACCTTGGCGCACCAGCCGAGGTAGGCCTCGGTGGAGAGCCGGGTGTAGGTGTCGGTGCTGGTGCCGGTGAGCAGGCCGATCCGGCGGGCGCCGGCCTCGGAGAGGTGGTCGAGGATGCCGAGCACGGCGGCCTCGTGGTCGTTGTCGACCCAGGCGGTGACCGGGCAGTTGCCGGGCTTGCCGTCACTGACCACCGGCACGCCGGACCGGTACAGCTCGCTGACCAGCGGGTCCTGGTCGGGCGGGTCGATCACCACGGTGCCGTCCAGGGCGATGTTGCCCCAGACGTCGTGGCGGGAGGAGGCGGGCAGCACCACCAGCGCGTAGCCGCGGCCCAGGGCGGCGCTGGTGGCGGCCCGGGCCATCTCGGCGAAGTACGCGAACTCGGTGAAGGTGAAGGGCTCTTCGCCGTAGGTCGTGACGGTCAGCCCGATCAGGCCGGACCGTCCGGTGCGCAGGGTGCGGGCCGCCGCGGAGGGGCGGTAGCCGAGGCGCTCGGCGACCTCTCGCACCCGGCTGCGGGTCTCGTCGGGCAGGCGGCCCTTTCCGTTCAGCGCATCGGAGACGGTGGTGATCGACACTCCGGCGGCTGCTGCCACATCCCGGATGCCGGCCCGCTCCAGACGCCGTGAGGTGGTGGGTCGCCGACCGCTCTGGTTGGCTGCTGCTGTCATGGCGGACCGATCGTATGGCTCCTGACAAGGGTCTGTGACCGGCGCATCGGGAGCCTTCGGAGATACGTTTCTCCAAGAGTGAGCCGGGGTGCGCCCCTTCGATCCCCTTCTGAAACCAGGCCTCTTACCTCTGACATGTGCCAAAGGGACCGGGCAGAATGGCTGATCTGCGCCTGTAACCCGTCCGGGCATCTCACTCCTACGGGTGAGGGTGGTCGGTATCGTGCAAGGCACCCGACCGGGGTGGTCCGGGCGCGTCCCGAGATTCCCGGGTGAAGCCGGGCCCGGGGTACGGCGGCGATCCCGACCGTGCGAGGGCGGGCGGACCGGCAGAGAACACGAAGGAGTACGACCGTGAGCAGTGGTACCTCAGCACAGGGCCCGCGCCTGCGCCCGAGCCTGGACGGCATCCCCACCTACAAGCCCGGCAAGCCGGCCGGCGCCGACGCCTACAAGCTGTCCTCGAACGAGAACCCGAACAACCCGCTGCCCGGCGTCCTGGAGGCGGCGGTCGCGGCGGCCGGCTCGTTCAACCGCTACCCCGACATGGGCGCCAGCGAGCTGACCGCCGTCCTGGCCGAGCGCTTCGGCGTGCCCACCGAGCACATCGCCCTCGGCACCGGCTCCGTCGGCGTCGCCCAGTCGCTGGTGCTCGCCACGGCCGGCCCCGGCGAGGAGGTGATCTTCGCCTGGCGCTCCTTCGAGGCCTACCCGATCATCACCCGGATCGCCGGCGCCACGCCCGTCCCGGTCCCGCTCAAGGACAACGGCGACCACGACCTGGACGCGATGCTCGCCGCGGTCACCCCGAACACCCGGCTGATCTTCGTCTGCAACCCCAACAACCCCACCGGCAACGTGGTCCACCGCGCAGAGCTGGAGCGCTTCCTCGACGCCGTCCCCGGCGACGTCCTGGTGGTCGTCGACGAGGCCTACATCGAGTTCATCCGCGACCTGGAGGTGCCCAACGGCATCGACCTCTACCGGGAACGCCCGAACGTCTGCGTGCTGCGCACCTTCTCCAAGGCGTACGGCCTGGCCGGCCTGCGGGTCGGCTTCGCGATCGCCCACGAGCCGGTGGCGAACGCGCTGCGCAAGACCGCCGTCCCGTTCGGCGTCAGCCAGCTCGCCCAGGACGCCGCCGTCGCCTCGCTGCGCTCGGAGGAGGCCCTGCTGGTCCGGGTCGAGGCACTGGTCGCGGAGCGCGACCGGGTCGTCGCCGGGCTGCGCGCCCAGGGCTGGGACATCCCGGACTCGCAGGCCAACTTCGTCTGGCTCGGGCTCGGCGAGCGCTCGGCGGACTTCGCCGCGGCCTGCGCCGCGGCCGGGGTGATCGTCCGGCCGTTCCCGGAGGGCGTGCGGGTGTCGATCGGCGAGGCCGAGGGCAACACGATCTTCCTGTCGGTGGCGGAGGCCTTCCGCAAGGAGATCGACGGCTGATCGGTCGCCGTCGCCGTCGCCGTCGCCGGTTTCTGGTTCCCGGTCTCCGGTTCGCAGGGGCGCACTCCGTGGGGGTGCGCCCCTGCGGCGTCCCAGGATGTGGGCTCTCTGAGGATGGCCTGCCGGATGGCTGGGGATCGCTGGGAGGGCGCTGGGAGTTCGGCCAACGACCGCCCACGGCCCGGCCAAGGTGCCCGTCCGGGGTGGGCGATTGGGGCGGAATGCCCGGATCCGGCCGGTCAGTCTTCTCCCAGCCGCCGCCCAGGGCAGCGCAAGAGCGCCCGGCGAAGCTGTCCGCCATGAAGGTGCTCCCACGGCGGCGAGGTGCCGTCCTCGTCAACTCCGCGCTCGGCGTGGCCCTCCTGGGCGGTGCCGCCCTGGTGTACGCCACCGTCAACGGCAGCGGCGGCACGGCGGCCGCCAAGCCCGTCGCCCGTACCGCGACCGTCGCCAAGGGGACGGTCCTGGCCACCGTGTCCGGAACCGGCACCCTGGTCTCGCCGACCGACGCCGCCCAGGACTTCACCACCGGCGGGCGGCTCACCGCCGTCAAGGTCGCGGTCGGGGACGCCGTCAAGAAGGGGCAGGTCCTGGCGACCGTCGACACCACGGCGGCCCAGCAGCAGGTGGACGCCGCCCAGGCGGCCCTCACCACGGCGAACGCCAACCTCACCAAGGCGCAGGCCGGGGTCACCACGACCACCACCGAGCCGCTGCCCGGGGCCACCACAGCCCCGCAGGGCGGCAGCGGCGGCGGTCGCGGGGCGGGCGGGAGCAGTACGCCCGCCCCGCAGACCACCACCATCACCACCACCAAGGTCGACGACGCGGCCGTCGCCCAGGCCCAGCAGCAGGTCGCCACCGCGCAGACCACCCTCTCCAACGCCCAGGCCGCGCTGGCCGGGACGACGCTCACCGCCTCGGTGGACGGCACGGTCGCCTCGGTCTCGGCGAAGGTCGGGGACACCGTGGGGGCTCCGTCCTCGGGTTCGTCCACCTCTTCGAAGTCCACGGGTACGGGCGCGAGTTCGAGCGCGCCGAGCGGCTTCATCGTGCTGACCAACCCCACCGGGATGCAGGTCACCGCCAACTTCTCCGAGCTGGACTCGCTCAAGCTGAAGAAGGGCGAGGCGGCCACCGTCACGCTGAACGCCCAGTCCGACACCAAGCTCAACGCGACCGTGCTGTCGGTCAGTTCGCTGCCCAGCAGCGGTTCGTCCGGCGGCGCGGCCGGTTCGTCCGCCGTCCAGTACGCGGCCACCCTGCAGCTCAGCGGGGACACCAGCACGCTGCGCACCGGCCTCAGCGCGACCGTCCAGGTGGTCACCGGCGAGGCGGACAACGCGCTCTCGCTGCCGACCTCGGCGCTGTCCGGCACCGGGTCCTCGCGGACCGCGACCGCGGTGCACCCGGACGGGAGCACCGAGCGGGTCGACGTCGGCGTGGGCGTCGAGGGCGACAGCACCGTGCAGGTGGTCTCCGGGCTCAAGGAGGGCGACAAGGTCGAACTGCCCACCACCAGCGGCAACAACGGCTTCCCGAACGGCTCCTTCCCCGGCTTCGGCGGCGGGGCCGGCGGCCGGGGCGGCAACGGCGGCGCGGTCGGCATCCCGGGTGGTGCCGGCGGTGGCGGTGGCGGCGGTGGCCGGGGCGGTAAGGGCTGAGCATGCAGCACGTCATCGACAACCGCGTCCCCGCGCACCCCGCACCGGTGATCCGGATCCGCCGGCTCACCAAGTCGTACGGGCACGGCGACGCCACCGTGCACGCCCTGCGCGGCCCATCCTTGCCCGGGACGGACGAGCCGGCCGGCGTCGACCTGGACATCGAGCAGGGCGACTACGTTGCCGTGATGGGCAGTTCGGGCTCCGGCAAGTCCACTCTGATGAACATCCTCGGCTGCCTCGACGTCCCCACCTCCGGCCGCTACCTGCTGGACGGCACCGACGTCGGCCACCTGGACGAGCAGCAGCTCGCCCTCGTCCGCAACCGCAAGATCGGCTTCGTCTTCCAGTCCTTCAACCTGGTCCCGCGCACCACCGCCCTCGCCCAGGTCGAGCTGCCGCTCGCCTACGCGGGCGTCCGGTCCGCCGAGCGCCGGCGGCGGGCGATGGCCGCGCTGTCGCTGGTGGGCCTCGGTGAGCGGGCCGGTCACAAGCCCAACCAGCTCTCCGGCGGCCAGCAGCAGCGCGTCGCGGTGGCCCGGGCGCTGGTCACGGCGCCCGCCATGCTGCTCGCGGACGAACCCACGGGGAACCTGGACAGCCGCTCCACGGAGGAGGTGCTGGGCCTGATCGACGGGCTCAACGCCACCGGCCGCACCGTCGTGCTGATCACCCACGAGGACGAAGTCGCCCGGCACGCCAAGCGGGTGCTGCGGCTGGTCGACGGGCAGATCGTCAGCGACGTCCGGCAGGCGGCCGCCGACGGGCTGCCGCCCGCGCTCCTGGGGGTCCCGGCATGATCCTCTGGCAGACGCTCCGCTTCGCGGTGGGTGGGCTCGCGGCCAACAAGGTGCGTTCGGCCCTCACCATGCTGGGGGTGCTGATCGGTGTGGCCTCGGTGATCCTGCTGCTCGCGGTGGGCAACGGGTCGTCGGTGGCGGTGAAGGACTCGATCACCTCGCTGGGCACCAACTCGCTGACGGTCAGCTCCGGTTCGGCGGCCGGCGGCTCGCGGTCCGTCTCCTCGGTGAAGAAGCTGACGGTGGCGGACGCCAAGGCGCTGGCGAGCGACGCGGACCCCTCTGGCTCGTCGGCGATCAAGTCCGTGGCGCCGGTGGTGACCACCAGCGCGACGGCGCTGTACGGGAACGTCTCGTACAGCCCGGGCTCGGTCGTGGGGACGTACCCGGCGTACTTCGAGACCGCCAACCAGAAGGTCGCGCACGGCGAGTACTTCACCGACGACGACGTGCTCGGTTCGCGCAAGGTCGCGGTGCTCGGCGCCACGACGGCCAAGCAGCTGTTCGACACCGAGGATCCGGTCGGGAAGAAGATCGTGCTCGGCGGGACGCCGTTCACGGTGGTGGGCGTGCTGCAGGCCAAGGGCGGCAGCGGGTTCACCGATCCCGACGACGTGGTGATCGCACCGCTGCCGACCGTGCAGAACGCCTTCACGGGCTTCGGGGCGGTCAACCAGATCCTGGTGCAGGCGTCCTCCGCGGACACGACCACGGCGGCGCAGTCGGAGATCACCCGGGTGCTGCTCGGCGCCCACGCGATCGCCGACCCGACGAAGGCCGACTTCCGGATCACCAACCAGGCTTCCCTGCTCACGGCGAGGGAGAGCACGACGAAGACCTTCACCGTGCTGCTCGGCGCGGTCGCGGCGATCTCGCTGCTGGTCGGCGGGATCGGGATCACCAACATCATGCTGGTGACGGTCACGGAGCGGACGCGGGAGATCGGTATCCGCAAGGCGCTCGGTGCCCCACGCGCAGTGATCCTGGGGCAGTTCCTGACCGAGTCCACGTTGCTGTCGGTCATCGGCGCGGGCTTGGGAGTGGCGGCCGGGATCATCGGCTCGCACTTCAGCATCGTCGGCATCAAACCGGTGGTGATCCCCGAATCGGTGCTCGGAGCGTTCGGCATCGCCGTCGCCATCGGACTGTTCTTCGGCAGCTACCCCGCCAACCGGGCCGCCTCCCTGCGGCCGATCGACGCCCTCCGGCACGAGTAGGAGCACTTCTTCGATGGAGCACGACGAACAGGTGGCGCTGCTCGCCACGCCGCCGGACGCGCGGGACGTGAGCGCGGAGCTGGCGGCTCCGCCGAGGCGGAAGCTGCCGTGGCTGTCGCTGGTCCTCGCGGGCGGCGTGATCGCCACGGGGGCGTTCGCGGGCGGGGTCTGGTACCAGCAGGGGAACGGCACTTCGAGCGGCAAGTCCTCCTCGCCCCGGGCGGCTGCTGCCGCTCCGGCGGGTGGGTACGGCCAGGGCGCCGGACGGCGGGGCGGGCAGGGGCAGGGTCAGGGCCAGGGCGGCTTTACGCGTGGCACGGTCAAGGCCGTCGACGGGAACACGGTGTACCTGACCGACGCCAACGGCAACACGGTGAAGATCACGACGGCTGACTCCACCAAGGTGCAGCTGAACAAGGAGGGCAAGGTCTCCGACCTCCAGCCCGGGCAGACCGTGACCGTGGTCGGAACGCCGGATTCCAGTGGCGGGTACAACGCCAGCCAACTCGTCGAGGGCGCCGCAACCGGCGGCTTCGGCGGCGGTGGCTTCGGAGGTGGAAACCGGAACCCGTCCGGAGGCTGACTCCCTGCAGTCATCGGACACCCGCGAGGCCCTCGCCTTCCCAGGCGAGGGCCTCCGCGTGTTCAGTCGCCGTCGTCGGGGCGCGGCATTTTGAGGGTGGCGAGGACGCCGAGGACGCCGAGGGCGACGGTGGCGATCGCAAGAGCGAGGAGGGCGACGAGGATGACGCCGACGAAGAACTTCACCGGTGCCACGCCTCGTCGCGCTCCAGGTCGCGGAGCAGGTGGAGGAGGTTGAGCAGAGTGCTGACCGGCGCGTTGCCGAAGTCGATCAGGATGCGGCCGTCGAGGGTCGTCTCGCCGGGAGCGGCGGAGCCCCAGAGGAGACCGTGCGGCAGGCCGCGCCGGTGCAACTCGCCGAGGAGGGTGGTGATTTGGGGCTCGGTGTAGTCCCGCATCCGAGGGTCGTCGGGCGCGATGAGGTCGCGGGTCACGAGTCGGAGTCCAGCTCGTACCAGGTGCTCTTGCCGCGCTTCTGCGGGTCGACGCCCCAGCGGTGGGTGAGGCCCTCGACCAGCTGGAGGCCCCGGCCGGTTTCGGCGAGGCCGGAGGACGTTCGGGGCTGCGGGAGGGCGTCGCTCTCGTCGGAGACGGTGACCCGGAGGGTCTGGTCGAGGATGGAGAACCAGACGACGGGCGCGGGGGTGCGGCCGTGCCGCCAGGCGTTGGAGATCAGCTCGCAGAGGGCGAGTTCGGCGTTGAAGATGGCGTCGGCGTCCCAGCCGCCGCTGCGGGTCATGGCGTCCCGCAGGGCCTGGCGGGAGAGAGCGAGCGAGGGGGTGTTGCGGATGCACACGGGAACCTCCGGGAGGCTGTGGTGTGGGGAGAGGGGATGCCGTGAGCCAGGCCAGGTGATGGTTGCTCTTCGGCGTACGCGTGCAGGCAGCAGGCGCCTACTGCCAGGAATGAAGGCATTGCTGACGATCCGTCTGATCGAGCTGTGAACGACGATAGCGCATCTATCCTTAAAGTTAAGATGGATGCGAGAATGTTCCCTCGATCGTGTATGGGGGCCCGGTGGCGCCCCCCGCGCACGACGCGGCACACTGGCGCCTGTACCCGCAGAGAGGACGCCATGGCTAACCGGATCCCGACCCTTCGTCAGCGTCGGCTCGGTGCCGAGCTGCGAAGGATGCGCGAACAGGCCGGCTTCGGCGGCAGCCACCTCGCTCGTCTGCTCGGGGTGACGCCCGCCCTGGTGACTCAGATGGAGAACGGGAAGTCGGCCGTCAGCGTGGAACGCCTGCGCGAGATCGCGGCAGCTTGCATGTGCGCCAATGAGCCCTTGATCGACGCCCTGGCGGACACTGTCACGGACAACGACAAAGGGGGTTGGTGGGAAGAATATCGTGGGATTCTCTCAGAAGACTTCCTTGAGGTTGCTGAAATTGAAAGTCGCGCCCGAGGAATCTCGCTCTACACGATGGCATTCATCCCTGGGCTGCTCCAGACCGACGCCTACACCTCGGCCGTGTTCGGTCGGTCTTATCCGCCGCTGCCGCCGCATGCGATCGACCTGAGGACGGCCTTCCGCTTGCGGCGGCAGCACATCCTTCGGTCCGGTGACTTGCCGTACTCTGCGTACATCCATGAGGCGGCGTTGCGCATGCAGTTCAGCGGAGCCAAGGTTCAGGCCGAACAACTTGGCGCCCTCATCGCGGCCTCTGAGCAGCCCAACATCTCTGTTCGAGTTGTCCTGTTCGACGTCGACATGATCCCGCTCAACAACGAGAACTTCACATACGTTGAAGGGCCGGTTCAGGAGCTCGACACAGTCCAGGCAGACTCGGGCGTCGGAAACTTTCTCTTCGATGCGCCAGCCCACACTGCTCGATTCCGGTCGCTGCTTGCCCAGATCGATTCGGCTGCCCTCTCGGTAGACGAGTCGCGCGATTTCATTCAATCCATCAAGAAAGACATGGAAAGCAAGTATGTCTAACTCTGCTTGGCAGAAGTCCAGTTACTCAGGATCCAACTCTGACTGTGTCGAAGTCCGTACCGTCGATGGGCTGATCGAACTCCGCGAGTCCGACGAGGGCGACGTCATCGTCCGCACCACGACCCTCAAGTTCGCCAAGTTCCTCCAAGGCGCCAAGGCAGGCGAGTTCGACCGCCTGATCCCCAACTCCTAGCGAATCGTTCCGGCGGCCTCTTGCTCCCCGCAAGAGGCCGCCGACGGCTCTGACCCCCTCTCCATCGTCATCCCCACCCGCACCTCCGCCCTGGCCACTGCCTTCCCCAAGCAGCAAACCACCCCGCGCCAACCCGCTTCCACGCCGGCGGCCCCTGGCGGCTCGCAAGGGCCGCCGCTGGCCTTGGCTCTTGTGCGGGTCGGAGCCTCGATTCGACATCCGTCCGCCACTCAGGAGTTCGATCACTGGGCAAGATCCTTAATTCCAGGTCGGGAATACGCGTGGTGTGCCGTGGACAGGGATCGTCGTCCGCCCTAGCGTCGTCGGCGACGGCTGGGAAGTAACCGATCTGAGAGGGGTCCGCGTGGCTGCGCGACCGCAATTGACACGGCTCACCGGAAAGTTCAACGGACCGACCTGTGACGACGACGACTGCCCCAACGTGTACGCCACCGATCGCGAGACCTTCGTGGTCCAGGGCGAGCACTTCGCGGCCCTGAAGGTGCCCGCGGGCGAGTCCGCCGTTGAGATCCCCCGGCACATCCTGGAGGAGGCCTTCCGTGCTCTTGGATGGTGAGCAGTGGCGGGCCCATTTCGACGGCTACCAGCGTGAAGCCTTCCGGCTTGAAGTCCAGCCCACCTACACGATGCCCAAGGAGACCGAGAGCCTCTCTCGCTTCCTGCGCGGGGAGCCGAAGCCGGTCGATCACAACGCGGCCTGGCACCAGCGGGTGCGAGGCTTCCTCGCTGCGGGACGCTCGATCGGGCGGGTCCGGGTGGTGCGCAGGCCCCTGACGGACTACCAGAGGTACCAGTTCGCGTGGGGAATTCCCGGGAACATTGCGGCAGGTGAGGACATTCGAATCCTGGACGCTACCGAGCAGGATTTCGGACTTCCGAACCAGGACTGGTGGTTGTTCGACGGCTCGTCGGCGGTCCAGTTGAACTTCCGCCCCGACGGCACTCAGATCAACCGCGAGCTGGTCACGGGAGAAATGGGTCAGTATGAGGCGTGGAAGAGGATTGCACTCGCCCACTCCGTTCCGTTCGTTGAATTCCTGAAAGAACACGGTGACGCTCGATCCTGATCAGCTGGACCGATCGAAATCGGATCTGGCGGAAATGCTCAGAAGGCTTCGCCTGGAAGCCGGTCTCACGGGAGACCGGCTTTCGGCGCGTTGCGGCATATCCCAAAGCAAGATCAGCAAGATCGAAACCGGTCGGATCATACCTGGCCTGGTTGACGTGGAGCGCATTCTCCGGGCGCTTGGCGTGCCGGCCGCCGTCCTCCAGGAAGTTTCCGCGCTGGCGCGGATCGCAAATACCGAATGGCAGGACAAACGCGCTTCCTGGCGGCGGGGCATCGAGAGACGTCAGGCCGAGTTGGTGTCGCTGGAAGCGGACGCGACAGAACTGCGGTATTTCTTGCCGGCAATGATCACCGGCCTGCTGGCGACGCCTGAGTATATCCGGGCGAGCCTGAATCATTCTCCAGGCGATAAGGCGTCCGTCACCATCCGCAAGTTGGAGCGCCAGGCAGTGCTCTACGACGAATCGAAGTCATTCACATTCCTGCTCACCGAGCAGGCGGTGAACTGGGCACTGATTCCTCCCTCGGCAATGGCTATCCAAATAGATCATCTCGCCTCACTTTCCCATCTCCCGGCAGTTCGAATCGGCGTGATCCCGTACGGAACGCCTCTCGCCCGTGGCCCGATGAACACGTTTACGATGTACGACGATCGCCTTGTCACCATGGAGTCGTTCACGGGGCGCATGGTATTTCGGGATCCACGGGACGTTATGCACTATCATGAGATTTTCGCAGTGTTCGAAGATCGCGCCCTGTTCGGCGATGGCGCCAGGATCAAGCTGCGCGAGTGGGCGGCCCGCTATCGAGGGAGGTCCTGAGATCTTTAGTCAATATCGGGAATATCGTTGAGCAGCTGCCCGGAATCCTCGTAATCTGCTCCCGGTTCACACAACTCGCTTGTGGTGCAGTGCGCTTGAGCCCATCACCGGAGTTCGTCCGCAGGAGGTAACGCACATGGGAAAGCACGGTGGAGGACCGGGTAACGACGGGCCCGGCAAGGCCGGTGGTGGCAAGGGAGGCGGCCACTCGGGCAAGCCGGACACCGCGCCGCACGACGGCCAGCGGGACGCACCGCCCACCAACCTGCCCAAGCCGTCCAAGTCGTAAGGGAAGTCATGACGTGGGGCAAGCTGACCGACGCGCTCCGGAAGTCCGGAGCGCTGTCGGCCGATTGGGAGAAGACGTTCCGGAGCACCCCGCGCGACCTGTTCACCCCGGACCGGATCCGGTACGAGGGCGAGTGGATCGACCGCACCGAACAGCCCGACCGCTGGGCCGAGTTGGTCACCGCCGACCAGGCCCTTGTGACGCAGGTCTACGACAGGACCGAAACCCCGTCGTCGTCCAGCTCCATGCCCACCGTGGTCGCGCAGATGCTTCGGCGCCTGGACGTGGCCGAGGGCATGCGCGTCCTGGAAGTGGGCACCGGCACCGGATGGACGGCGGGCCTGCTCTCCCGCCAGATCGGCGCCGAGAACGTGACCAGCATCGAGCTGGACCCCGACCTCGCGAGCCAGGCGCGGTGCCGACTGAATGCTGCAGGGCTCCGGCCCACGGTCCTTGCTGGTGACGGCACGCTCGGGCATCCTGAGGGCGCCCCGTTCGACCGGGTGCACTTCACGGCGGCCGTCCAGCGGCTGCCGTCGTCGATCATCGAACAGACGGTCCCTGGCGGGGTCATCCTGGTGCCCTACGGCACGCCGTTCTGCAACGGCGCGTTGCTGCGCCTCACGGTGGCCGAGGACGGGCAGTCGGCGAGTGGCCCGTTCGTCGAGGACGTGTCGTTCATGTGGGTGCGTGACCAGCACCCCGACAGCGGTGACTTCGACATCGAGGACGTCCGGCGCAGCGCGTCGCGGATCGACCCGGCCGACGTGGCCGAGCAGACCCACGCGGCCTTCGCGATTGGGCTGCGGATCCCGGACCTGTTCCGCCAGGACGTGTGGGCCGGCTACGACCGGTTCGGCACCGGCCGCATCGAGGTCTGGGACGGCGTGTCCTACGCCCATTGCCGCCTCGCCGACTGGGAGGGGCAGCACGCCGTGTCGCAGTCGGGCCCACGAGGCCTGTGGGACGAAGTGACGGCGGCGCACGGCTGGTGGGTCCGCAGCGGCAAGCCCGACCTCACCCGGCTCGGCATGACCGTGACCGCGTCCAGCGAACACCATCCATGGCTGGACGTGCCCGAAAACGTCCTGTCCTGACCCAGGCCGGCCCGGTCGCCGATGCACCTCAGCCCCTTGAGCAGGAAGTCGGCCCGTCCGACTTCCTGTATCGAGCACTTCTCTGCGTTCCGGCGGCCTCTTGCTCCCCGCAAGAGGCCGCCGGCCGCCGTGAGCATGCCCTGCCGCCGTGAGCGTGCGCCGCCGACTGGATACCGCGTGATGCCTCGCGTGCCGCGTCTGACAGGGTGGGGAGTGTGATGATCTCAGCGGCGGCAGCCGGCGGAATGGCCCTGGTCGAACTGGGAATGGCACTGACGCCAGGCCCGAACATGGTGTACCTGGTGTCCCGGAGCATCAGCCAGGGCCGCGCCGCCGGGCTCGTCTCGCTGGTCGGGACCGCCGTGGGCTTCCTCGTCTACATGACTCTGGCCAACCTGGGGTTGGCGGTGGTCTTCGTCGCCGTCCCGTGGCTGTACATCGGCCTCAAAGCTGTCGGCGCGGCCTACCTCGCCTTTCTGGCCTGGCAGACACTGCGGCCGGGAGGCCGCGGGTTGTTCGAGCCCCGCAACCTCCAGCGCGACTCGCACTGGAAGCTGCTGCGGATGGGGCTGATCACCAACCTGCTCAACCCGAAGGTCGCCATCCTCTACCTCGCGCTCATCCCGCAGTTCATCGATCCCACTCGCGGCCACACCACGGCCCAGGGGTTCGCGCTCGGGACCGTGCAGATCGCCGTGGGCCTCACCGTGAACGGGCTGATCGTGCTCGCGGCCGGATCGATCGCCGGCCTGCTCAAGCGCCGCCCGGCCTGGGCCAAGTGGCAACGCCGAGTTACCGGGAGCCTTCTTGGTACCGCCGCGATCGCCCTCGTCCGGGAGGTACCCGCCCGCGCGCGGGCTTGACCTCTGTCCACAACGATCAATAGCACTCCGGCCCGGGCCGCGCCGCTGGTTGATTCACCAGTTCTGCGCGGTTCGCCCTGCACTCCATTCCAGTAGTCCCTACGCTCTGCCCGTTGCTTCAATTCGGACCGCCTCGCGCAACCCGACACGGAGGAACCGGCATGGAACAGCGCACAACCACCCTTGCAGGGAAAGCCCTGCTCATCGGCGCCCTGCTCACCCTGGCGGCGCCGGGCACGGCGTACGCCAACACCGCAGCCGTCACCGTACGAACCCCCGGTGCCACCCTCGGCCCCACCGCCATCGACTCCTCGATCTCCACCAGCGCCCAGTGCGGCAGCGGCCTGGTCTCGGCGGGCGGCATCAACCAGGCCACCGGTACGGGCACCGGCTCGAACGGCAACCACGTGCTGGGCACCGAGCCCAGTTCGGACGGGACCACCGAGTACACCGGCACCACCGGCGTCGTCGGCACCGACCTCACCTACTGGATCGCCAAGGGCGGCAGCGGCGGCCAGCTCAACTCCGCGTTCTCCACCACCCCTTACGCGATGTGCCTGACCAGCAACCTGATCAACCACACCCAGGTCGTCATGAACAAGGCCAACACGCCCACCACCGCGGCGACCGTCGGCCTGGTCACCGCGAGCTGTCCGTCCGGCAGCGTCCTGCTCGGCGGCGGCGCGCTCGTCGCCCCGGCCAACACCGGCAACCTGAAGGCGATCGCGAGCTTCCCCACCTTCAACGACTCCGCGCACGACTTCGGGAAGAAGGCCGCCGCCGACGGCGACACCAACCCCGACTCCTGGAGCGCGGTCGGCTGGGACAACAGCACCAACGCCTCCAACGAGACCTACGCGTACGCGATCTGCAGCGGCAGCGGCATCAACGTCAGCGGCGTCACCGTGAAGGTCCGCTTCACCGAGGCGAGCGGCCCGACCACCGGCGGCACCGGCCAGACCACCACCGCCAGTTGCGGCAGCGGCGACGGGACGCTGGTCAGCGGCGGCGCCGCGATCAGCGGGGGCGGCGTCACCAGCACCGACTTCACCGGCCCGGGCTCGGCCGGCGACCACCTCAACGGCAGCTACCCCAGCGACTCCTCCGGCAACCCGGTGGGCAACGGCACCACCAGCGCGGCCTCCTGGACCGCCTACACCCACACCGGCGGCATGGCCTCGACCGGCACCCACTCCGACGCCTGGGCGCTGTGCGCCAACGACGGTGTCTGAGCCGCTGCCCGGAGCACGTCCCCAGAAAGGCATGAAATCGATGACCACGAAGAGGCCCCTGCGGGCGGCCACGCTGGCGAAGGCCGCGATCCCGGGCGCGCTGCTGGCCCTGGCCGTACCGCACCTCGCGTACGCGGACACCGCGAGCGTGACCGTCACCTCCCCCGGCGCCACCATCGGCCCCGGGACCCCGTTCACCGGCGTCTCCTCGCACGCCGACTGCGCGGACGGGCTGGTCTCCGGCGGCGGGATCACCCAGACCACCGGGGACGACCGGGCCGGCAACGGCAACCACGTGATGGGCGTGGCCCCCGGCGCGGACGACCTGAGCGAGTTCACCGGCACGCCCGGGGTCGTCGGCCAGGACGTCACCCACTGGCTCGCCTTCGGCGGCAGCGGCAGCAACTACAGCCCCGACTTCTCCACCACGCCGTACGCGCTGTGCCTGTCCAGCAACCGGGTCCGGCACACCCAGGTCGTCATGAACAAGATCGCCGGCCCGACGGTGTCGCAGACCGCGAAGCTCGTCACCGCCACCTGCCCGACCGGCACCCTGCTGATCGGCGGCGGCGCCCGCACCACCCCGGCGAGCGTCGGCAGCCTCAAGCCCATCGCCAGCTTCCCCACCTTCGCCGATGCCGCCCACGACTTCGGCAAGAAGGCCGCCGCCGACGGGGAGACCGACCCCGACTCCTGGACGGCCGTCGGCGGCATCGGCGGCGGCCGCGACGCCGGCAACACGACCTACGCCTACGCGATCTGCAGCGGCGCGGGAGACCACGTCAAGGGCATCACCACCAAGGTGCGGTTCAGCGAACTCAGCGGCCCGACGGTGGCCGGCACCCATCAGACGGCGACCGTCGGCTGCGACACCCCCGGCGATTGGCGCCGGCCCAACGAATGGCACCTGGTCAGCGGGGGCGCGGCAGCCAGCGGCGGCAACGTGACCACCACCGACTTCAGCAAGGCCGGCTCCGGGGGCACCCACCTCACCGGCAGCTACCCCGGCGACGCCGACGGCACCCCGGCCGCCGACGGATCCACCGAGCCGGCCTCCTGGACGGCCTCGGTCCACGTCGGCGGCTCGCCCTCGCCGGCCACCTACACCGATGTGTGGGCGCTCTGCCTGGACACCCGCCACGGGGCGGGCAACGGGCGTTAGGGGGTGGGTCTGGCCCCACCCCAGGTGTGGGGCCAGACCGGTGTCGAGCCGATCAGCGCCTCCGTAGATTCGTTCTCACCACGAACACGGAGGACGGAATCATGGCGATCACCGCGACGGCGAACCTGGACGACTCCCGCATCCACGAGGCCTTTGCCACGGCGAAGAAGTGCATCGCGCTCTTCGCCGTCATCGGTGTGACCACTCTCGCGACCGTCGCCGTGATGGCCTCGGCCGGCCACGAGACCACCCCGTTCATGTGGATCCGCGGCGTCATCTTCCCCGCCCTCGCACCGGTGCTCCTCCGCCTGACCACCCGTGCCGCCGAGGGCTCCCACCAGGCCTTCGACCGCATCCGGACCCTCTCCACCGTGATGCCGATCGCCGTCATCGCCGTCGACCTGATCCCCGGCATCTGCCCGGCCTGGTACGCCGTCCTCCAGGGCCTCTCCGCCCTCGCCCTGCTCCCCATCGCCGCCCTCACCCGCACCAAGGCCCTCACCGCCGCCTTCCCCAAGCAGTGACCACCAGCCCCTTGCGCGGCCGCTCGGGGAGCGGGGATCGTGCGCCACCGGAGTGGTGTCGGTTCGCGGGCTCAGGCGAGGGCGGCGACCAGGAAGGCGAAGGCGGCGATGATGACGGCGACGCGGGCGTAGTGGTAGCGGTCCCAGCGGTTCGACTGCTCCTTCCAGTCGGCGGGCCGGTTCTCGGGGGTCCACGTCTTGCTCCGGTTGTTGATCGGGACGAGCAGCAGGACCGACATGAGCACACTGACGATCAGCAGTGCGCCGGCGATGACGACCAGGCCGGCGCCGTGGTGGTGCCATCCGGTGACGGCCCAGATCGCGCTCAGGACGAGCGAGCCGATGTACCAGAACGGCATCAGGGCGCCGAGCATCCGGCCCCCGTGGGCGCGGGCGAGTTGGCCGCTGTCCTCGGGGAGTGCGTTGAAGATCCGATTCATGACGAAGGCGACGGAGAACTCCACCCCCACCATCACGCCGACGACCACGGTGGTGAAGACCTCTAGTGCGTTGAGCATGGTGACCCTCCTGGCATCTAGCGTTGCTAGCTGATGAGGCAACACTAGTACTGCTACCGCTCTGTTGTCTAGCGGTGCTAGGATCGAATCATGTCGGTACAAGAACGCAAGCAGCGTGAACGGGCGGAGCGCGAACGCCTCATCGTGGCGACGGCCCGCGAACTCGCCGAGCAGCAGGGCTGGGACGCGGTCACCACCCGCCGCCTCGCCGAGCGCATCGAATACAGCCAGCCCGTCCTCTACAGCCACTTCAGCGGCAAGCGCGAGATCATCGGCGCCGTCGCCCTCGAAGGCGCCACCGAGATGGCCGCGGCGCTGCGGGCCGCGACCTCCGCCGCGGACGGCCCCCGCGCCCGGGTCACCGCCCTCGCCCGCACCTACCTCGACTTCGCCGCCCGCAACCCGGCGGTCTACGACGCCCTGTTCCAGCTCGACGGCGGCCTGGCGTTCGCGCACGAGGACACCCCGGAACCCCTGAAGGACGCCTTCGCCGCCCTGATGGAGAGCCTCGGCGAGGTCGCCGGCGACGGCATCCACCCGGGGGTGTTCACCGAGACGTTCTGGGCGGCCCTGCACGGACTGGCCACCCTGACCCGGGCGGGACGGCTCCCGTCGGAGTACGCCGAGCGCAGGGTGGAGCTGCTGGTGGACCGGCTCGCCGTCGTCTGACGCACCGCCCCGGCGGCCCGGCGCCCGCCCCGGTGCTGTGACGGTGCCGGTCCGCCGAGTCGGCGGACCGGGACTCAGCGACCCCGGATCCGGTGCGGGAAGTATCCAGCGGCGGCGGAGTGGGTCAAGGCCAGCAGAGGGAGTGGGCCTGGACCCACCCCACCCGCCGGGGAATGTCCCATCGGGCTGGTCCTGCCGGGCACGTTCTGCACGCAGCTCAGTCGCGGGACGGCGGCTGCGGGGAGGCCGGCGCGTCCCCGCCCGTACGTACACCACCGGGTCCGGTGGCGGGCGGCGGAGCACCTCCGCAAGCTGCTCACCGCCGGCGGGTAGCGGATCCGGGCACTACGGGACGTCGACGCCCGCGGCGCGCAGCTTCTGCTCGATCAACGCGGTCAGTCGGGCCCAGCCGGGCCGCTCGTCCTCGCCGTGGTGGGTGAGGAGTTCGTGGCGGGTGTCGCCGTCCTGGCGGGTCTGGAGGCCGCCCAGGGTGGGCAGCAGGGAGGGGTCGGCGATGAAGTGGTTGGCGACCTCCTCGGCGAGTTCCTCGATCCTGGGGTCGTCCGGGGCCCACTTCCCGGCGCTCCAGGTGAGCTTGATGACGGCGACGTGCCGGGGGTCCTCCAGGCCGTGCTCGATCTGGGCGAGGTACTCGTCGAAGCCCTCCGGCATCAGGGCCCGGACCAGGACCAGGCCCTCGTTGGCGGTCTTCACGTCGTCCGCGTCGAAGCCGAGTCCGGGCATCCGGTCGAGCAGGGCGCAGGCCCGGGCGGGCAGCAGGACCCGGTCCCCGGTGGCGAGTTGGCGCAGGGTCTCGCGCCGGGCGATCAGCTCGTCGATCTTGGCGGTGAGGTTCTCCTCGACGTCGACGAGGGCGGTGGCGAAGTCTTCGGGGCCGGCGTCGAGGATGGGGACGATCTCGGCGAGCGGCACGCCCGCCCCGGCCAGGGTCCGCACCTGGACCAGCCGCAGCAGTTCGGGACTGCCGTAGCGGCGGTAGCCGGAGTGGTCGCGCGCGGGCTCCTCGACCAGGCCGTTCTTGTGGTAGTGCCGGATGGTCTTCACGGTGACGCCGGCGAAGGCCGCGGCCTGGCTGATCGTTACTCCGTCTGTCATGGCGTCAGTTGACCAGCCCGTGCCGGAGGGCGGCAACCTCCCGGACGGCGGTGGCGATGGCGCGGAAGTCCTTGCGGACGATGGTGGTGTGCTTGCTGGGGACGGTGGCGCTGACCTGGACGGAGGGGTTGCGGGCGAGGATCGGGTCGAGGGTGGCGCGCATCGCGGTGAGGCCTTCGTCGGTGCCGCCGAGGCTGGCGCCGGTGGCGACGAGGAAGCGCATCGGGAAGGTGACGAGGTCGAAGGCGGGGTCGCTGTCGGCGACGATCTCGTTGAGCTCGATGTTGATCTCGGCGTGCTCGGCGGCGGACATCCGGGCGGCCATGCCGAGCGGGCGGACCAGCGGCATCAGCGGGCCGAACCGCTTGAACAGCTTGCGGATCTGCTCCTTGCCGGCCTCGCGGCCGCCTTCGACGGTGGCGAGGTAGTCCCAGGGGTAGCCGCCGTCGACCATGACGGCGCCGGCCAGGCGGTCGGGGTTGCGGGTGGACCAGTGCAGGGCGAGGGCCGCGCCGTAGGACCAGCCGACGATGATCGGGTTGCGGGCGCCGGTGGCGGCGAGGACGGCGTCGATGTCGCGCAGGCAGGCCTCGAAGGTGTAGTCGGCGGACTTCGCGGACTTGCCGCGGGCGCGCTCGTCGAAGGTGATGTGGCGGTAGCCGTCGCCGAGTTGGGCGATGACGCGGCGCCAGTCCTTCTGGGTGCAGTAGGAGCCGTTGAGGTAGAGCACCGGGCGGCCGTCGCCCCCGGTGTCGGTGACCGCCAGGGCGGTGTCCTCCACCGGCAGCATGCCGGTCCAGGCGGGGCGGGTGCTGTTCTGTCGTCCGTTCGCGTTCGTCTTCATGCCTTCAGCGTGAGCGTTGACCTTGGGTCAAGGTCAACCCCGATCCCGGTGTCGTTTCCGGAGGTCGGTTCTCCGGCGGCGGGCCGCTGCGGCCCGCCGCTTTCTCGTGGCGGAAAAGCTACGTTGCGTTCAATAATCTGGCAATGAATGTTTTGCGATAAAAGCTCAGTTATGCAGGTAGATGGCTAGAAATGATTGCAACGACCTCGCGAAGAATGCAACGATGGCGACCCGAGGCGTTGCAATGGATTGGGGGTGAACGTTATCTTGTAGGAAGAGGGACCGACCACGGAGCACGAAGGAGGCCGCGATGCCGGGCGGCAGACTCACCCAGCAGGAACGCCAGCAGATCGCGCTGGGGCTGGCCGACGGCCTCGCCTACGCGGAGATCGCCAGGCGCCTCGACCGGCCGACCTCGACCGTCACCCGCGAGGTGATGCGCAACGGCGGCCCCACCGGCTACCGCGCCGACCTCGCCCAACGCGCCACCGGACACCGGGCCCAACGTCGCCGACAGTCCGCGCCCCAGAGCCCGAACGCCACCCCGCAGCCGCACGGCCGCGACGCCGAGGCGGTGCGCGCGTTCGAGGAGCTGTTCACCACCGTCATGATGCAGTCGGGCATGCCCAAGATGATGGCGCGGGTGCTGGCCTGCCTCTACATCACCGACGCGGGCAGCCTCACCGCCGCCGAACTCGTCGAGCGCCTCCAGGTCAGCCCGGCGACCATCTCCAAGTCGATCGCGTTCCTGGAGAGCCAGGGCATGGTGACCCGGGAGCGCGACGAACGCCGCCGCGAGCGCTACTTCGTGGACGACGACATCTGGTACCGGTCGATGGTGGTCAGCGCCCAGACCACCGCCCAGCTCGTCGGCACCACCCGCCAGGGCGTCGGCGTCCTCGGGGCCGGCACCCCGGCCGGTGCCCGGCTGGAGAACATCGCCCGCTTCCTCGACTTCATCTCCGAGGCCATCGCGCGTGCCGCCGAGCAGGGCCGCGAGGTGCTCCACACGAAGCCCGAGGGGCCATCGGACGCCGACGCCTGAGACGCGTCAGTACCCGATGGCCTCGCGCAGCAACAGCACGGTGCCCCGGGCGAAGCGGGTCGGCGCGTTGAGCACCAGGAGCTGGTTGACGGCGCTCGGCTGGCCGTAGGCGGCCCGGGAGCGGGTGTCCTCCAGGGGGAGGACGTACTCCTCCAACCGCCGCAGGGCCGTGGGCAGATCGGGGACCACCTTCTGGGCGCCGACGACCCAGATCGCCTCGCCGGCGCCACCGGCGTTGCCGGGCAGCTGGCTGCCGCTGCCCGAGGCGATCACCAGGGAGCCGGTCTCGGTGAGGGCGGCGACGCTGCCCACGGCGACGTCCGGGGTGGCGAGCAGGCGCCGGATCCGGTCGGCCTCGGTGGTCCGGTCCATCGCCATGACAACGGACTTGACGGACCGGTATCGGCTGTCGGAGTTGAGGTCCTCGTCGATGCCGGACAGCCGGAGCGTCTCGCTGGCCGCGGTGAACACGGTGGCGTCCGCCGGGATCAGCTCCCGGACGCGGGCGCGCGCGGCGGCGGCGTCGTCGAGGAGTTCGACGGTGAAGCCCCGCGCCGCCAGTGCGGCGGCCGTCCGCTCCAGCCGCTCCGCGTCCGCCGGGGCGGTGAAGGCGGTGCGGTCCTCCGCATCCCGCGGTGCCGAGCCGCCCAGCGGGCTGGTGTCGACGTACCGGACCTCGTAGACCCGCTCGGCGAACCGCCAGCCCTCCGCCGTCCGCCGGTAACGGTCGTGGTAGATCGCGTAGTTGAGCCCCTCCCGGCCGTCCAGCAGCCGGACGATCTCGTGCATGTGGGCGCGGCCGGTCGCGGTGTCGCCGTCGATCCGGATCATGCCGGGGTGGGTGTTCTGCACGAAGAAGTCCCACTGCTCCTGGAGCTTCGCCCGTCCGGCGTGGATCTGCTCCGGCCCGACCAGCTCGATCGGGACGTTGGGCATCCGCAGCACGCCGTCCGGGGTGAACAGGGCGGCGAGGCGGGCTCCGTCGCGCATCATCACCGCATCGGTGAACTCGGCCTGCAGGGCCTGGATCTCGACCCGGTCGGCGATCGCCTGGAAGTCGTTCACGGTGGTTCCTCCCCATCGTTCTGTTCCGTCTGCCCGTTACGACAGAACAAGGCGCCGGAATGTGAGGCGTCGCGCCCGGACGTCACAATCCGGCCCGCTGTCCTGTCGTAAGGAGGAGAAGACGAACCGGAGGCGGGCAGATGGACGACGACCTGAGCGTGGTCATGAGCGAGCGGCGCAGGCTGATCAACGTGGCGTACCGGCTGCTCGGCTCCCTCGCCGACGCCGAGGACGTCGTGCAGGAGACCTACGCCCGCTGGTACGCGATGCCCCCGCGGCAGCGGGACGCCGTCGTCTCGCCCGGCGGCTGGCTGACCACGGTCGCCAGCCGGATCTGCCTCAACCAGCTGGGTTCCGCCCGGGCTCGGCGGGAGCGCTACGTGGGCGAGTGGCTCCCCGAGCCGCTGCCCGAACACCGGGAGGGGACCGACGGCGCGGCCGCGGACCCGGCGGACCGGATCACCCTCGACGAGTCGGTCAACATGGCCTTCCTCGTCGTCCTCGAATCGATGACCCCGGCCGAACGCGTGGCGTTCATCCTCCACGACGTCTTCCAGTACCCGTTCGGCGAGGTGGCCGCGGTCGTCGGCCGCTCGGCGGCGGCCTGCCGCCAGCTGGCCTCCTCCGCCCGCCGCCGGATCCGGGCGGCGCAGGCCCCGGCGACGCCGACGGGCGTGCAGGCCGGTATCGTCCGGGAGTTCAAGCGGGCCTGGGAGGCGAAGGACGTCAGATCGCTGATGGACCTCCTCGACCCCGAGGCCACCGTGATCGCCGACGGCGGCGGACTGGTCGGCGCCCTGCTGGAACCGCTCACCGGCAGCGAGTGGATCGCCCGCGCGTACGCCGACTCCGCCCGGCTCGTCGGCGGCCGGGAGCTGCGGGAGTGCACCGTCAGCGGCCTGCCCGGTCTGGTCGTCCAGCAGGACGGCGTCACCGACACCGTGATCGCCTTCCGGATCGCCGGGGAACGGATCACCCACATCTGGGCGGTGCGCAACCCGGAGAAGCTCCGCCCGTGGCAGGCGTGAGGCAGGGCGGGGCGGGCCGGACGAAAGCCGGGACGGGGTTGTCCGGGACATGTACGCTGAAGCGGCGAGGACGATCAACTGATGTGATAGGCAAGGCTCGTGGCGCATTGGGGGGCGCATGGCCGGTCGTTGGAGACGCCTACCTGAGGGGTTGTCCGCGGCGGAGCGGGAGCTCGTCGAGGCGCTCAGGGGGATGAAGGACCGCAGTGGGCTCAGTCTGGTCGAGCTCGCGGAGCGGACGCACCACAGCAAGTCGTCGTGGCAACGGTGGTTCAACGGCGAACGCGTCGTGACCGAGCAGGCGTTGCGTCGACTGGCCGAGGTTTCGGGTACGGACGTGGAGTCGGTGCTGCCGGTCTTCCGCGCGGTGGTGCCGGGGAACGCCGAGGCCGGCGGGGGCGAGATCGAGGGCGAGGCCGAGGGCGGGGGCGACCTCGGTGGCGCGGCGGTGGGGGGTTCGCCCCGGCGGCGGCAACTCCGCTACGCAGCCGTAGGGTTGACGGTCATCGTGGTGCTGGCCGCGGTGGTGGTGGCCGTGTTGTGGTCCGGCCGGCCGTCGAAGCGCGCCGAGGCCTCCGCCGCTCCGACGACCGCGACCGCCACCGGTACGACGGCAGGCGGCTGTCTGGGGATCTCCTGTACCGGGCTGGACCCGCAGGCCAGCGGCTGCGGCGCCGACGCCGTCACGCTGACCACCGCCAACATCCAGCGGGTGACCATCCAGATCCGCTACAGCGCCCACTGCCGGGCCGCCTGGGCCAAGCTCACCGACGCCACTCCCGGCGACTCGGCCTCGATCACCACGGCCCGGGGCGGCCATCAGACCGCCCTGGTGCACTGGGGTTACGACGCGTACTCGCCGATGGTCGACGCCTCCGCCTCCGACAGTGGTCTGCAGGTGTGCGGGGAGCAGCCGGCGGGCCGGGGGTGCACCCAGGTGATCACCGACCCCGCGAGCGCGCCGGTGGCGCCGAGTCTGCTCAGCCCACCGCCCACCGGCCCGGCCACCGCCACACCGGCGGGCCCGGAGCGCTGAGCCCCGAGCCCGGGCAGGGGGCGGCCCCCGTCTGTCGCGCCGCCGCCCCACCCGGGCATCACTCAGCTACGCGTCAGCACACGTAGTTCGGGGACTGGTACCAGTAGTCCAGCGAGCCCCAGGTGTTCGGCCCGACGATGCCGTCCGTCGAGAGGCCCGCACAGCCCTGGAACTGGTAGACGGCGGTCTGGGTGGCCGGCCCGAAGCTGCCGTCGATGTTCAGCGGGGTGTGGCTGCTGGGGCTGAGCGACAGGTTCAGCTCGCACTGCAGCTGTTTCACCGCGGTACCGCTGGAGCCCCGGCTGAGGGTCGGCTCGGAGTTGGTGTAGTTGCACGAGGAGCTGGCCTGGTCCGGCGTCGCGGTCGTGGCGGCGGCGCTGCCGGCCGTCCCGATGGCCGAGGCCAGCACGAGGCCGGCTCCCGCGAGGCTGAGCACGATGCGGTTCTTGCGCATGACGCTTCCCTCCCTGATGTGCCGCACGCCCTCCTGACGGCGTGGCGTGCGGCGGTCGGCGTCCGGAGACGAGCGCCCCGGACGACGGCAACTCTGCCGCCGTCCGGGGCGGTCCCACAGGGCTGGGACGAGGGTGGGGACGGCCCGGGGAAAGTCCCACGGGCTGGTCCGGAGGGGAACGCCCGGAGATGCGGATTCTCCGTACGTCCCCGGAGCGGGGACCATCGCCGGGGCCGGATCACCCACATCCGGCGGTGCGCGACCCGGAGAAGCCCGGACCATGGAACGAGTGACGCGGGTCACGTCCGCGGCTGTCACAGCCCGCCCGGCCACCTTGTCTCAGAGAGCACAACCGAGCAGCGACCCGAGGGAGCACACCATGGAAGCCCGTCTGAACGCCTTCGCCAGCCCCGTCATGGGCAAGGTCTTCAAGCACCTCATCGCCGCGCACCAGCCGATCGCGGACTCGACGCTGCCGTACGCGACCCAGGAGCTGGTGCGGCTGCGGGCCAGCCAGATCAACGGCTGCGGGTACTGCGTCGACATGCACTTCAAGGACGCCGTGCACGCGGGGGAGGAGGCGACCCGGCTGAACCTCGTGGCGGCCTGGCGCGAGGCCACCGTCTTCACCGACGCCGAGCGGGCCGCCCTGGAGCTGGCCGAGCAGGGCAGCCGGCTGGCCGACGGCGGCGGGGTGACGGACGAGGCGTGGGCGAACGCGGCGATGCACTATGACGAGGAGCAGCTCGCGGCGCTGGTCTGCGTCATCGCGCTGATCAACGCCTTCAACCGCGGCAACGTCATGATCCGCCAGCCCGCCGGCGACTACCGGCCGGGCCAGTTCGCCCAGCACTGACCGTCGGAGCGGCGGGACGACGCGGCCGGGGAGCGCGCTCCCCGGCCGTTCGACGTTCCCGCACACCCGTGCGCACACCACCGAGCCCCACCCCTGGGGGCTTGTCGCCCAAAAACCGACCGTTAAGGTGTTAATCCAACATTCATCCATGCCGCATAGCCTCCGGGGGCTAGCCTCATGCTGAACGTCATCGTCCGACCGGGAGGCGAAACCCCCGTGCAAGGCACTGTCACCACACCGGGCGGCTCCACCGTGGCCGGGGGCCAGGGCGAGGCCTTCCTCCTCGTCGTGGACGACGAGCCGAACATCCGCGAGCTGCTCGCCGCCTCGCTGCGGTTCTCCGGGTTCCGGGTGGCCTCCGCCGCGAGCGGGACCGAAGCGCTGGAGCTGATCGCCGCCGAGCGGCCGGACCTCGTGGTCCTCGACGTGATGCTGCCCGACCTCGACGGCTTCACCGTCGTCGAGAAGCTGCGCGAGCGCACCAGCCGGGGCCAGATCGCCGGGCCCGCGCACGGACACCCCGGCGACCACCTGCCGGTGCTGTTCCTCACCGCCAAGGACGGCGTCGGCGACAAGGTGCAGGGCCTGGCCGCGGGCGCGGACGACTACGTCACCAAGCCGTTCAGCCTGGAGGAGCTGATCGCCCGGATCCGCGCCATCCTGCGCCGGGCCGGCGGCCCCGCCGAGGACGGCCGACTGGTGGTCGCCGACCTCAGCCTCGACCCGATCGCCCACGAGGTCACCCGCGCCGGCACCCCCGTCGCGCTCTCCCCGACCGAGTTCAAGCTGCTGCACTACCTGATGGCCAACGTCGGCCGGGTGGTGTCCAAGGCGCAGATCCTCGACCACGTCTGGGCCTACGACTTCGGCGGCGACCTCTCCATCGTCGAGTCCTACATCTCCTACCTGCGCCGCAAGCTCGACTCCGGCCCGGCCCACGGCCCCAAGCTGATCCACACCGTGCGCGGCATCGGCTACGCGCTGCGCCGCCCCCCGCAGGGCTGACCGGACCGACTCGTGTTCAACCGCTTCACCGCCCGGCTGTCGCTGCGGGCCCGGCTGCTGGTCCTCGCGCTCGCGCTGGTCACCACCGGGCTCGCGGTCAGCGACACCTTCGTGCTCGGCACCGTACGGGCCCAGCTGGTGGAGCAACTGGACGAGCAGCTCCAGCGCTACGGGCAGCCGCTGTCGCGCAAGGCCCCGGTCCAGCTGACCACGCCGGGCGCCGGGAAGCCGGTCGTCACCGGGCGGCGGATCAGCCTGCCCAGCCAGTACCTGGTGCAGTGGCTGTCCTCGGACGGCAAGGTCCAGGGCTCCCTGCGCCAGCCCCTCTCGGACAGCGACCCGGCGCCGCAACTGGCCGGGCTGGACCCGACCCAGACCGCCCCGGACACCCCCTTCGACCTGCCCGACCAGCGCGGCCACCACAGCTGGCGGGTGCTGGTGCTGCCTCTCCAGCCACCCCGCACACCGCCCCCCGGGACCGGCGCGTACGTCTCGCCGGCCATCACCCCGACCTACGTCATGGTCGCCGTCTCCCGCGAGGACGTCGACGCCACCACCGGCCGGCTGAGCACCTCCTTCCTGGCCATCGGCGGGGGCGTCCTGGTGCTGATCACCGCGCTCGGCTTCTTCGCCGTCCGGGCCGGGCTGCGGCCGCTGCGGCGGATCGAGGCCGGCGCCGCACGGATCGCCGCCGGCGAACTGTCCCACCGCATGCCGGAGCTCTCCCCGGGCACCGAGGTCGGCCGGCTGTCGATCGCGCTCAACGGCATGCTCACCCAGATCGAGGCGGCCTTCGCGGCCCGCGCCGAGTCCGAGGCCCGGATGCGGCGCTTCGTCGCCGACGCCTCGCACGAGCTGCGCACCCCGCTGGCCGGCATCCGCGGCTTCGCCGAGCTGTACCGGATGGGCGCCCTGCCCACCGAGGCGGACGTCACCCGGACCATGAGCCGGATCGAGAGCGAGGCGGTCCGGATGGGCGCCCTGGTCGAGGACCTGCTGGTGCTCGCCCGGCTCGACGAGGAACGCCCGCTCGACCTCGCCCCGATGGACCTGCGCACCCTCGCCGCCGACGCCCTGCACGACCTCACCGCGCTCGACCCGAGCCGCCCGGTCGCGCTCACCGGCCCCGCGGGCACCGGCGCGCCCGGCGCGGCGCCCGTCCTCGGCGACGAGGCCCGGCTGCGACAGGTGGTCACCAACCTGGTCGGCAACGCCGTCAAGCACACCCCGCCCGGCACCCCGGTCCGGATCGGCGTCGGCGGCGGAGCCGACGGGGTCTGCCTGCTGGAGGTCGCCGACTCCGGGCCCGGCCTCACCGAGGAGCAGGCCCAGCGGGTCTTCGACCGCTTCTACCGGGTCGACGCCTCCCGCAGCCGCGACAACGGCGGCGGCGGCGGACTCGGCCTCGCCATCGCCACCGCCCTCACCCGCGCCCACGGCGGCACCCTCACCCTGGACACCGCACCGGGCGCCGGAGCCACCTTCCGGGTCGAACTGCCCCGCCAGCGCTGACGGCTCCCGCCCCCATCCCCTCGATCGGGTGAACCGGAAGCCGTTCACCCGCTCGGCCCCCCGGTCGTGTGTGACCGTGCTGCCGTTGCTTGTGCGGGATCGCGCAGGCTGACCACACTGGACGGGAAAAGGGGTGTCCCCATGAGCGCGCTTGCTACTGAGGTGACCGTCGTGAACCTGGACCAGGTGCTTTGGGAAGTGTGGAAGTCCTCAGATCTGCCTGAGGGCTATCGCCTGGAGATCATCGAGGAGACCCTCGCGGTGTCACCCACGGGCAACAGCCGCCATTTCGATGTGAACAACCGGGTCCTGGAGGATCTGTTCTTCCATCTGCGTGGCAGCGGATGGAGGCCGGGGAACGACTGCAACGTCATCGACGGGCTCAAGGTGTTGATCCCCGACGTGTTCGTCGCACCGAAGGAGATCGCCGAGGTCGAGCACCCCGACGGCAAGGGCGTGCTGGCTTCCAGCGTCATGCTGGTTGTCGAGACCGTCTCGCCCGGTGCCGACAACCGCAAGCGCGACCACGTCCTCAAGCACCGCGCCTACGCCCGCGCCGGTATCCCGGTGTACGTGATCATCGACGACTACGACGACGGTGGCACCGTCACCGTCCTCACCGGACCGGACCGCGAGCGCCGCGCCTACGAGTACTCGGCGCGGATCCCGTACGGCAAGGAGGCCGTGATCCCGGAGGGCCCGGCCAAGGGCTTCGTGATCGGCCCCGAGATCACCGGGGAGTCCCGTGCCTGACCGGACCGTCTCCTTCAAGCGCGACCTGTCCGAGTGGCGGGTCGCCCTCGTCGCCTGGCGCCTGCTCGTACTGCAGGCCGCTGACCCGGTGGTGGGGGCGGGGATGCAGGAGCACTCCACGTACCGGGCGCATCCGTGGCGGCGGATCGAGCACACGTTGGGGAGCGGGCGGCGGCTGTTCTACCAGGATGCCGAGGCGTTGCGGCGGGAGGTCGCGCGGCTGAACCGGGCGCACAAGCGGATCCGCGGGACGACGCCGGACGGGCGGCCGTACGACGCGCGGGACGCGGCGACCAGGGTGTGGGTGCTGCTGACGCTGTTCGAGTGTGTGACAGCCATGCGGCGACTCGGCGGGGAGCCGTACGACGGCGGGCAACTGGAGCTGGCGTACCGGGAGTTCAGGGAGGCGATCGCCGCCTTCGACCTGCCCGAGACGGAACTCCCCAAGAACGCTGCCGACTTGCCTGCCTACTTCGCCCGATACACCCGCGAGAAGCTGGAGTTCACCGAGTCGGCCCGCTACCTGCTCGACGACATCCTGCGCGAGGCGCCCCGTCCCCGAAGGCTCTGGTTCCTCGGGGACGCCGGCTGGCGGGTCACCCGGGTGCTGGTCGCCCGGGTGATCCGGGAGCTGACGGTGGCGGACCTGCCGCCGGTGGTGCGGGAGCGGCTCGGGCTGGTCCGGACCCGCCGCGGGGCGCTGCTGTCCGCGGTGCTGCACCGGGGTGCCGGAGCCGTCGTCCGGCTCCTCCCGGACCGGATGCGCTACCGCTCCCCGGACGAGCAGCAGCGGCCGCCGCGCCGGCTGCGTCCGCAGCGCAAGGATGCCCGCGGCTCCCGGGTGGACCGGTTCTTCCGGGAGGTGCTGGACCAGACCGGGGACGGTTTCATCACCGTGCACGACCTGCGGGCGATGGCCCACAACGTGTGCTGGCAGCTGGAGTTGGACGAGGCCGCCGAGGCGCGGGTGTACGCGGCGTTCGACGGTTGGTGGGAGCAGCTGCGCGCGGCGATGGACGCGAACGGGGACGGGAAGGTCAGCCGGGAGGAGTTCACGGCGGCCACCCTGGCGGGTCTCGACCGGGACGAGGCGTACCTGGAGCAGGGGCTGCTGCCCGCGCTGCGGGCGGTCTTCGTCGCGGCCGACACCGACGGCAGCGGCTTCCTGGAGTTCGACGAGTACCGCGCGGTGTTCGGCGGTCCGCGCGTCCACCCGGCCGAGCTGTCGCACGGTTTCCGCCAGTTGGACACGGACGGGGACGGGCGGATCACGGTGGAGGAGTTCCTGAGCGGCTTCACCGAGTTCTTCACCGCCCGCGCCGACTCCACCTCGGGGGCGCAACTCCTCGGCCGCCCGTAACCACGGGCGCCAGCACGCCCCGCTCGCCGAAGCGAGCGGGGCGTGACGCTGTCAAGCGCCGGTTCGGCCAAGAGCGGGGCGCCGTGCGCCCGGTCGTTCGTTGCCACCGGCCCCGGCCGGTCCGCAGACTGTGCGCACCGTCACGCCCCGCCACGCCATGTCAACACCACCCCACCTGTGGTTCCCCCGTAAGGATGGTGGATACTGTGCTTGTGAACGTGTTCACGTTCACAAGCGGACAAGCCTGCGTGGTCCGGCAACGGTCTACGGCAAGAGACGGAGTTTGTCCGAAACAGCCCTGGAACCAGGGCCGGCGGAGAGAGGGCGACGTGGAACTGGCAATCGCTCACGAGACGATCGCGCGATGGCAATTCGGCATCACCACCGTTTACCACTTCCTCTTCGTACCGCTCACCATCAGCCTGGCCGCGATCGTGGCCGGGCTGGAGACCGCCTGGGTGCGTACGAACAAGGAGAAGTACTTCCACGCGACCAAGTTCTGGGGAAAGCTCTTCCTCATCAACATCGCGATGGGCGTCGTCACCGGAATCGTGCAGGAATTCCAGTTCGGCATGAACTGGTCCGACTACTCCCGCTTCGTCGGTGACGTCTTCGGCGCCCCGCTCGCGATGGAGGCGCTGATCGCCTTCTTCTTCGAGTCCACCTTCATCGGCCTGTGGATCTTCGGCTGGGACAAGCTGCCGAAGAAGATGCACTGCGCCTGCATCTGGATGGTCTCGCTGGGCACCGTGCTCTCCTCCTACTTCATCCTGGCCGCCAACTCCTGGATGCAGCACCCCACCGGCTACGCGATCGACAAGGCCACCGGCAAGGCGCGGCTCACCGACATCACCAAGGTGCTGTTCCAGGACACCACGCTCACCGTCGTCTTCCACACCCTGACCGCCGCCTTCCTCACCGGCGCCGCCTTCATGGTCGGCATCGCCTCCTTCCACCTCTGGAAGGCCAAGCGCAGGCCCGAAGGCGCCGACCCCAAGAAGACCGCCGTGATGCGCACCTCACTGCGGCTCGGCCTGGTGCTCGCGGTCGTCTTCGGCGCCGGCACCGCGCTCAGCGGCGACACCCTCGGCAAGGTCATGTTCGAGCAGCAGCCGATGAAGATGGCCGCCGCCGAAGCGCTGTGGGACACCCAGGCGCCCGCGCCGTTCTCGATCTTCGCGGTCGGCGACGTCGGCAAGGGCCACAACTCGGTCGAGCTGGAGGTCCCCGGGGTACTGTCCTTCCTCGCCCACAGCGACTTCAGCTCGTCCGTCCCCGGCATCAACGACACCGCCGCCGCCGAGGCCGCCGCCCACGGCGGCAACCCCAAGGACTACATCCCGAGCGTCTTCGTGACCTACTGGGGCTTCCGGTTCATGATCGGATTCGGGATGACCTCCTTCGTCGCCGGCCTGATCGGCCTCTGGACCACCCGCAGGAAGTTCCTGCTGCGCCCCGAGTTCCGCACCGGCGACACCGAGGTGCCCCGGCTGATGCTCACCCCGAAGCGGGAGTTGAGCCCGCTGCTCACCAAGTGGAGCTGGCGGATCGGCATCCTGACCATGGGTTTCCCGCTGATCGCCAACAGTTTCGGCTGGATCTTCACCGAGATGGGCCGCCAGCCCTGGGCCGTGTTCGGCCTGATGACCACCGCCAGTGCCGTGTCCCCCAACGTCGGCGTCGGCACCCAGATCGGCGCCCTGGTCACCTTCACCACGCTGTACGCGATCCTCGCCGTCGTCGAGGTCCGGCTGCTGGTCAAGTACGCCAAGGCCGGCCCGGTGGTGACCGAGCGGCCCCCGGCCGAGGACCCGTCGCTGCGCGGCCCGTCCGCGGACGAGGACGCCGACAAGCCGCTCGCCTTCGCCTACTGATCCACGGAACTGACCCACAGATAGGAGACCCAGGGTCATGCAACTCCACGACGTCTGGTTCGTGCTGATCGCGGTCCTGTGGATCGGCTACTTCTTCCTGGAGGGCTTCGACTTCGGGATCGGCATCCTCACCAAGCCGCTCGCCAGGAACACCGCCGAGCGCCGGGTGCTGATCAACACCATCGGCCCGGTCTGGGACGGCAACGAGGTCTGGCTGCTGACCGCCGGCGGCGCCACCTTCGCCGCCTTCCCGGACTGGTACGCGACCCTCTTCAGCGGCTTCTACATCCCGCTGCTGGCCATCCTGGTCTGCCTGATCGTCCGCGGCGTGGCCTTCGAGTACCGGGCCAAGCGGGACGGCGCCCGCTGGCAGCGCAACTGGGAGGAGGCCATCTTCTGGACCTCCCTCCTGCCGGCCTTCCTGTGGGGCGTGGCCTTCGCCGACATCGTCCGCGGCGTGGACATCGACGCGCAGAAGAACTACGTCGGCGGCCTCGCCGACCTGCTCAACCCGTACGCGCTGCTCGGCGGACTGGTGACGCTCACCCTGTTCACCTTCCACGGCGCGGTGTTCGCGGCCCTCAAGACCGTCGGCGAGATCCGCGAACGTGCCCGCAAGGCCGCCCTCCAGGCGGGCCTGGCGGCCGCCGTCCTCGCCGTCGCCTTCCTGGTCTGGACCCAGGCGGACAGCGGCAACGGCCGCAGTCTGGCCGCCCTGGTGATCGCCGTGCTGGCCCTGGCCGGGGCCCTGGTGGCCAACCAACTCGGCCGCGAGGGCTGGGCGTTCGTCCTCTCCGGCGCGACCATCGTGGCCGCGGTCGCGATGCTCTTCCTGGCGCTGTTCCCGAACGTCATGCCGTCCACGCTCAACCCGGCCTGGAGCCTGACCGTCGGCAACGCGGCCTCCTCGCCGTACACGCTCAAGCTGATGACCATCGTGGCCGCCGTGTTCACCCCGCTGGTGCTGCTCTACCAGGGCTGGACGTACTGGGTGTTCCGCAAGCGGATCGGGGTGCAGCACATCCCCTCCGGCCACCAGCCGGCCGCCCCGATCGACCAGGCCTGACGCCGTGAAGCCCGTCGACCCCCGACTCCTCGGGTACGCCCGCACCACCCGTGCCTTCCTCGCCGGATCCGTGCTCCTCGGCGGGGCGGGCGCGGCCCTGGTGGTCGCCCAGGCGAGCCTGATCGCCGAGATCGTGGTCCGCGCCTTCCAGCGCGGCGCCACCCTCGGCGAACTGACCACCCCGCTGGTGCTGCTGGCGCTCACCGCCGTCGGGCGCGGGCTGGTCGGCTGGCTCACCGAACTCACCGCGCACCGGTCCGTCGCCCGGGTGAAGTCCACCCTGCGGCGCCGGCTGCTCGACCACGCCACCGCGCTCGGCCCGTCCTACCTGGCGGGCCGGCGCACCGGCGAACTCACCACCCTCGCCACCCGGGGCATCGACGCCCTCGACGACTACTTCGCCCGCTACCTGCCGCAGCTCGCCCTGGCGGTGGTCGTCCCGGTGATCGTGCTGCTGCGGATCGTCGGCGCCGACGTCACCTCGGCCGCGGTCATCGCCGGGACGCTGCCGCTGATCCCGCTGTTCATGGCGCTGATCGGGATGGCCACCCAGTCCCGGATGGACCGGCAGTGGAACACCCTGGCCCGGCTCTCCCACCACTTCCTCGACGTGGTCGCCGGCCTGCCCACCCTCAAGGTCTTCAACCGGGCCCGCAGCCAGGCCGCCACCATCGCCCGGATCACCGCCGACTACCGCCGGGCCACCCTGCGCACCCTGCGGATCGCGTTCATCTCCTCCTTCGCGCTGGAGCTGCTCTCCACCCTGTCGGTCGCGCTGGTCGCGGTCACCATCGGCTTCCGGCTGGTGGACGGCTCCCTCGACCTGGAGACCGGGCTGCTGATCCTGATCCTCGCCCCCGAGGTGTACTTCCCGATCCGCCAGGTCGGCGCGCTCTACCACTCCAGCGTCGAGGGGCTCACCGCCGCCGACGAGATCTTCCGGGTGCTGGAGACCCCGCTGCCCGCCGCCGGGACCGTCCGGGCGCCCGACCTCACCGGCGCCGTGATCACCGCCGAGGGCCTGACCGTACGGCACCCGGGGCGCGCCCTGCCCGCGCTGGACGGCGCCGCGCTGACCCTGAACCCGGGCTCCCGCACCGCCCTGACCGGCCCCAGCGGGGCCGGCAAGTCCACTCTGCTGGCCGTCCTGCTCGGCCTCACCACCCCCGAGTCCGGCACCGTCCGGATCACCGCCGCCGACGGGTGCACCCACGACCTCGCCGAGCTGGAGCCCGGCAGCTGGCGGCGCCAGATCGCCTGGGTGCCCCAGCACCCGCACCTGTTCGCCGGGACGGTCGCCGACAACCTGCGGCTCTACCGGCCCGAGGCCCCGGACGAGCAGCTGTGGACGGCGCTGCGGGCCGCGCACGCGCTCGACTTCGTCACCGACCTGGACGCCGAACTGGGGGAGGACGGCGCCGGACTCTCCGCCGGGCAGCGCCAGCGCCTCGCGCTCGCCCGGGTGCTGCTCGCCGACGACCGGCCGCTGGTGCTGCTGGACGAACCCACCGCCAACCTGGACGGCGCCTCCGAGGCGGCCGTCGTGGAAGCCGTCCGCACCCTCGCCGAGGACCCGGCGCGCACCGTGCTGGTGGTCGCCCACCGGCCGGCCCTGCTGGCCGTCGCGGACCAGCGGGTCCGCCTGGCCCCGCCCCGAGCCGAAGGGCGCGCCGGTGCCGAAAGCGACGAGCGACAAGCGACCGACGAAGGAGGGAGTGCCGGAGCGAGGAGCGTCGGCGCCGGGTCCGAGCGCCCGGAGGCGAGCGGGCGAGTCACTGAGCCGGTCACCCCGCTGGCCCACAGCGGACGGCCGACCCCCGCCCCCGCCGCGCCCGAGGAGCCCGAGACCGAGCCCGCCGCCCCCCGGCTGGCCCTGTCCGTCCTGCTCGGCGCGCTCGCCCTCGGCAGCGCCGTCGCCCTGATGGCCACCTCCGGCTACCTCATCTCCCGGGCCTCCCAGATGCCCCCGGTGCTCTACCTGATGATGGCCGTCACCTCTGTCCGGGCCTTCGGCATCGGCCGCAGCGTCTTCCGCTACGCCGAGCGGCTGGTCTCCCACGACGCCGTGCTGCGCACCCTCGGCACCCTGCGGGCCGCCGTCCACCGCCGGCTGACCGCGCTCGCCCCGGCCGGACTGCCCGCCTTCCGGCGCGGCGACCTGCTCTCCCGGCTGGTCGCCGACGTCGACGCGATCCAGGACCACCACCTGCGCTGGCGGCTGCCCGCCGCCGTCGCGGCCGTGGTCGCGCTGGCCTCGGCGGTCGCGATGGGCGCCTTCCTGCCCGCCGCCGGACTCGTACTCGGCCTCGGGCTGCTGCTCGCCGGGGTGCTGGTGCCCGCGCTCGCCGCCGGCTGGTCGGCCGGCGCCGAGCGCCGCCAGGCTCCCGCCCGCGGGCACCTGGCCACCTCCGTGGTGGACGCCTTCACCGGCACCGCCGAGCTCACCGTGGCCGGCGCGCTGCCCCGCCGACTGGCCGCCGTCCGCACCGCCGACGCCGCGCTGACCGGGCTCGCCGCCCGCTCGGCCGCCACCACCGCGCTCGGCACCGGGCTGATCGCGCTGCTCACCGGGCTGACGGTGGTGGGCGCGGCGGCCGTCGGCATCCAGGGGGTGCACGGCGGCTCGCTCGCGCCGGTCTGCCTGGCCGTCGTGGTGCTGACCCCGCTGGCCGCCTTCGAGGCCGTCACCGGGATGCCGCTCGCCGTCCAGGCCCGCCAGCGCAGCCGCGCCGCCCGGGCCCGGCTGGACGAGGTGCTGGCCGCCGAGCCCACGGTGAACGAGCCCGCCGAGCCCCTTGCGCTGCCCGAGCAGCCGCTGCCCGTCGCGGTGCGCGGGCTGACCGTACGGCACCCCGGGCAGACCGTGGACGCGCTGGCCGGGGTCGACCTCGACCTCGCGCCCGGCCGCCGGATCGCCGTGGTCGGCCCCTCCGGCTCCGGCAAGACCACGCTCGCCCAGGCGCTGCTGCGCTTCCTGGAGCCGGCCGCCGGAACGGTCACCTTCGCCGCCGGTCGTCCACAGGCTGTGGACAGCCGCGCGCTCGCGGGCGAGGACGTCCGCCGGGTGATCGGCCTCTGCGCCCAGGACGCCCACGTCTTCGACAGCTCGCTGCGCGAGAACCTGCGGCTGGCCCGACCGGACGCCGACGAGGACGACCTGCGCGCCGCGCTCGCCGCCGCCCGGCTGCTGGACTGGACCGACACCCTGCCCGAGGGCCTGGACACCATGGTCGGCGAGCACGGCGCCCGCCTCTCCGGCGGCCAGCGCCAGCGCCTCGCGCTCGCCCGGGCGCTGCTCGCCGACTTCCCCGTCCTGGTCCTGGACGAGCCCGCCGAGCACCTGGACCTGCCCACCGCCGACGCGCTGACCGCCGACCTGCTGGTCGCCACCGCGGGCCGCACCACCGTGCTGATCACCCACCGGCTGGCCGGGCTGGACGACGGCACCGTGGACGAGGTGCTGGTGCTGGACGGCGGGCGGGTCGCCGAGCGCGGCCGCTGGTCGGAGCTGGCGGCCGATCCGGACGGCCGGTTGCACGCGATGTGGCGGCGGGAGCGGGAGGCGGACGGCCTGCTGGAACCGGTGGGCGCGTGATCATTGCGCCGACCTTCGGCTGAAAACCGTACAAACTAGGCTTTCTCCATGGACCCCACGCCAGACCTTCCCGAGGCCGTCCCCGAGCCGACACCCCATCGGGTGCCCGAGATCGCCTCGCTCGGGCTGGACACCCTGGTCACCGAGGTCGCGGAACGCCTGCAGTCCGCCGCCGCGGTCACCGACCGGATGCAGCGGCTGCTGGAGGCGGTGGTCTCCATCGGGGCCGGGCTCGACCTGCACGCCACCCTGCACCGGATCGCCACCGGCGCCGCCGAACTCGTCGACGCCCGGTACGCGGCCCTCGGCGTGATCGCCCCCGGCGGGCACGGCCTGGCCGACTTCATCCACGTCGGCATCGACGACGAGACCGCCGCCGAGATCGGCGAACTGCCCGCCGGCCGCGGCATCCTCGGCGCGCTCATCGACCGCCCCGAACCGCTGCGGCTGACCGACCTCGGCGCCGACCCGCGCTCCTCCGGCTTCCCGTCGCACCACCCGCAGATGAGGACCTTCCTGGGCGTGCCGATCCGGGTCCGCGACGAGGTCTTCGGCAACCTCTACCTCACCGAGAAGAAGGGCGGCGGCGCCTTCACCCCCGAGGACGAACAGGTGGTGCACGCGCTCGCCGCGGCCGCCGGCGTGGCCATCGAGAACTCCCGGCTGTACGAGGAGGGGCGCCGCCGCGAGCGCTGGATCGCCGGCGCCGCCGCCGTCACCACCGCCCTGCTCTCCACCGAGCAGGCCGAGGGCGCGCTGACCGTCGCGGCCGAGCAGGTACGGGAGTTGGCGGACGCGGCGCTCGGGATGATCCTGCTGCCCACCGCCCCGGTCGGCGAGGGGGACTGCCAGATGCGGGTCGCCCACGCCTCCGGCGAGGCCGCCGAGTTCGTCCGCGGCGAGCTGCTGCCCAAGGACAGCTTCGCCGCCCGGCTGCTGGAGGGGGACAGCGTCTACCTGGACGACATGTCCGGCGACCCCACCGTGGTGATGCGGCTCGCCCGCAGCTTCGGCCCGTCCATGGCCGTGCCGATGGTCGCCCGCGGGCGGGTGCTCGGCGGGCTCTGCGTCTGGCGCCCGCGCGGCGCGCTGCCGTTCACCGACTCCGAGAAGCAGCTCGCCGAGACCTTCGCCTCGCAGGCCGCCCTCGCCCTGCGGCTCGCCGAGGGCCAGCGCGACCAGCAGCGCCTGGCCGTCTTCCAGGACCGCGACCGGATCGCCCGCGACCTCCACGACCTGGTGATCCAACGGCTGTTCGCCACCGGGATGATGCTGGAGAGCGCGGCCCGCCGGGCCGTCGTCCCCGAGGTGAAGGCCGGCATCGGCAACGCGGTGGACGAACTGGACGCCACCATCCAGGAGGTCCGCACCACCATCTACGCGCTCCAGCACGACAACCACGGCGACGCCCCCGACACCCTGCGCACCCGCGTCCTGCGCGAGGCCAGCCAGGCCGCGGCGGCGCTCGGCTTCAAGCCCTCGGTGAGCTTCGTCGGGCCGGTCGAGAGCCTGGTCGGTGAGAACGCCGGGCGCCAACTCCTCGCCGCACTACGGGAGATGCTCTCCAACACGGCCCGGCACGCGCGGGCCTCCCGGGTCGGCGTGGAGATCGACGCCACCGTCCACCTGGGCGACGAGGGCCGGCCCGTCGGTGGTGACCCGGAGTCGCTGGACCGGGGCGGGCGGCCCGGCGTGCTGCTCAGCGTCACCGACGACGGGGTCGGCATCCCGCAGGGCGGGCGGCGCAGCGGGCTGCTCAACCTGACCCGGCGGGCGGAGGCGCTCGGCGGGGCCGCCTGGCACGAGCGCGGTCCGTACCGGAAGGGGACCGTGGTGCGCTGGACGGCGCGGCTATAAGAGCTCTTACACCGATAGGCGAAAGCTGAACGAGGGAGAACTTCCCGACCAACGGCGCAAGTTGTGAACGTTCTGGGCTTTCGGCCGTTCGGTGTGCACACATAGCTTGGCTCCCGTCTCGGAGGGGACGGTGCTGATCAGAACCACTGGACGGAGGGGGCAGTGGACGCTTCCGGCCGCGGTCACACCGCAGCAGGGGCAAGTCGAGGGGGGTTCCGGACCGAGCGCGCACCGGACGGGCGCTACCGCTGGCAGCTGAAGGCTCCCAACGGCCGGGTGGTGGCGATCACCTCCGCGCTGTTCGAGACGCCAGGTGAGGCCGAGCGGGGCTTCGACGGTCTGCGCCTCGGCGCCGCCGAACTGACCGCGCGGATCACCCATGTCCGTGACGGGATCGGATGGATCTGGGTCATCCCCGGATCGCGCACCCTGCCGGAAGTGCGGTCCAGCCGCGCGTACGAGCGGTACGCGACGTGCCAGAACGCCTTCCGCCGCTTCGTGGTGCTGCTGGCCAAGCAGCCGCCGCGTGACGTACCCGCCCGCGACGTACCCGCCCGCGACGTACCCGCCCGTGAACTGCCCGGGAAAGCAGTGTCGTTGAGACACACCGATGGCCGCTGAGCGGCGCGGACCGCGGCTGCTGATCGTGCCCGCGGCCGACCGCTGTCTGGCCTGGACGCTGCGCGCCGCCAACGGTCGGCCGCTCGGCGTCGGCGTGCGGACGTACCGTAGCGAGGAGGAACTCGCGCTCGACCCGACCTCCACCCGGCGGGTCGAGGAGACCATCGCCGAACTGCGCGGACGGCTCACCATCGTGATCGTCACCCACAACATGCAGCAGGCCCAGCGCGTCTCGCAGACCTGCGCGTTCTTCCTGGCCACCCACGACACCCCGGGCCGGATCGTCGAGGCCGGGCCGACCGAGCGGATCTTCGGCAGCCCGCGCGACCAGCGGACCTCCGACTACGTCAACGGCCGCTTCGGCTAGAGCAGTCGGAGCAGCTGCTCCAGCACCGCCGCGACGCCGTCCTCCTCGTTGCTCACCGTGTGCTGCGCCACCGCTGCCAGCACCCGGGGGTGCGCGTTGGCGACGGCGTACGCGGTGCCCGCCCAGGCCAGCATCTCCAGGTCGTTCGGCATGTCACCGAAGGCCACCACCTCGCTGCGGTCGATCCCGTGCTCGGCGCACCAACGGGCCAGCGTGCTGGCCTTGGTGACGCCGGGCGCGCTGATCTCCAGCAGCGGGATCGGCGAGGAGCGGGTGATCTCGGCCAGGTGCCCGGCCGCCGTCCGGGCCTCGGCGAGGAAGGTGTCCGGGTCGAGGTCGGGATGCTTGGCCAGCAGTTTGAACAGGCCCCGCACCGGGCCGCCGTCCGCCAGCAGCTGCTCGGCCGGGCCGATCGCGCGGACCTCGGCGTCGCCCCACATCAGCACCTCGTACTCGGGCTCGCGGGCCCAGCCGTCCGCGTACTCGAAGGCGAACGCGGTGCCGGGCAGCTTGGCCCGCAGCGCCTCCACCACGGCCAGCGAGGTCGCCGTCGGCATCGGGAAGTACTCGATCAGCTCGCCGCCGCGCCGCACGTCCACGATCGCGCCGCCGTTGGAGCAGATCGCCACCCCGTGGCCGCCGATGTGCGGGCTCAGCTGCTGCATCCAGCGCGGCGGCCGCCCGGTCACGAACACCACCTGCACCCCGGCCGCCTCGGCCGCCGCCAGGGCCGCGGCGGTGCGATCGCTGACGGTACCGCCGGAGCACAGCAGGGTGCCGTCCAGGTCGGTGGCGATGAGGCGGGGGGCGGTACGGGCTTCGGTCACCGGTCCATCTTCGCCCATCGCCGCCGCCCGGTCACCGGCGCGGTCAGCGCCGACGCGATGACCGTAGGGACGGGTTCCGGCCCTTCGCACGCCGTTTCCGGCCGATCCGTCTTCGCCCGGGGTGTCGGTACCGGCCCGGCGGGCAGGACTCCTCCCGGTCACCCCGTCGGCAGGAAGAGCCATGCCCACTCGCCAGCTCCGTGACGAGCCGCCCCCGACCCTCCCCTCCCCGGACGCCCAGGCCTCGCACACCCAGGCCGTGCAGACCGCTTCCCGAGAGCCCGTCCTGCTCGGCGAGGTCCTCTTCCACACCCTCGCCGAGCTCGCCCGCCGCACCCCGGCCCCGGCCCCGGTCCTCCCGGCCCAGCGCACCCGTCCGCACCCGTGACGGCGGGCCCGGCCGGGCTCAGCCCAGCTGGGCCAGGCCCTCGGTGGCGATCCTCTCGAACACCGCGAGGTCGTTCTCGAAGATCGAGTCCGGCACCGGCCAGTGGATCACCAGCTCGGTGATCCCCAACTCCCGGTACTTCCCGGCCCAGTCCACGAAGGCGTCCACCGACCGCAGCGGCTTCTCCGCCGTCGAGCCCTGCAGCAGCACCTTCTCCAGCGTCGCCACGTCCCGCCCGGTCGCCTCGCAGGCCGCCGTCAGCTTCCCGATCTGCTGGGCGATCACCGCGGGAGCCTGCTCCACCGGCACGTCCGCCGGGCCGCGCGGGTCCCCGTACGTCACCCAGCCCTGCCCGTACTCGGCCGCGAGCCTCAGCCCGCGCGGGCCGGTCGCGGCCACGTAGAACGGCACCCGCGGGGTCTGCACGCAGCCGGGGATGTTCCGCGCCTCGACCGCCGAGTAGTACGTCCCCTCGCGCGTCGTCGCGTCACTGCGCAGCAGCTCGTCCAGCAGGGGCAGGAACTCGCCGAAGCGGTCGGCGCGCTCCTTCGGGGACCACGCCTCCTGGCCCATCGCCGTCGCGTCGAAGCCGACCCCGCCGGCCCCGATCCCCAGCGTGACCCGCCCGCCGGACACGTCGTCCAGCGTGATCAGCTCCTTCGCCAGCGTCACCGGATGCCGGAAGTTCGGCGACGTTACGAGCGTTCCGAGCCGCAGGCGCTCGGTGGCGGTGGCTGCCGCCGTCAGGGTCGGCACGGAGCCGAACCACGGCTCGTCCCGGAACGACCGCCAGGAGAGGTGGTCGTACGTGTACGCGGCGTGGAAACCGAGTTCCTCGGCCCGCTGCCAGATCTTCTGTCCCTCGGCCCAACGGTGGATGGGGAGGATAACGGTACTCAAGCGCATGCAACGACGATACGCGCGCGAATCAGCGGGGCTTCGGACCGCCCGCAAGTCGGCACGAGCAGGTCAGCTAGCGTGGTGCCATGGGGACGTTGAGCAGGCGAGAACTGGCCGCGTTGGTCGATCAGGCGACGGTCGACACCTACGACGAGCACGAGCAGGTGTCGGCTCTGTTCGCCGCCGTAGAGGAGAACCTGGCGGTGCCGTTCAACACCTCGGTGCTGGGTGTCGAGGTGACCGTGCGCGGCATCGACCTCTCACCGGACGGAAGGATCGTCGCCCTGTGCACCCGCGGTGAGTTCCGGCAGGCGATCGGGCTGCTGGACCTTCCGCTGCCGGACCCGGCGCCGGACGGAGCGGAGTGGGTCGAGGCGTACCGCTACTACTGGGCGCAGTGAGCGTCGGAACCTTAACGATCGAGAGGGCCCGCATGGGTGTCGTTGTACGGAGCGCGGACGAGGCGTCGTTGCGGGGCCTGATCGAGCGCTGTGCCGAACTGAAGGGCGAACTGGTCGAGTTCGGCCAGGGTGCGCGGTTCGACCGGTGGTTGACCCCCCTCCTGCTGGAGGCCGCGGGCCCTGAGCGGCAGTTGGAGGAAAGCGCCGCGATCCGGATCATCGACAACTTCATCCTGCGGTACCGCCTGCCGGACGGTTCGACCGTGGTGGACCGGTTCGTCGCCGGACGACGGGACTTGACCGAGGCCGATCGGGAGATGCTGCTCGGCTGGCGTGACCCGGTCGAGGGCATCTTCGAGATCCGGCGCAAGGACGGGGACGCCGTCGTCCTGCTGAACCTGATCGACGACCTGGAGTACCGCACGTACTCGAACGTCGGGCTGGCGGCCTTCCGTGGAGTGTCCAAGGGGGGATTCCTGCACACCAGCCTGGTGCCCGTCCACTCGGCCGACGGGGCATGGCTGATCTCCGGAATGATGTCGTCCTACCCGAAGTCCAGCGCCACCGAGATCGCCCGGGCCGCGCTCGAACTGGCCACCAGCCACCCCTCGTTGGTCTTCCACAATCCGGAGAAGATCGAGCAGGGATGGCACGCGATGCGGAAGGACCGGGTCGCGTTCATCGAGTTCTGCGGCAGCGACGAACTGGTCCTTCCCCCTGCCGAAGTCGAGGACCGGCTCAACGCCTACTACCGGCACCGGCAGGAGGCCGCCGTTGTCGAGCACCCCGACCGAATCCGGGGCCGGCGGCTCCCCGGTCTGGCCTTCCCGGCCTTCGAACTACCGCGAGGACTCGCGGAATCGGACACGGTCGGCGTCATCTACGACGAGGTCGACGGGCTCAACTTCTACCCGGACTACGGGATGCTGCGGGACCTCTTCACCGACCCGGCCATCGCGGGCCGCAAGCAGCACCAGGACCTGCTGCGGGTGTACCTGCGCGAGGAGTCGATCGCCCCGCTGCCGATCCGCCGCCTGGCCGCCGCCCACCCGGCGACCGTCGACACCGTCTTCCGGAAGCTGCTGCGGAAGCCCGGATTCACCTGGGCCGAGCACGGCGAGGAGCTGCTGCGCAAGCGCAAGTCCTGGTACTACGCGCAGCAGCCCCGCCCCGGCGTCTCCGTAATCGGCGATCGCCTCAGCGAACTCGCTCGTGGCGCCCAGCGGCAGAAGTTCACCAGGGCACGGCGTGTTTCGCGTTGACCTCGCCACCCGTAACCGTGAACGCTGGCTTTCGGTGATCAGTAGCGACCCATGTGCGGCATGGCCTTCTCCGCGAGCTCGGTGATCGCCTGTGCTTTCGGCAGACCTCCATGACCTCCTCGGGGGTGATCGGCGGAGCTTCGGTCTCTGGTGAGTCCTCGTTCGGGTGAAATCCTGGCGGCCGTGCCGGCTGTAAGAGACCATGAAGTACGGTTCCGTACGCCGTCGTGTGCGCTATGGGAGGTGCCGCAGTGTCTTACGAGCCGAAGCTCGCAGCCGCGCTGTCCGGCGCCACCCTGCGCCAGCTGTCTCACTGGCGCAGGGCCACAGGCCCGCGTGGCGCCGTCCTGGTACCGGAAATCTCCGCCTCCCGGCCGATCCTCTACTCATTCCGGGATGTCGTCGCGCTTCGCATCTGCGTGAGACTGCGGGAGGAAGCGTCGCTCCAGAAGATCCGCCGTGCTCTGGGCACCTTGCGCGACGATCTCGACGAACGCGAGCATCTGTCCAGCTACCGGCTCGTGGCCGGCGACGGCACAATCTATCTGGCAGACCCAGACCACGCCGTCGATCTTGTGCGCAGGCGAGGCAACGTCGTCATCCACGAGATGGTCGATGTCCTCCGGCCGTTCTATCGAAACGGCCGACAGATCCCGAACCTGCTGCGTCCCAGGAATCATCTGTCCGTCGATCCCCTGGTTCGGGGTGGTGAGCCGGTGATCGAAGGAACGCGGATTCCCGCTTCGGAGGTCGCGGCTCTTCTGAGGGACGGCGTCCGACCGGAGTCAATCAGGGACTTCTACCCCGGCGTCACCCCCGAAGCAGCTCTTGATGCGGCCGACTTCACCGACTACGTCGACAGCTACTCGGACGAGGTCCCCCGGCAGGCCACCTCTTGAGGATCCTGCTCGACGAGAACGTCCCCTTGCCGTTGGCTCATATGGCTCGATTGCTACTGAAGCAACACGAGCTTCAGCACGTGGCAGAGATCGTCGGTTGGGCAGGTACCAAGGACATCGACCTCTATGCACGGGCCGCCTCGGCCGGCTTCCAGGTCGTGATCACCAACGACGCCAAGCAGATGGCTCGCCCACTGGAGGTCGCGGCGATTGCCGAATCGGGGCTGCACAGGATTGAGTACCGCCACAATCACAAGCACGGTGGTCTCGTGGGTCTGGGCGCGGCTGTCGCCACCGTCTGCGCTGGCCTGCCGCATGCGTTGACCGAACTCGAACGCGCAACGGGCCAACTTCTGATATCCCTCACCTCGATCGACCCGTCACATCAGAGTCGCCTGCGGATCGTGAATCCCTCCACGGTTCCTCCGAAGCACTGGCCCACATCCGGGAGCGCCTGAGGAGCAGGGCTGCTCTGGACAAGCTCCGCGTCGAACAGGCGTGAGTGCAGTCGTGCGAGGTCAGGCTGTGATAGGTGAAAAAGGCTTGACCGAGGCCACCAGCGTCCCCGGCCCGATCCGCTCGGTGGCGCACGCCGCCGCCGTCGACGTCGGCACGGACCCGAACCACGGCTCGTCCCGGAAGCTGCGCCACGACAGGTGGTCGTAGGTGTACGACGGTTGGGCGCGGCGCTGGCGGCCGCGGTGGACGGCGGTGGGTGGGTGTGGGTGGGAGGCGCTAATCTGTGCGCCGCACCTATAGCTGATCATGCGTTAAACGGGGGTTCTTTCGTCATGTCTGTTTCCAGGAAGCTGTTCGCCACCGCTCTGGTCGCCACCGCCGCGTTCGGCCTCGCCGCCTGCGGTCCGGACAACTCGTCGGACCAGGGCGCCGGCACCGCCACCACCACGGCCGCCCCGGCCACCGCGTCGGCCACCGGCGCCCCGGCCACCGGCACCGCCAAGCCCGCGCCGAGCGGCAAGCCGTCCGGCGGCGCCGACGGCGGCCCGCAGGGCTTCTGCACCAGCGACCCGCTGCCCGCCGGGCAGAAGTGGATCAACGTGGAGAAGGGCACCAGCGCGACGGCCCTGGTCTACAAGGAGACCAAGGACGCCTGCGGCGTCGACGACGTCGCCCACGAGGCGGTGGGCCCCGACAAGACCGCGCAGTTCGCCCCCACCGTCAAGGGCCACCTCCGGTCGGTCGTCGCCGCGCCGAAGGACGTCAACGCGGCCGACCTGGCGAAGCACATCAACGAGTGCATCGCCACGCCGGGGAACCAGAAGGGCTTCTACCCCTGTTCGAGCGGCGTCTACACGGTCGCGCTCGACGCCTCCGGCAAGGTCACCGAGATGTGGGAGCGTCCGAGCTCCTGATCCGGCGCCGGACGTGACGTCGGGCCGGCCGGCCCCTAAGGGGGAGCGGGCCCGACGTCATACCGGGGCAGTAGAGGACCTCGTCATTCCAGCTCATGGCCCTTGCGGCGCAAGGCCGTTACGTTGAGGGCGTGTCCACTGCTGTCATCAAGACCGAGGGCCTCACCAAGAGGTTCCCCCGGGTCACCGCCCTCGACCAGCTGACCGTCGAGGTGCGGCCCGGGGTTGTCGGGCTGGTCGGGGCCAACGGGGCGGGCAAGTCCACCCTGATCAAGATCCTGCTCGGGCTCGCCCCGGCGACCTCAGGCCGCGGCGAGGTGCTCGGCCTGGACATCGCCACCCGGGGCTCGGAGATCCGCGAGCGGGTCGGCTACATGCCCGAGCACGACTGCCTGCCGCCGGACGTCTCGGCGACCGAGTTCGTGGTGCACATGGCCCGGATGGCGGGGCTGCCCGCCACCGCCGCCCGTGAGCGCACCGCGGACACCCTGCGGCACGTCGGCCTGTACGAGGAGCGGTACCGCCCGATGGGCGGCTACTCGACCGGCATGAAGCAGCGGGTCAAGCTCGCCCAGGCGCTGGTGCACGACCCGAAACTGGTGCTGCTGGACGAGCCGACCAACGGCCTGGACCCGGCCGGCCGGGACGAGATGCTGGGGCTGATCCGCCGGGTCCACTCCGACTTCGGGATCTCGGTGCTGGTCACCACCCACCTGCTCGGCGAACTGGAGCGGACCTGCGACCACCTGGTGGTCATCGACGGCGGCAAGCTGCTGCGCTCCTCCTCCACCGCCTCCTTCACCGAGGCGACGGCCGTCCTCGCGGTCGAGGTCACCGACCACCCGGAGGACGCCATCGCCGAGCCGGGCGCCGAGGTACGGGAGCGGCTCGCCGCCGCCGGGCTGGACGTCCAGCCGGAGGGCTCGCACCTGCTGCTGATCCGGCTGGCCGGCGAGGACACCTACGACACCATCCGCGACACGGTCGCCGAACTCGGCCTCGGTCTGGTCCGGTTGGAACAGCGCCGACACCGGGTCGCCGAACTCTTCGCCGACAACGACAACGACAACGACAACGACGACGACACCGACACCGACGACGAGCACGACGCGTACTACGGCGACACCGACGAGGACCACGAGAACGCCAGGGGAGGTACGGACGATGCCGCAGCCTCTTGACACCAGGCCCGCCGACACCGGTGTCATCCACGACATCGGCTACCGCGGCTACACCGGCCCCCGCCTCGGCCGCGCCTACGCCACCCGCTCGCTCTTCACCCAGAGCCTGCGCGCCGCCTACGGCCTCGGCCGCTCCGGCAAGTCCAAGGTGCTGCCGATGCTGCTGCTGGGCGTGGTCACCGTCCCGGCGATGATCTTCGTCGCGGCCGCGGTCGCCATGCACCGGGACGAGCTCCCGGTCGAGTACGCCGGCTACCTCTCCGACCTCGGCCTGGTCGTCTCGATCTTCCTCGCCTCCCAGGCGCCGGTGCTGCTCTCCCGGGACCTCCGCTACCACACCGTCCCGCTCTACTTCTCCCGACCGATCACCCGCGCCGACTACGTCCGGGCCAAGTTCGCCGCCATGGCCTGCGCCCAACTCCTGCTGATGGCAGCCCCGTTGGTGGTGCTGTACGCCGGTGCGCTGCTCACCGGGATGGACTTCGGGCACAACACCGGCCAGTTCCTGTCCGGCCTGGCGGCGGCCGTGCTGTACGCCCTGGTGCCGACCTCGGTCGCGCTGGTGATCGCCGCGAGCACCCCGCGCCGGGGCTTCGGGGTGGCCGCCATCATGGGCTACCTGGCGGTGAGTTCGACGGTCGCGACGGTCGTGGTGGGCATGAGCAGCCCCAGCCCGGGAGGCTCGGACGCGGCCCAGTGGACGGCGCTGATCTCGCCCAGCGGCCTGGTGGAGGCGCTGGTCAACGAGGTGTTCGACCTCGGTTCCGGCATCGACCGCCGGCACGCCCCGGGCGGGCTCGGCACCCTGGTGTTCGCCCTGGTCGCGGTGGCGATGGTGGCGGGTTCGTACCGGCTCCTGCTGCGCCGCTACAGCCGCATCTGATGAACCGCAGTGTCTAGCGAGAGGTCTGAGAGGGCGGCATGGCCACCATCACCATCGACAAGGTCTCCCGCTGGTTCGGGAACGTGGTCGCGGTCAACGACATCACGATGTCGATCGGCCCCGGCATCACCGGCCTGCTCGGCCCCAACGGCGCGGGCAAGTCCACCCTCATCCACATGATGAGCGGCTTCCTCGCCCCCTCCAGCGGTGCGGTCACCCTGGACGGCGCGCCGATCTGGCGCAACCAGCAGGTGTACCGGCAGATCGGCCTGGTCCCGGAGCGGGAGTCGATGTACGACTACCTGACCGGCTGGGAGTTCGTCCTCGCCAACGCCGAACTGCACGGCCTGCCCCAGCCCGGCGCCGCCGCCCGGCGCGCCCTGGACCTGGTCGAGATGGCGTACGCCAAGGACCGCCGCACCGGGACGTACTCCAAGGGCATGAAGCAGCGGGTCAAGATGGCCTCGGCGCTCGTCCACGACCCGGCCGTGCTGCTGCTGGACGAGCCCTTCAACGGCATGGACCCGCGCCAGCGGCTGCAGCTGATGGAGCTGCTGCGCGGCTTCGGCGCGGACGGCCGGACGGTGTTGTTCTCCTCCCACATCCTGGAGGAGGTCGAGCAGCTGGCCCGGCACATCGAGGTGGTGGTCGCCGGACGGCACGCCGCCTCGGGCGACTTCCGGCGGATCCGGCGGCTGATGACCGACCGCCCGCACCGCTACCTGGTCCGCTCCAGCGACGACCGCCGGCTCGCCGCCGCGCTGATCGCCGACGGCTCGACCACCGGCATCGAGGTGGACGAGCGGGAGCGGGCGCTGCGGATCGAGGCGGTGAACTTCCAGGGCTTCACCACCCTGCTGCCCCGGGTCGCCCGGGAGGCCGGCATCCGGCTGTACACCGTGTCCCCGGCGGACGAGTCGCTGGAGAGCGTCTTCTCGTACCTGGTCTCCGCGTGACACCCGGCCTGACCCTCACCGAAATCCGGACCCAGGAAGGGGCCGACCGACCATGAACCCGACCGTCGCCAGGCTGACCCTGCGCGGCCTGCTGGGCCGCCGCCGCGGCGCCCTGCTGCTGATGGCGCCCGCCCTGCTGCTGATCGTCTCGGCGATCGCGGGCGGGTCGAACGGCGACGCGCACAGTTTGACCGTCAAGATCCTCGGTCAGCTGGACCTCGGCACCCTCGTCCCGATCCTCGGGCTGGTGATCGGCACCGGGGTGATCGCCACCGAGATCGACGACGGTTCGATCGTCTACCTGCTGGCCAAGCCGCTGCCGCGCTGGAAGATCATCACCACCAAGCTGACCGTCGCGATCGGCACCACCTGGGTGTTCGCCGCCGTCCCGACGCTGCTCGCCGGGCTGCTGCTGTACGGCACCCGGGACGGTGTGGCGCTCGGCTACACCGTGGCCGTGCTGGTCGCCGGGGCCGCGTACAGCGCGCTGTTCCTGCTGCTCGGGGTGGTCACCCGGCACGCGGTGGTGGCCGGGCTGGCGTACGCGCTGATCTGGGAGTCGCTGATCGGCAACTTCGTCGAGGGCGCCCGGACGCTGAGCGTCCAGCAGTGGGGCCGGGCGGTCGCCGAGGCGGTGGCCGGGGACACCGCGATCGGCGCCGACGTCTCGCTCGGGGCGGCCGTCCCGCTGCTGCTGGTGGTCACCGTCGGGGCGAGCGTGCTGGCCTCGGTGAAGCTCGCCGGGCTGACCCTCGCGGCGGAGGAGTAGCCGACGAGGAGCAGCCGCCGACGAGTAGCCGCTGAGGCGTGGCCGCCGACGAGCGGCAACCGTCAGAGGGTCTTGTTGCGCCCCGCGCCGAAGCCCGCCGCGCCGACCACCACGACCAGCACCAGCATCAGCATCAGGGTGGCCTCCCAGCCGCCGGTCAGCTGGTGCAGCGCACCGGCGCCGACCGGGCCGGCCGCGGCGACCAGGTAGCCGATCGCCTGGGACATCCCGCCCAGCTGGGCGGCGCCGGCCGCGGTGCCGGTGCGCAGCACGATGAACGCCAGGCCGAGGCCCAGCGAACCGCCCTGGGCCACGCCGAGGATGGCCGCCGACACCCAGGCGCCGGAGACCGGAGCGACCAGCAGCAGGGCGATGCCGAGCCCGTTCAGGGCGGCCATGGTGACCGCCAGCGCGCGCTGGCTGGTCATCCGGCCCGCCATCAGCGGCACCAGGAAGGCGCCGGCCACCTGTACCAGGTTGGAGAAGGCGAAGACCAGGCCGGCCTGGCCGCGGTCCATGCCGTGGTCGGCCAGGATGGTCGGCATCCAGGCGACCAGGGTGTAGACCAGCAGCGACGAGATGCCCATGAACAGGCTGATCTGCCAGGCCAGCGGGGACTTCCAGAGGCCCTCGATCGGCTTGCCGGGCTGGGCGGCCGCGGCCACCGCCGCGGCCTTCTCCTGCCGGGAGCGCAGCACCTGCGGCAGCCAGGCCACCGCCGCGACCAGCGCGAGCAGCGACCAGGTGCCGAGCGAGGCCCGCCAGCCGCCGCCGAGCGCGTGCTCCAGCGGGACGGACGTACCGGCGGCGAGGGTCGCGCCGACCAGCATGGTGGTCGAGTAGACGCCAGTCATGGTCGCCGCGCGGTCCGGGAACTCCCGCTTGACCAGGCCCGGCATCGACACGTTCAGCACCGCGATGGCCACGCCGATCACCACGCAGCCCGCGTACAGCGCGAACGCCGAGGGCAGCACCCGCAGCAGCACGCCCGCGCCCAGCACCAGCACCGCGCCCAGGACGACGCGCTCGGCGCCGAACCGGCGGGTCAGCCGGGGGGTGAGCGGCGCGCCGACACCCTGGAACAGCACCGGAACGGTGGTGATCAGCCCGCTTGCGGTGGCGGACAGGCCGAAGGTCCGCTGGATCTCGGCGACCATCGGGGAGACCGCGGCCAGGCAGGCGCGCATGTTCAGCGCGACCAGCACGATGCCGGTCAGCAGCAGGGCGGGGTGGGCCAGCCGGGTGCGAACGGGGAGCGGGGCAGGGGTGGTGACAACCGGCTGCTGGGCACGGGTGACGGCCATGGGTGTGCTGTTCTTTCGTGAATCAGGGATGGCGCGGGCACGGCGAGGACGGCCGCCGGCCGCGGGACGGACGGAAGCGGGGGCTCGCGCCGTCCTACTTCCGGGCCGCGATGGCCGCGAGCAGCTGCTCGACGGCGGCGGTGGGCTCGGCGAGCAGCGCGCGACACGCCGTCTCGGCGCGGTCCGGGTCGCCGCTCTCGATCGCGTCGACCAGCGCCTCGTGGGTGGCCACGACCGCCTCGGGCATCTCGTGGTCGCCGAAGGCGGAGGTCATCGCCTCGCGCACGGAGGCGCCGAAGTAGCGGTAAACCTCGGCCAGTGCCGGGTTGTGCGCGGCCTCGACGACGGCGGTGTGGAACTCCAGGTCGTGTTCGACGGTGGCCTCGCGGCTGGCCCGCTCGGGGTGGGCCGCGAAGACCTCGGCCTCACGGGCCAGCGCGGCCCGCATCCGCCGGATGTCCTCGGGGGTGTGCCGCAGGGCGGCCAGTCGGGCGCCCTCGGTCTCCAGCGCGGCGCGGACCTCCAGGACGTCCCGGATGCCCGAGCGCTGGACGCCGCGCAGCACCGCCGCCGGGTCGCTGGTGGACCGTACGAAGGTGCCCTCGCCCTGCCGGGAGACCAGCATTCCGGCGTGCACCAGCACCCGGATCGCCTCCCGCACGGTGTTCCGCCCGACCTGCAGCCGCTCGGCGAGCTCGTGCTCGGTGGGGATCTGCGATCCCACCGGCCAGGCCCCGCCGGCGAGTTGCTCGCGCAGCTGGTCGATGGCGGTGTCCACCAGGGATCGCCGCCCGGCCGCCTGCAGGCCGTTGCCGTCGCCGCTCATGCCGGGCCTCCCTTCGCACACCACTCACCGGTCATCGGTCATCCTACAACCGCTTGCCCGGTCATCCTACAACTGCTCGGCCGTGGGTGGTCAGTCGTCGGTGGACGGCGTTCCGTAGGCGACGAAGGTGATCCGCAGATCGGGGGCGCCGTTGGCGTTCGGCGGCCCGGCCGCGTCGATCTCGAATCTGCGGCAGGGCCCCTACACCGCTGGGAAGAGGCGCTCCAGGACGACGGCCACGCCGTCCTCGTCGTTGCCCGTGGTCACCTCGTCGGCGACGGCGAGCAGCTCCTCGTGGGCGTTGGCCATGGCCACGCCGTGCGCCGCCCAGCCGAACATCGGCACGTCGTTGGGCATGTCGCCGAAGGCGATGGTGTCGGCGGCGCGCACGCCCAGGCGGCGGGCGGCGACGGCCAGGCCGGTGGCCTTGGACAGGCCCAGCGGCAGCAGCTCGACCACGCCGGCCCCGGCCATCACCACGCCGACCAGGTCGCCGGCGGCGCGCCGGGCGGCCTCGGCGAGGAGGTCATCGGTCAGGCCGGGGTGCTGGATGTAGAGCTTGGCGACCGGGGAGCCGAGCAGTTCGCCGCGCTCGACCCGGACGACCGGGAGGTCGGAGCCGATCAGCAGCTCGTAGCCGGGGCCGGTCAGCACCTGGCCGTCCAGGCCGTCCTGGTTGGAGGCGACGGCCAGCGGGCCGGTCTCGGCCTCGATCTTCTCGATCGCGAGCGCGGCGAGCCGGCGGTCCAGGGTGAGCGAGGTGAGCAGCTTGTGCGCGCCGGCGTCGTAGACCTGGGCGCCCTGGCCGCAGACCGCTATCCCGGTGTAGCCGATCTCGTCGAAGACCGGGCGGGCCCAGACGGCCGAGCGGCCGGTCACCACGATGTGCAGCGCGCCCGCGCCGGTGGCCGCGGCCAGGGCGGCGCGGGTGCGCTCGGAGACGGTCTCCGCGCTGGTCAGCAGCGTGCCGTCGAGGTCGGTGGCGACCAGCCGGTAGGGCAGGTCACCACCGATCCGGTGTGCGGTCGAGGTCACTTGACCGGCTCGAGGACGGTCCGCCCGCCGAGGTAGGGCCGCAGCGCCTCGGGCAGGACGACCGTGCCGTCGGCCTGCTGGTGGTTCTCCAGGATCGCCACGATGGTGCGCGGCACGGCGACCAGGGTGCCGTTCAGGGTGGCGAGCGGGCGGGTCTTGCCCTCCTCGCGCATCCGGATCGACAGGCGGCGGGCCTGGTACTCGGTGGTGTTGGAGGTCGAGGTGACCTCGCGGTACTTGCCCTGGGTGGGGATCCAGGCCTCGATGTCGAACTTGCGCGCGGCCGAGGAGCCGAGGTCGCCGGAGGCGACGTCGATCACCCGGTACGGCAGCTCCAGCGCGTTGAGGAAGTCCTTCTCCCACTGGAGCAGGCGGCGGTGCTCGTTCTCCGCGTCCTCGGGTGTGGTGAAGACGAACATCTCCACCTTCTCGAACTGGTGGACGCGGATGATGCCGCGGGTGTCCTTGCCGTAGGTGCCGGCCTCGCGGCGGAAGCAGGACGAGTAGCCGGCGTAGCGCAGCGGCAGCTTGTCGGCCTCGATGATCTCGTCCATGTGGTACGCCGCGAGCGGGACCTCGCTGGTGCCGACGAGGTACTTGTCCTCCTCGGGGAGGTGGTACACGTTCTCGGCGGCCTGGCCGAGGAAGCCGGTGCCGTCCATGGCGGCCGGGCGGACCAGGGCCGGGGTGATCATCGGGATGAAGCCGGCGGCGGTGGCCTGGGCGATCGCCATGTTGACCAGGGCGAGCTCCAGCAGCGCGCCGGGACCGGTCAGGTAGTAGGAGCGGGCACCGGCGACCTTGGCGCCGCGCTCGGTGTCGATCGCGCCCAGCAGCTGGCCGAGCTCGACGTGGTCACGGGGCTCGAAGCCCTCGGCGGCGAAGTCGCGCGGGGTGCCGATCTCCTCCAGGGTGACGAAGTCCTCCTCGCCGCCGACCGGGGCGGCCGGGTCGATGAGGTTCGCCAGGGAGCGGAGCAGGCGGTCCGCCTCCTCCTTGGCCGCGCTCTGTTCGGCGTCCGCGGCCTTGACCTCGGCGGCCAGTTCCTTGGTGCGCTGCAGCAGGGCGGTCTTCTCCTCGCCCTTGGCCTGGGCGACCTGCTTGCCGAGCATCCGCTGCTCGTTGCGCAGTTCGTCGAAGCGGCTGCCCGAGGACCGGCGTCGCTCGTCGGCGGAGAGGAGGGCGTCGACCACGTCGACGTCCTCGCCACGGACGCGCTGCGAGGCGCGCACTCGGTCAGGGTCCTCACGGAGCAGGCGAAGGTCAATCACAGGGCCAAGCGTACCGGGCGGGCGTTCCTCCACCGGTACCGGTTTTCCCCTGGGGATAACTCACCGGATCCTGTGGATAACTCCTGTGGGGAATCCACCGGGTCCGGGTCGGGGGCGCGTTATCCACAGGCCTGGGGCCAGGGCTGTGGATGGCGGGGGAGGATCGGCGTCCGCTCGACGAAACCAGGGAATTGAGGTTTCAAACCTCAATCAACCTTCTCGGGTGAGGGAATTGATGCACTCGCACGGGTGATTTGCAGGCAAGCGGGTGACTCTGGTCCGATTAGTCATCTCTGCGACGCAAACCGATGATCCGACCTGTTCTGCGCAATGGCTATACCGGTTTGTCGACTCATCCCCAGGCCTGTGGATAACTTTCGGCTGTGGACAGCGGAGAGGCCTGTGGACAGCGGCCCCCGGAGCCGGACGTTCCTGTGGATGACGGTACGGTCACCCGCCGCGCTTGATCAGGCCGGTCGATAACGGTCGGAAAAGGCCGGAAAGACGGGAGAAGGCGCTCAGATGTCCCCGCGCCCGTCGAGCGCCCGGGAGAGCCAGTCCGCCGCCGCCGTGAAATCCTCGTCCGAGGTCCCCGGCCGCCGGTGCTTGGACCCCTGCCGGTCGGCGCGCGGATAGGAGCCGAGGAACCGCACCTGCGGGCAGATCCGCTTGAGCCCCATCATCGCCTCGGCCACCCGCCGCTCGGACAGGTGCCCCTCGCAGTCGATCAGGAAGCAGTAACTGCCCAGCCCCTCCCCGGTCGGCCGGGACTCGATCCGCATCAGGTTCACCCCGCGCACCGCGAACTCCTGCAGCAGCTCCAGCAGCGCACCCGGGTGGTCGTCCGGCAGCCAGACCACCATCGAGGTCTTGTCCGCCCCGGTCGGTGAGGAGACCCGCCCCGGGCGGCCGACCAGCACGAACCGGGTGGTCGCGCTGTGCGCGTCCGCGATCTCCTTGACCAGCGGGTCCAGCCCGTAGATCGGCGCCGCGAACTCACCCGCGAACGCCCCGTCGTACCGGCCCTCGGCGACCAGCCGGGCGCCGTCCGCGTTCGAGGCGGCCGACTCCCAGGTGGCGTCCGGCAGGTTGGCCGCCAGCCACTTGCGCACCTGCGGCTGGGCCACCGGGTGGCTGGTCACCGTCTTCACCCCGGACAGCTCGGTGCCCGGCCGCACCAGCAGCGCGAAGGTGATCGGCAGCAGCACCTCGCGGTAGATCATCAGCGGCGTGCCAGCGGCCAGTTCGTCGTTGGTCGCGGTCACCGCGCCCTCGACCGAGTTCTCGATCGGCACGAACGCCCCGGCGGCCTCCCCGCCGCGCACCGCGTCCAGCGCCAGCGCCACCGAGGACAGCGGCACCAGCTCCCGGGTCGCCGCCTCGGGCAGCGTGTGCAGCGCCGCCTCGGTGAAGGTGCCGGCCGGGCCGAGATAGGTGTAGCGGGTGGCCGACATGACGCCTCCGTTGCGGATGGTGTGGTGCATGGACGGGGTGGTGCCGAAACAGTCACCATAACGATTCCGCGCTCCCGGCAGGAAAGCGTTCCAGTGGCCGGGACCGCAGTTGTCCAACTACCCCTCCAGCAGCTGCTGACCGAGGTAGCCTCCGGCCGGCACACCCGGCGGGACGGCGTACAGCCCGCTCGCCTCGTGCCGCAGGAAGCGGGACAGCCCGTCCGCCCGGGAGAGCTTGCGCTGCACAGGGGTGAAGCCCTTGCGCGGGTCGGCCTGGAAGGCGAGGAAGAGCAGCCCGGCGTCCGGCGAGCCGTCCGGCAGCGCCCCGTCGTGGTACGAGAAGCCGCGCCGCAGCATCGCCGCCCCGCCGTTGCCCGCCGGGGCCGCGACCCGGATGTGGGCGTCGGAGGGGATCGCCGGTCCGCCGTCCGGGCCCTGGGCGGAGAGGTCCACCGCGGTGCCCTCGCCCGACCCGGCCGGTGCGCTCAGCGGCGAACCGTCCGACTTGCGCCGCCCGATCACCCGCTCCTGGCGCTCCACCGGCAGCTCCTCCCAGTGGTCCAGCAGCATCCGGATCCGCCGGAACACCAGGTACGAGCCCCCGGCCAGCCAGGCCGGCTGGTCCCCGCCGGGAGTGCAGAACACCTTGGCGGCGAAGCCGTCCTGGCCGGGCTTGGGGTTGTTGGTGCCGTCGATCTGGCCCATCAGGTTGCGCCCGGTCATCGGTCGCGCGGTCGCGCCCGGGGTCCGGGCGAAGCCGGCCGACTGCCAGCGCGGCGCCGCCGTACCGGCCGCCAGCTTCTGCAGCGTCCGCAGGGCGTGCGCCGCCACCAGCGCGTCGTCGGCGCCGATCTGGAGGAACAGGTCGCCCTCGCCGCGGGCCGGGTCGAGCGCCTCGCCGGGGAAGGCGGGCAGCGGTTCGAGGGCCGCCGGGCGGCGGTCGGCCAGCCCGGCCTTGTCGAACAGCGCGGCGCCGAAGCCGAGGGTGACGGTGAGCGAGCACGGCCCGGCGTCCAGCGCGACCTGGTTGTCGAACTCCTCCGCCGGCTCCCCGGCGGTCAGCCGGTCGACGGCCTTGGTCCAGCGCTGCAGCAGGGTGCGCAGCCCGTCCCGGCCGGTCCCGTCGGCCAGGTCGAAGGCGGCCAGCCGGACGCCGGCCTGCTGGGGTTCCAGGATCCCCGCCTGGTGCTCGCCGCGGAACGGCACCCGGCCGGTGCCGAGCGCGCCGCCGCCCGTCGTCGCGCTGGCGTCCGGGCGGTCATAGGCGACCGCCCCGGCCACCCCGGCCCCGGCGCCGACCAGCAGTCCGGCGCCGGCCGTGCCGAGCAGCGCCCGGCGGGTGAGGCCCGCCGGGCCCTTCTCCTCGTCGTCCACCGCGCTCATCCGATCTTGAACTGCTGGGTCGGGGTGGTCTGGTCGATGTCGGAGGAGCGGATCTGCACCGAGACCACCCAGGTGCCGGTCAGCGGCAGCTGCGCGGTGCCGCTCCAGCGGCCGGTGCCCTCAGGGGTGAGCGCGACCGGCAGCGGGCCGAGGTCGCGGTCCGGCAGGGTGAAGGCGAGCTGCACCTCGGGGACGTCCACTGGCTTGCCGTCCGCGCCGTCCAGCGCGAGCTTGACCTCGTTCGGGCCGGTCCTGGCCGGGTTGAGGGTGACGGTCGCGGTGCCCTTGGCGTTCGGCGTCCGGCCCTTGGTGTCGTACGGCAGCTTGAGCTCCACCGCGCGGCCCGGCTCGGTCTGCGGGGCCGCGGTGGCCGCGGGGGCCGCGTTCCCGGCGCCGGCCGTGGTCCCGGCCGCCCTGATCTCGCCCGCCACCCGCCCGGGCGGGGAGTTGGTGAGCATCGTGGTGACCACCAGCACCGCCACCGCGACCAGCGCCTCGACCAGCACCGAGCGGCGCAGCCCGGCCCGGGTCGGGGTCAGCCCGCGCTCGCGCCCGGCGCTCGCCGCGGCGGCCCGCTGACGGTCCAGCTGCGCCTGACGCACCGGGTCCTCGCTGCGCGCCGCGGCGCCGACCGGCTCGGGCACCTCGGCCCGCTCGACCTCGGCCGCCTCGGCCGGGGCCGACCGCAGCCGGGCCAGCCAGCTGCGGGAGATCCAGGCGACGCCCAGCATCACGACCACGCAGCCGCTCTTCACCAGCAGCAGCTTCCCGTACTCGGTGCCGGTCAGCGCGCCCCAGCTGCCCAGCCCCCGCCAGGACTGGTAGATCCCGGTGGCGGCCAGCACGGCCACCGAGCCGAAGGCGACCTTGGAGAAGCGGTCCACCACCTCGGCGCCGACACCCTCGCGCAGCGCGACCAGCAGCGAGGCCAGGCCGCCCAGCCAGAGCGCCATCGCGATCAGGTGCAGGATGCCGAACGGCAGCGCCAGCCAGACCTGGATGCCCACCGAGGCGTGGTCGGCGCCGACCCAGGTCGCGGAGAGCGCCACCGACAGCACCAGCCCGGCCACGCCCAGCCCGAGCCGGGCCTCGCGCTGCGGCCGCTCGGCGGCCCGCTGCTCCAGCGCGCGCAGCTCGGCGGCCTCGGCGTCGGCAGCTTCGGCGTCCTCGTCCGCCGCGGCCGCCGCGGGGGCCGGCTTCGGCGGCTGCCCCAGCTGGCCGACCAGCAGCGACAGGAAGATCCCGGCCGCGGCGAGCAGCAGCAGCCGGGCGGCCAGCGCGGTGCCGATCCGCTCGTCCAGGGTGGCGCGCACCAGCGACAGGTCGAGGGCCTGCCCGACGCCGGTGCCGCGCTCGTACGGGCCGCGCAGCATCAGTACCGCGACGGTCGAGGCCAGCAGCGCCGTCCAGCCGGTCATCAGCAGCCGCTGCACCGGGCGCCGGGTGGCGCCGGCCGGCCAGCAGACCAGCACGAAGGCGGCGACCCCGGCGAGCAGCGCGAAGGCCGCGTACGCGACGGTGCGCCCGGTCCCGTACAGGGCGGCCACCAGGGTGTCCGCCTTGGCGCCCTGCAGCGCGGTGGCGGACACCGAGGTGTCCGAGGGCGCGCCGATGGAGAAGGTGAACGCCCCGCCGACGGGGTGCGAGTCCTCCGAGACGGCCCGCCAGGCGACGGTGTACGTGCCGTTGGCGAGCCCGCTGTTGAGGCCGACCCGGGCGGTGTCGCCCTTGCCGTCGGCGTGCGCCGGGTTGCCGGTGTCCACGGGCTTGCCGGCCGGGTCGAGCACCCGGACCGAGTCGCTGGACAGTGAGACCGTCTCGCTGAAGGTCAGGGTGACCGCCTGCGGGGCGGTGGCGACCACCGAGTTCTGCGCCGGGTCGGTGGAGTCCAGGGTGGCGTGCGCGGAGGCCGGACCGGCGCCGGCGAGCATCAGCGCGAGCAGCGCGCCGAGCAGTCCGATCGCGGCGACGACGCGGCGGGGGACAGCCCGGCGGCGCCGGGTGATCCGGGGGTGGGCGATCCGGGGGTGGGCGGCCTTCTCCATGCTGGCGGGTCCCCTAACTCTGGCCTGGACGGTAGGTGAGCTCCTTGACCGGCACCTTGACGGAGATGGTGCCGGACTTGGCGAACGTCAGGTCGAGCTCCAGCTCGTCGCCCAGGGCGGGGGCCTTCTGCCAACCCATGATCATCAGATGGGTGCCGCCGCGGGCGAGCTGCAGCGCGCCGTGCGCGGGCACGTCCAGGCTGTCCACCTGTTCCATGGTCGACGCGGTCGAGCGGTGCATGGTGACCGACCCGGCGGCCGGGCTGGACACCTTGACCAGCTGGTCCGGCCCGCCGTCGTTGCGGACGGTCAGGTAGCCGGCGCCCATCCCGCCCGCCGGGGGCAGCGGGATGTAGGGGTCGGTCACGCTCAGCTTCGCCGGCCCGGCGTCGGCGGCCGCGGCGCCGTCCGTACCGCCGGTCCCGCAGGCGGCGAGTATCGCCCCGCCGCCGAGGACCGTCGCCAGCACCGCGCCGGCCAGGGCCGAGCGGCGGAAGCGGCGGTTCGCCGCCGTCACGCCGCCACGCCCTTGGCGAGCAGCGGCAGGTCGTGCTCGTAGGTCTTCTCCTCGGTGCCGCTCATGTAGAGCACGTGCGCCTTGTCGTCCGAGGGGAGGAAGGCCAGGACCTGCGCGCCGTGGGTCGAGGTGACGGTGCCGTCCGCGTTGACCACCGGGTCCTCGATCATGATGCCGAGCGACCTGGCGGCGGTCTTCACCTTCGCCAGGTCGCCGGTGAGGCCTATGAAGTCGGTGCCCATCGAGTCCAGCCAGGTGCGCAGCACCTTGGGGGTGTCGCGCTGCGGGTCGGTGGAGACGAAGACGACGTTGATCTTCTTCCGGTCCTCCGCGGACAGCGCCTTCATCGCGACGCCGATGTCGCCCATGGTGGTCGGGCAGACGTCCGGGCAGCTGGTGTAGCCGAAGAACAGCAGGGTGGCCTTGCCGTTGGTCTGCTGCCGCAGGTCGTACGGCTGGCCGGAGGTGTCGGTCAGCTGGAGGTCGGGCTTCTCGAAGTTCTTGGCCAGCTTGGTGCCCTGGTACGGGCTGTCGTCCTTCTGCTGGGTGACCTTCGCGGCGGTCGAGTCGCCGCCGGAGGAGCCGCAGGCGGAGAGGGTGAGCGCGGCGGCCAGGGCGAGGGCGGCCGCGCCGGCCAGGCGGGTGGTGCGGGGCATGGTGGATCCGATCGGGCGCAGGGGGACCACCGGCGGGGCCGTACCGGTCTACGGGTACGGCCCCGCCGGTGCGGGGGTCAGGAGGCGGAGCCGCTGTTCTTGCGGCGCAGGCCGAGCACGCCGACGGCGGTGCCGATCACGCCGACCACGATGCCGACCACGCCGAGGGTGCGGGCGGTGTTGTCGCTGGACTTGGTGTCGCCGGCGGCGGCGTGGTCGGAGCTGTCCCCGTGGGCGGCGGGGGAGGCGGAGGCGGTGACGCCGTGGCCGTCACCGGAGGCGGCCTTGGTGAGCTTCAGGGTCGGCGCCGGGTGGGCCGGCTCGGGCTGGCCGGCCTGGGCCTCGTCGATCCAGCGGACGACGTCGCCGTTGTCGTAGGTCTGCAGGGCCTTGAAGACCATGCTGTCGGCGTCGGTCGGCAGCGGGCCGAGCGACAGCCTGAACTCCTGGAACTGGCCGGGGGCGATCTTGGTGCCGGCGTCGGCCGTCCAGGTGATCTTGGAGACGGCCTCGTTGACGTCGCTCCCGTGCACCTTGATCGGCTTGTCGAGCTTGGACTTCTCGACGGTCGAGGTCCAGCCCGGCATCGGCAGGGTCCGGACCGAGGCCAGCGGGTGGTCCAGCGGCAGGTTGACCTCCAGCTTCACCGTGCTCGCCGTGTCGCTCTCGTCCGGCACCTGGAAGTTGACGGTCGCGTAACCGCCCTGGGCGGCCGAGCCCGGGTTCACGGTGACGTGCGCGAAGGCCGGGCCGGCCAGCGCCACCACGGAGGCGGCGGTGGTCAGGGCGACGGCGGCGATGCGGCGGGTGGGAAGGGAACGCATGATGGGGGTCTCCGATCGGAGCTCGGCGGCCGGCCGTACCGGGCGACGGGGGAACCGTGCCTCGACGGCGCCGCACGTGCGGACGTGTGAGGGCAGAGCCAGGGGCCGCCGTCGCCCTGGGCGGACGGAAACGGCCCGGACACCGCGCACCTCACCGGGTCGACCGCCACCGCTCAACGGGTACGGCGGAACACCGGGTCAGTACGCGAAGACCCCGCACGGAGGACCGCGCCGCACCACGCTGTGCCGCAGCACCGCGCTCGCGGGCAGCCGACCCTCGCCGCCGCCCGCACCGAACCGCCGGGCCGGACCGGCCACGCCGAACAGACCGCGCAGCAGCGCGGTCACCAGCACCAGCGCCCACCGCAGCGGCGCCGCCCAGTGCTCGCGGGCCGCCGACGCGGCCACCCGCACCAGCCGCCACAGCGCCGCCTCGCCGCGCCGCAGCCACCAGCCCGCCACCAGCGCGGCGGCCAGGTGCCCGGCCAGCATCGACGGCGTCATCCCCAGCACGCCGCCCTGCCACCACGGCGCGGCGGCGTACGCGTGCGGATCCAGGCCCGCCGAGGAGACCAGCTGCTCCGGGGAGGTGCCGCCGGGCAGGCCGACCAGCGTGCCCGGCCGGGCCTCGTTGCAGATCAGCCGACCGGCCGCCTGCGGCACGGACATCGAGCCGTGGTGCATGCCGGAGCCGTGGCCGTTGAGACCGTGGAAGAGACAGTGCAGTCCGAGCTGCCCCGCGCCGAGCGCCCCGGCGATGGCCGCCAGCGAACGCTCCCGTCCGCCGCACGCCACCGCGAGCACCAGCACCGCGGCGAAACCCGTCGCCAGCGCGGTCGGCGGCACGTTCCCGCCACCGGCCAGGGCGTGCCCGGCGGCCGCTATCAGCGTGCAGACCAGCGCGAACGGAACCGCCCGGGCAAGCCGCAGGTCCCAGGCGGCGGTCCCCACCGGCCGAGCCGGTACAGGGATGCCCTGGAACGGGGCGGCGGGGAGGGCAGTCATGGCCGGGCCATCATCTCATCGCGTACACCGCCGACACGGGCAGGGTGGGAAATCCCTACGAATGCCCCGTTCGGCCGCGGCGTGCACCCCACCCCGTGCGCCCTTCGGCACAGACCCCGTCCCCAGTCCATCCGCCGAACGGGCGGTAGCCGCCCCCGGGCACGGTTCGCCGCCGATTCGCCCGGAGATACCTAGTTGTATGTGGAGCCGCAGCCAGGAGGGACCTCCCGTGGACATCTGGTGGACTCTGCACCTCAAGCGCGACCCGGCCAGCGTCCCGCTGGCCCGGCGCATCCTGCTCGGTGCCATGGCGACCGCGGGCGTCGACCCGCAGATCGCCGACGACCTCGGCGTCGCCCTCACCGAGGCCTGCGCCAACGCCGTCGAACACGGCGCCACCGGCCGGCCCGACGACGGCTTCCAGGTCACCGCCTCGATCAACGGCGACCGCCTGCGGATCGAGGTCACCGACTCCGGCCCCGGCCTGCCCGCCCCCAGCGCCCCGCCCGCCGTCCGCCGCCCGGCCACCCCCGCCCCGGCCGGCCACGCGCCCCGCCGCCACCGTCGCGGCCGCGCCACCGTCCCGGCCCGCGTCCTCACCGCCCACCGCCCCCGCCGCGACGGTCACCCGTACGACACCCACGTCCTCCCCTGTCGCCCCCCGGCCCCCACCCTCCGCCCGGTCGACCTCGACACCTTTCCCGACCTCACCGCCGAATCCGGCCGCGGCCTCTTCCTCATCCACGCCCTCACCGACCACGTCCAGCTCCGCAACCACCCCCTCCGCGGGGCCATCGTGAGCTTCGACAAGATCCTCAAGTGGCAGGACGACGCGCTGCTCCGGGCGGCGTCGTAGGGCCTCGTCCCGTCGGGCGGGGAGCAGCGGGGCAGGGGGCTGCGGGCGGGGACCGCGCCGTTCGATGCGGGCCCCGGTCCGGTCAGTCGGTGGTGGGGCGGCGGCGGGTGAGGAGGAGGAGGGTGGTGCCGAGGAGGAGGGCGGTGGTGCCGGCGATTGCTAGGGGGCGGGTGGCGGTGCCGGCGCCGGTGTCGGCGAGGTGGGTGGGGGCCGGAGTGAGGTTGGTGGGGGTGAGCGGCGCGGTGTAGCCGGCGGTGAGCTGGGGGCAGGTGTACTTCTTCGCCGGGGCGGAGCCGCTCGGGAGGATCTCGGACTTGGCGGTGAAGGTGAGGCGGTGGTCGCCGTGCGGGACTCCGGCGGCGAGCCGCACGGTGAGGGTGAGCTTCTGGCCCTGGGGGAGCTGGTAGGTGCCGGTGTTGACCGGGGTGCCGGTGACGGTGAGGGACTTCCAGGCGCCGGCCCCCGCGCGCAGTTCGACGGGGAGGCTGCCGCCGCCGGCGTCGGCGAGGGCGATGGTGGTGGCGAGCTGCTTGACCGTCGTGGTGCCGGGGTTGGTGAAGGTGATGGCGAGTTCGCCCGGGGCATCGCTGCTGCTGGTGACCGGGATCGGGTCGGCGGTCGTGCCCTCCGGGCAGTCGGTCGCCGGGGAGCCGGTGGCGGTCGGGGTGGCCGAGGGGGTCCCGGCGGGGGCCGTCGGGGTGGCGGACGGCGTCGCGGCGGGCGTCGTGGCGGGGGCGGTGGCCGGGGCGTCGGCGGCGAGCGCGGGAACCGTGGCGAGGGCGACCGGACCGGCGGTGAGCACGAGCAGGGTGCAGGCGGCGGGAAGGCGGGCGGGACGCATCGGTGGGCTCCAGCGGTGGGGTCGGGGTTCACTCTCCGGGGGAAGACCACCGAGGGGCCCGAACGGTTGTCCGCGCCCCTCGGTTCATCTGTCGGAGGATCAGCCGTGCGCGCCCGCCTTGCGGCGGCGCAGGACGAACAGGGTGCCGGCGCCGGCGGCCAGCACGGCCGTGCCGCCGAGGGCGATCGGCAGGGTGTTGGAGGAGGCACCGGTGTGCGCCAGCTCCGGGCCCGCCGAGGCCGACGCCGAGGCCGACATCGAGGCGGAGGGGGTGGCGGGGGCGGCGGCCGGGGCCGAGGGCGAACCGCTGGCGGCCGGGGTGCCGTCGACGACCTTGAACAGGTTGGGGATGCGGTACGTGCCGGTGAAGCCGCTGCAGCTGCCCTCCGGTCCCTGGCGCACGCCCGGGACGTCCTTGCTGGGGAAGGACTCGGAGTCGCCGCCGAGCTGGGCGAAGTACTGGGTGCTGAGCGCCTTGTCAGTGGCCGCGAGGCGCACCTGGAGGGTGAGCTTCTCGCCCTTGGCGAGCTTGAACGTGCCGAGCTCGGCGCGGATGTAGGTCATGTTGTTCTTGATGGCGTCCTGGCTGACCGGCTTCCAGTCGCCGCCGGGGAGCTTCGCCTGGACGGTGAAGGCGTCCTTGCCCCAGGTCGGCTGGTTGGCCGAGCCCTCCTCGCCGCCGATGTCGGTGACGAAGAAGTAGGTGCTCAACTTCTTCAGATCGACAGGGGAGTTGTTCTCGAAGGTCACCGTCGCCTCCTGGGCGGCGCCGCCCTTGACCAGGGTGACGCCGGACAGGCCGCTGCCGGTGACCTTGAGGTCCTCCACGTGGTACCCGCCGGGGCAGGGCAGGTTGGGCGAGGGCATCGGCGGGGTCGGGACGTTGCTCGGCCGGGCGGTGGGGCCGCCGCCGGGGGTGGTGGGGGCGCTCGGGGTCGCGGTGGCGCTCGGGGCCGCGGTGGCGGAGGGGGTCGTGGGGACCCCGACGGCGCCGGCGGTGGCGGCGCCGACGGTGGCGCCGAAGGTGACGGCGACCAGAGCCGCGGTGGCCAGGAGGCGGGAAGAGCGCACGATCGGTGCTCCAGCTGTGGAAGGAAGGCTGTGGTGGGCGACGCGGAGCCCCGGGCGCGGAGCCCCGGGCGCGGGGCGCCGGGGCGGGTCGCGATCGCGCACACTATCGAGCCGCCGAGGCCGGATTCCGGCGGGGGTGGCGCGGTTCGGACGGTGCCCGGCGGCCCTTGTGTCGTTGGTGTACGGGGGTTCCCGGCGTGGTGCGGTGCGTACCGTGGCGCGGCGCCCGGCGGCCCCGGTTGCCGGGGGTGCGGGGCGGTCGGACGATGGAGGGCATGATGCATCGGATGCGAGCCGAGTACGGCCCCGAGGGGGAGGCCGGCGGGGTGCGGCTGTGGCACATGGTCCGGGGCGGGCAGAGCGTGGCGATGTGCGGCCGGGAGCTCGATCCGGGGGCGCCGGTGCGGGAGGCGGTGGACTGGGGAAGGACCCCGGAGCTGTGCTGCCACACCTGTGGGGCGTACTTCCTGCGCGAGACGCCGTACCTGTCGGCCGAGCACCAGTGAACGGCCGGGCGCTACCGTGCTCGGTATGGACGAACCTCTGGTCCGGTCACGGTCGTTGACCCGGGAGGCCGCCGCGCTGCGGGCCGGTGTGCCCGGTCTGCCCGAGCATGTCGAGCGTTTCTGCGCGCTGGTCGAGCGGGTGGACCCGCTGCTGCACGCCTTCGTGGCGGAGCCGGGGCGGCACGACCGACTGCAGGCGCGGGCACGGGAGTTGGCCGCGCGGTACCCCGAGCCGGACGGGCGGCCGCCGCTGTACGGCGTGGCGGTGGGGGTCAAGGACATCGTGCGCGTGGACGGGCTGCCCACGCACGGTGGCTCCGCCCTGCCGCCGGGCGTGCTGGCGGGCCCGCAGGCCGTGGTGGTGGACCGGCTGCTGGCGGCGGGGGCGATGGTCGCGGGCAAGACGGTGACCGCCGAGTTCGCCGCGAGCGCCCCTGGTCCGACCCGCAATCCGCACCACCCGGGGCACACCCCGGGCGGTTCCAGCAGCGGCTCGGCGGCGGCGGTCGCGGCCGGGCTGGTGCCGTTGGCGATCGGCACCCAGACGGTCGGTTCGGTGATCCGCCCGGCCGCGTACTGCGGGGTGGTGGGCTTCCGGCCGACGTACGGGCGGATCCCGATCGCGGGGGTGATCCCGAACGCGCCGAGCTTCGACACCCTGGGCGTGTTCACCGCCGACCTGGCGGGCGCGGTGCTGGCGGCCCCGCTGCTGTGCGACGACTGGCGGCCCGCGGGGGCGGTGTCGGCGCCGGTGCTCGGGGTGCCGGACGGCCCGTACCTGGAGCGGGCGGAACCGGCCGCGCTGCGCGCCTTCGAGGAGCAGGTGGCGAGGCTGACGCGGGCCGGGCTGGTGGTGCGCAGGGTGCCGCTGCTCCCCGACTTCGCCGAGGTCACCCGGCAGTTGCAGACCGTGAACCGGTTCGAGCTGGCTCGCAGCCACGCCGACTGGTTCGCCCGGTTCGGCGGTCTGTACCGGCCGGAGACGGTGGCGAGCATCCGGGTCGGCCAGGGGGTCGCGGCGGAGGACCGCCTGGCCGCGCTGCAGTTCCGGGAGCGGCTGCGCGAGCGGGTGGCCGGAGCGGCCGCGGCGGCCGGGGTGGACCTGTGGCTGGCCCCGTCCGCGCCGGGCGGTGCGCCGGAGGGGCTGCACAGCACCGGGGACGCGGTGATGTCGCTGCCGTGGAGCTACCTCGGCCTGCCCGCGCTGAGCCTGCCGGCCGGGCGGACCGCGGAGGGGCTGCCGCTCGGTCTCCAGGTGGTCGGCGTGGCGGGTGGGGACGAACGGCTGCTGGCCCAAGCCGCCGTGCTGGAAGGGCTGTTGGGCTAGGGCGCGCCCGACACGGTCAGGCGAGCGCCGGGTCGGCCGGGTCGGTGGCCTCGGCGCGCAGCAGGCGGAGCAGGAGGCGGCCGGCCCGCTGGTAGGGGACGTCCTCCTCGTGCAGCACGGCCTGCGAGTTGGCCGTCTCCAGCACCGCGATCAGGGCGAAGGCGAGGTCGTCGAGGTCGGTGTCGGGGCGCAGGGCGCCGGCCGTGCGGGCGTCGATGAGGGCTTCGACGACCGTCCCGTGCCACTCCCGGGCGCAGCCGGCCAGGGCGTCCCGGACGGCGCCGGGGCGGGCGTCGAACTCGGCGGTGACCTCGTAGAAGAAGCAGCCGCCGGGGAAGACCCGGGTCCGTGAGTAGGCGAGCCAGCTCTCGCAGAGCGCGCGGGTCCTGGCGAGGCCGGGCGGGGTGTCGGCGACCGGTGCGACGACGGCGTCGGCGAAGATCCGGCGGGCGGCGCGGACGGTGGCGAGCTGCAGCTCCTCCTTGGAGCCGAAGCCGGCGAACACGCCGCTCTTGCTGAGCCCGAGGTCGGTGGCGAGGCGGCCGATGGACAGCGCGTCCAGGCCTTCGACGGAGGCGATCCCGACGGCGCGGCGCAGCACCGCCCGGCGGGTCTCCTCGCCGCGCAGGACCCGTCCGTCGGTGCTCGGTCCGGCCATCGTGCGCCCTCGTTCCTTCTCGCAGTGGGTGTCGCCCAGGGTAGTGCCCGAACCTCTGGAGAGCCCTGAAAACTGCACGAACGGTCGTGCTAATATCTCGCCCCGAGCAAGGCAGGCCGAGCCAGGCACGCCAGGCAAGGCCAGGCCAGGGAGCGCAGAGAGCAGGGAGACCCGATGGACCCGGCCCAGGCACTGATCCGCACCACCCTCAACCCCATCGCCCGGATCGCCCCCGGCCCGGCCGGGCGGGCGGCCTTCGAGCTGTTCCGGCGCCCGCTGCGGCGCAGCCGGGTCCGCCCCGTCGAGCGGGAGGTCCACCGGCAGGCCGCCCGCGAACCGCTGGCCGTGGACGGGAAGTCCGTCGTCGGCTACCGCTGGGGCAGCGGCGAGCGGCCGGTCCTGCTGCTGCACGGCTGGCGCTCCCGGGCCTCCCGCTTCGCGCCCTACGTCCCCGGGCTGCGTGCCCTCGGCCTCAGCGCGCTGGCCTTCGACGCGCCGGGCCACGGCGACTCCGGCGGCCGCACCACCAGCGTGCTGGAGTACCGCGAACTCGCGCTCCGACTCCAGGACCGGTACGGGCCGTTCGAGGCCGTGATCGCACACTCGCTGGGTGTCTGCGCGGCCTTCGGCGCACTGGGCGACGGGCTGCGGGCGGGCCGGCTGGCGGCCGTCTCGGGGGTGTCCGAGGTCGGGTTCTTCCCGACCGCCTTCTGCGCCGAACTCGGCCTGAACGCCACCGTCGAGCGGGAGCTGCGGGCCCGGATCGAGCAGGGTCTGTTCGCCGGGGACGCCGGGGCCTGGGAGCGCTACGATGCGGCGAGCCGGGCCGGGGCGATCGAGCTGCCGATCCTGGTGCTGCACGACGAGGGCGACGGTGTGGTGCCGCTCGGGCAGGCGCACCGGCTGAAGCGGGCGTACGGGGAGCAGTTGGACCTGCTGGTCACCCGGGGGCTCGGCCACCGGAGGATCATCGGGGAACCGACCGTCGTTGATCAGGTGATCGGATTCATTTCCGCAGGACTGGGGGTCACTGCCGCATGAAACTCGTCGAACTGCACGCGCAGGCGATGGAATTGGCCGTCGAGGTGGTGGACGCGGTCGGCCCGGACCAGCTGGACCAGCCCACCCCGTGCGCCGGGTGGACGCTGCGCCGGCTGCTGGAGCACTGCGTCGGCCAGCACCAGGGCTTCGCCGCGGCCGCCCGTGGCGCCGGGCCGGACCTGGCGCTGTTCGCGGACGCCGCGCTCGGCGCGGACCCGGCGGAGGACTTCCGCCGCACCGGCGCCGAACTCGTCGCCGCCTTCCGGGAGGCGGCCGACGTCGACCGGGCGCTCTGGCTGCCCGAGATCCGCGACGGCGGGCCCTTCCCGCTCGCCCAGGCTGTGGGCTTCCACCTGGTGGACACACTGGTGCACGGCTGGGACGTCGCCGCGGCGCTCGGCGGCGCGGACCGGCTGGTCGCGGCGGTGGACGGCGACGACGCCCTGGTCACCGCGCTGCTGGCGGTCAGCGAGGCCGTCCCGAACACGCCGGAGGCGCGGGCTCCCGGCCGGGCCTTCCGCCCCGGCCTCGAACCCGGCGGCGGTGCCGGCCGGTTCGACCGCGCCCTGGCGCTGCTCGGCCGCGACCCGGCCTGGAAGGCCTGAGTCACCGGTCGCGAGTCACCGGTCGCGAGTCACCGGCCGCGAGTCACCGGCCGCGAGTCACCGGCCGCGAGCGACCGGTCGCGCCGCTCGTCCGGGAAGCGCGGCCCGCCGATCAGGAAGAACAGCGCGGCGGTCGGGAAGCCGAGCCCGGCGGCCAGTACCACGATGAACTGCCAGAACGTCGTCATCATCCGCTCCTCGTCAGTCCCGGGCCGTGCGGACACCCGAAGGTGCTCCCAAACCTGGCCGGCCCTGATTGGCCGAATCGGCCAGTCGCTATCCGACGGTATGGCCGAATCACCCCCGCTGCCACCGGACCCCGTGCCCCGGCCCGCGCCACTGCGGCGCACGGGTCTGGGCGCGGGCCGGGGGCGGCGGCCACACTGTCGGGATGCAGCTAAAGCTCGCAGGGGAAGCACGGCGGCCGGACCGCGAGAGCGAGGACTTCGTGGCGGCCTCGCCGGAGGCACTGGTCCTGCTGGACGGCGCCAGCTCGCCGGCCGGCCTGGAGTCCGGGTGCCGGCACGGAACGGCCTGGTACGTCCGGCGCTTGGGCGTGCACCTGCTCGCCCGGCTCACCGACCGGGCCGACCGTTCGATCGCCGAGTGCCTGGCCGACGCCATCGTGGAGACGGCCGCGCTGCACGGCGGCCGCTGCGACCTCGGCCACGCCAACACGCCCGCGGCGATGGTGGTCGCGGCCCGGCGGCACGGCGGGTCGCTGGAGTACCTGGTGCTCGGCGACTCGCTGCTGGTGCTGGAGTTCAAGGACGGCCCGCCCAAGGTGATCGGCGACAACCAGCGCTTCCCCGGCGGGGAGGGGCTGCGCCGCCAGGTCTGGGCGACCGTCCCCGGCTCGGCCGAGCGGGCCGCGCTGCACCTGGAGTACGCGCTGGCGGTGCGCGCCGCCCGCAACCGGGGCACCGGCCCGTGGATCGCCGCCGCCAGTCCGCGGGCGGCCGAGCACGCCGAGACCGGCTTCGTACCGCTGGACCGGCTGCACGCGCTGGCCGCCCTCACCGACGGCGCCTCGCGCTACACCGAGCGCTTCGGGCTGGGCAGTTGGGGCGACGTGCTGCGGCTGCTCGCCGAGTCCGGCCCGGGCGAGCTGATCGCCCAGGTCCGCGAGGTGGAGCGGGCGGACGCCACCTGCGAGCGCTGGCCGCGGGGCAAGACCCACGACGACGCCTCCGCCGTCTACGCGTTGCTGTAGGCGGCGAAGGCGTCCGTCGGCCGGAGGCCGTCGGGTCAGCAGGTCAGCGGTTCTGGCCCCAGGCGAAGCTGGACGGGTCGCCGGCCTTCTGGACCCATGGCCGCACGTAGCGGGAGGGGTCGTCGCTGGTCGAGTACCCGCCGCCGGTGATCTGGCCGACCCAGCCCTGGTCGCTGGTGTACGCGCCGGCCTCGCACCCCTGGGTGCCGTTGCTCCAGTTGGTGAGGTCGTACTCCACGTACCAGTGCGAGTTGTAGTAGAAGTGCACGTAGATCGAGCAGGTGCCGGTCGTGTCGTAGACGGTGTACGAGCTGGTGTCGATGGCCGGTTGGGCCTGGGCCGCGGTGGCTCCGGTCAGGGCGATCAGCGGTGCTGCGACGAGTACGGCGAGCCGCCGGACGGTACGGCGCATGGCTGGGTTCCTCCCGTTGTGGTCTCGACCAATCTGGCCAGTGGTTCAGACCAATTGCATTATCCCGACGTGCTTGGAGCCGGTGTCAATACCTGTGCGGCAAGGGGGAGATGGGGCTCGGGAGTGATCCCCATCGCCGAGTGGTCGCCCGAAGACCCGGAGGTCGACCCCATCGGCCCGGGTTCGTTCGTGGTGGCACAGCGCGCCGCTCGATGAGCGCCGAAAGTTCGTCAGGCTCTTCGCGGCAACCTTTTCGGCCTCCGCGGCCACTCAGTGGTGTCCGGCCAAGTGGTTCGGTCAGATGCGACGGCTGAAAGAGAGCACAGACGTGTCCCTTGAACGAGAGCACAGAGATGTCCCTCGCCCACCCCACGTCGTCAGTGGCGTCGCACGGATGGGCGGCCACGGGCGCGGAGCCCGTCCGTCGCATCGCGCCCGTCGGCTGTACCAGCGCCGGGGTTTCTGGGCGGCTGTCGGCCTGGCGGTCGTGGGCGCCTCCGTGGCCGTGGTCAACACGGCCTCGGCGGGCACCGTGTCGGTGGACACCAGCCCCTGGTACCTGCTGGTCAACCGCAGCACCGGCCAGGTGCTGGACGACTACGGCTACGGCGCGTACGACGGCGCTTCGGTGGTGCAGTGGAGCCGCACCGGCGAGGCGAACCAGCAGTGGAAGTTCCTCGACGCGGGTGACGGGAAGTACCGGCTGCAGAACCGGTACTCCGGAAAGGTGCTGGACGACTACGGCTGGTCGAAGGCCGAAGGCTCCCAGGTGAGGCAGTGGAGTGACCTGAACGGCGCCAACCAGCAGTTCCACCTGGAAAAGTCGTCGGGCGGCTATGTGCGTCTGATCAACACCTTCAGCGGCAAGGCCGTCGAGGTCCCGCTCGGCTCCAGGACCGACGGGGGCCAGATCGCCCAGTACCACGACTGGAACGGCGCCAACCAGCAGTGGCAGCTCGTCCCGGCCGGCAGCGCCGGAGGCACCGGGAACACGGGGGGCTCCGGCAGCAGCGCCACGCCCACCAAATCTGCCACGCCAGGCGGCAGCGCTCCGACGAGCCAGGCCCCGACCGGTAACCACCCGACGTCGGCGCCGCCGGCGGCTCCGGCCGGCGGCGGCAACAACTCGGCGAAGAGTTTCATGGGCAGCAACACGGTGCTCATCGGCGGCTCGATGTCCGACGCCTCGGCGAACGCCGCGCCGTTCGACGTGCAGTACGCCTACGTGCACAGCCAGCCCGCGCCCTCCTCGGACTACTACACGGCGGCCCGCTGCCAGGACGCGTGGACGGGTTGGTGGGGTTGCTGGAACGGCAGCACCACGGCGCCCGGCACGTACGTGACCTGGCGGGACGCCAAGGCGGCTCAGGAGACCTACCAGGGCAAGCCGCGCCCGCAGAAGTTCCTCTGGACCTGGTACTCGCTGCGCGACCTCGGCGACGCGGCGGGCCAGGGCGACGGTCCGGGCGAGGTCAAGGCCATCAACAGGGCCGACCTGCTCACCCGGTACCTGAACGACTACCGCTTCTTCCTCCAGAAGATCGGCACCTCGCACGACATGATCGACCTCGAGCCCGACTTCTGGGGCTACGTCCGGTCGCTCGGCGACCCGCACCAGGTCGCCGCGCAGGTCACGGCCGCGGACCCGACGGACTGCGGATCGCAGGAGAACAGCGCCGCCGGACTCGCCCAGTGCCTGATCTCGATGGCGCACAAGTACGCTCCGAACACCGCCGTCGGAATGCACCTGTCCTGCTTCGACTGGCAGCAGAACACCCCGCAGTGCGTCAGGGACTACGCCCACCTCGGCGCACAGAACGCCGACTTCCTGGCCACCGACGTGTCGGACCGCGACGCGGGCTGGTACGCGCAGCCCGCCCATGGCGGCCTCGACAAATTCTGGACCGACCAGAAGGCCGCCGCCCAGCTGTCGTTCTACAAGACGATGGCCGAGTCCGTGGGCAAGCCGGTGGTCCTGTGGCAGATCCCCGTGGGCAACATGGCGCAGAACAACACGCTCAACCACTACAAGGACGACAAGGTGGACTGGTTCTTCGCGCACATGGACCAGGTGGCGAACGCGCACATCGCCGGTCTGCTTTTCGGCGCGGGGCAGCAGGAACAGACCACGGCCGAGACCGACGGCGGAAATCTGATCAACAAGACGATCGCGTACCACAACTCGGGCGGTACAGCGCTCAAGTAGGCGAAAGAAGGACTGTGGCCCCACCTCAGGCCGTGCACCTTGCTGATTATCGTGGAAAGGACGATGACGAACAGCCGGGCCAGGACCGATCGCGCCCAGGGTGGATCCTCACTACCGCTTCTCTGCAGTTCGCCGTGGTCGAGACGGTGGTGCGTGGCTCCGGACGGCCTGAACTGGACGCGAGGGGCCCAGACCATGTGATGGTCTGGGTCCCTCGGCCAGTGGTCAGCGTCCCAGGTTGGTGTCGGCGGGGATGGTGCCGAGGCGGCCGGCCTGGAAGTCCTCCATGGCCTGCTGGAGTTCGCGGTGGCTGTTCATCACGAACGGGCCGTACCAGGCGACGGGCTCGCGGATCGGCAGGCCGCCGAGGAGAACCACCTCGAAGTTGGCGTTGCGCGAGTCCTGCTTCTCGTCGGCCCGGATGGTGAGGGTGTCACCATCGCCGAACACCACCGCCTGGCCCATGTGGAACGGGCGCCGTTCCATGCCGGCCGAGCCGGTGCCGGCCAGGCCGTAGGCGAGGGCGTTGAAGTCGGCGCGCCAGGGCAGGGTGATCTGGGCTCCGGGGTTGATCGAGGCGTGGATCATGGTGATCGGGGTGTGGGTGGCGCCGGGGCCCTGGTGGCCGTCGATCTCGCCGGCGATCACGCGGAGCAGGGCGCCGCCGTCCTCGGAGCCGAGGAGCTTGACGCTGCTGCCGCGGATGTCCTGGTACTTGGGGGCGATCATCTTGTCCGAGGCGGGCAGGTTGACCCACAGCTGGAGGCCGTGGAACAGGCCGCCGGACATCACCAGCGACTCCGGCGGGGTCTCGATGTGCAGCAGACCGGAGCCGGCCGTCATCCACTGGGTGTCGCCGTCGGTGATGACGCCACCGCCGCCGTGCGAGTCCTGGTGGATGAACGTTCCGTCAATGATGTAGGTGACCGTCTCGAAGCCGCGGTGCGGGTGCCAGGGGGTGCCCTTGGGCTCGCCGGCCGCGTAGTCCACCTCGCCCATCTGGTCCATCATGATGAACGGGTCGAGGTACTTGGTGTTGATCTTGGCGAAGGCGCGGCGGACGGGGAAGCCCTCGCCCTCGTAGCCCTCGGGGGCGGTGGCCACGGTCAGTACCGGCCGGGCGTTCGCGACGGCCGGGTCCGGCGTGGTGACGCGCGGGAGGGTCAGCGGGTTGTCGACGGTCACGGCGGGCATGTCGGCCTCCTTTGAGGGGCTCTGGCCTACGTGCACGAGGTTAGTTCAATTCTCAACAACAAGCAAGTTGAAACTTGAACTATGTGCCGACGAGAAAGCGCGGGGCTTCCTCTCGGGACGGGTCAGCCGTACATCCGGCGCATGGTGAAGTCGACCATCTGCTCGACCGCCTTGGCGTCGAACACCATCCGGTGCTCGCCCTCCATGTCCAGCGCGAAGCCGTAGCCGGTCGGCAGCAGGTCCAGCACCTCGGCCCCGGTGACGGTGAAGTGCTTGGAGTCCTTGCCGGCGTACCGGCGCAGTTCCTTGAGCGAGCTGAACATCGGGATCACCGGCGTCGGGGTGTTGTGCAGCGCCAGGAAACCGGGGCGGTCGCCGCGCGGGCAGTGCACCTTCGAGGTGATGAAGATGGCCTGGAAGTCCTCGACCGCCATCGAGCCCGTGGTGAACGCCCGGACCGCGTCCGCCAGGGACGGCGGGGAGGGCTCCGGGTAGAGGGACTGCTGGGGCGCCTGCCCCTGCGTGCCGTAGGCGTCCGGTCCGGGCATGCCGTTCATGCCCGGCTGCGGACCCGCCTGCTGCTGGTAGGGGTCACCCGGGTATGCGTTCTGGTCATATCCGTACACACGGACAGGCTAGCGGGAGGGCACCCGCCCGCGCTGGCGTCGATCCTGACAAGGAGTGGTCGTCCCGGCTTGTGGGACGTGACCACGTTCATAGCGGATTAACCGTCGGGGGCTTGCCCAAGTTACCGCTGGGTAGCATCATGATGCCTACTGGTGGGTACGGGACGCCCGAAACGCGGCGGTCACCCGGAAGCGACGAACCGGAGAAAACAGGCCATGGGTCACTACAAGTCCAACCTGCGGGACGTGGAGTTCAACCTCTTCGAGGTGTTCGGTCGCGACCAGGTGTACGGCACCGGGCCGTTCGCGGACATGGACGTCGAGACCGCGAAGAACATCCTCAGCGAGATCACCCGCCTCGCCGAGAACGACCTCGCCGCGTCCTTCACCGACACGGACCGCAACCCGCCGGTCTTCGACCCGGAGACCAACACCGCGCCGATCCCGGCCGCCTTCAAGAAGAGCTACCAGACCTTCATGGACGCCGAGTGGTGGCGCCTGGGCATCCCGGAGTCGATCGGCGGCCAGGTCACCCCGAACTCGCTGATCTGGGCCTTCGCCGAGCAGATCCTGGGCTCGAACCCGGCCATCTGGATGTACTCCTCCGGCCCGGCCTTCGCCGGCGTCATCGCCGAGGAGGGCACCGAGGAGCAGCTGAAGGTCGCCCAGCGGATGACCGACCGCCTGTGGGGCTCCACCATGGTCCTCACCGAGCCCGACGCGGGCTCCGACGTGGGCGCCGGCCGCACCAAGGCGATCAAGCAGGAGGACGGCTCCTGGCACATCGAGGGTGTGAAGCGCTTCATCACCTCGGGCGAGCACGACATGTCCGAGAACATCGTCCACATGGTGCTGGCCCGCCCCGAGGGCGGTAAGCCGGGCACCAAGGGTCTCGGCCTCTTCATCGTCCCGAAGTTCGACTTCGACTGGGAGACCGGCGAGCTCGGCGAGCGCAACGGCGTCTACGCCACCAACGTCGAGCACAAGATGGGCCTCAAGGCCTCGAACACCTGCGAGATGACCTTCGGCGCCAAGCACCCGGCCAAGGGCTGGCTGCTCGGCGAGACCGTCGACGGCATCCGTCAGATGTTCAAGATCATCGAGTTCGCCCGCATGATGGTCGGCACGAAGGCCATCGCCACCCTCTCCACCGGCTACCTGAACGCCCTGGAGTACGCCAAGGAGCGCGTGCAGGGTGCGGACATCTCGCAGTTCCTGGACAAGACCGCCCCGCGCGTCACCATCACCCACCACCCGGACGTGCGCCGCTCGCTGCTGACCCAGAAGGCCTACGCCGAGGGCATGCGCGCGCTGGTCCTGTTCACCGCGTCCACCCAGGACGACATGCTGGCCGCCAAGCTCCGCGGCGAGCGCGACGAGGCCGCCGAGCGCCTCAACGACCTGCTCCTGCCGATCGTCAAGGGCTACGGCTCGGAGAAGTCCTACGAGCAGCTCGCCCAGTCCCTGCAGACCTTCGGTGGCTCCGGCTACCTGCAGGAGTACCCGATCGAGCAGTACATCCGTGACGCCAAGATCGACACCCTGTACGAGGGCACCACGGCGATCCAGGGCCAGGACTTCTTCTTCCGCAAGATCGTCAAGGACGGCGGCCAGGCGCTGGCCGCGCTGTCCGAGCAGATCCAGAAGTTCCTCGCCTCCGCCGAGGGCGGCGACGCCCTGGCCGCCGAGCGCGAGCTGCTCGCCAAGGCCGCCGGCGACCTGGAGGCCATCGTCGGCAAGCTGATCGCCGACCTGACCTCGGTCGAGCAGGACGTCAAGAACATGTACAAGGTGGGCCTCAACACCACCCGCCTGCTGATGGTCTCCGGCGACGTCGTCGTCGGCTGGCTGCTGCTGCGCCAGGCCGCGGTGGCCCTGGCCAAGCTGGAGGCCGGCGCCTCGGAGAAGGACGTGCCGTTCTACCAGGGCAAGGTCGCGGCGGCCCGCTTCTTCGCCAAGAACGTCCTCCCGACCGTCGCCCCGCAGCGGGCGATCGCCGAGGGCATCGACAACGAGATCATGGAGCTGGCGGAGGAGGCCTTCTAAGGCCTGCCCCCCTTCTGACCGCCTGACGAAACCCTCACGCCGAAGGGCCCGGCTGCCACCGGGCCCTTCGGCGTTTCCGCTTCGTGGTCAACTGAGTTATCTCCCCGGGGACTTCGCTGCCTCTTCTGGGCCCGGTGAGGTGCGCGTTCACGGTTGTGTCCGTGTTCCACATCGCTTGCCGGGTATCGAATGCCATGTCCGTGTACGGGCATATGCTCAAGGTGCGAAGCCGATCCCCCATCCGGCTTCGGCCCTCCCTCGACCCTGGAGCAGTATGTCGACCGCCGCCCGCCGGGCATTCTTCGACCGGACGCACACCGACGATCTGATCGCGTTCCTCGGCACCTCGCCGTCCCCGTACCACGCGGTCGCGAGCGCCGCCGAGCGCCTGGAGAAGGCGGGGTTCCGTCAGGTCGCGGAGACGGACGCCTGGGACGGGGCGGCCGGCGGGCGCTACCTGATCCGCGGTGGCGCGCTGATCGCCTGGTACCTGCCGCAGGGAGCGGGGCCGGAGACGCCGTTCCGGATCGTCGGCACCCACACCGACTCGCCCAACCTGCGGGTGAAGCCCGTGCCGGACACCGGCTCGGCCGGGTGGCGGCAGGTCGCGGTGGAGATCTACGGCGGGGTGCCGCTGAACACCTGGCTCGACCGTGACCTCGGCCTGTCCGGCAGACTCGCGCTGAAGGACGGCAGTGAGCGGCTCGTCCAGCTGGACGAGCCGCTGCTGCGCGTGCCCCAGCTCGCCATCCACCTGGACCGCCAGGTCAACGACGGCATGAAGCTCGACCGGCAGCGCCACCTCACCCCGATCTGGGGCCTCGGCCCGGTCGACGAGGGCTCGCTGATCGCCTACGTCGCCGAGCGGGCCGGGCTGGCCGCCGAGGACGTGGCCGGCTGGGACCTCATGACCCACGACGTCCAGCCCGCCTCCTACCTGGGCCGGGACCGCGAGCTGCTGGCCGGCCCGCGCCTGGACAACCTGCTCTCGGTGCACGCGGCCACCGCCGCGCTGGCCGCCGTCGCGGTGGCCGTCGCCGGGGGCGAGGTCGCGCTGCCGTACATCCCGGTGCTGGCCGCCTTCGACCACGAGGAGACCGGCAGCGAGTCCGACACGGGTGCGCAGAGCCCGCTGCTCGGCAACGTGCTCGACCGGACGATCCACGCCCGCGGCGGCTCCCCGGAGGACCGCGCCCGGGCGCTGGCCGGCACCGTCTGCCTGTCCTCGGACATGGGCCACGCCGTCCACCCGAACTACTCCGAGCGGCACGAGCCGGGCCACCACCCGCTGCCGAACGACGGGCCGATCCTCAAGGTCAACGTCAACAACCGCTACGCGACCGACGGCGTCGGCCGGGCGGTGTTCGCGGCGGCCTGTGAGAAGGCCGGCGTGCCGTGGCAGACCTTCGTGTCCAACAACGCGATGCCCTGCGGGACGACGATCGGCCCGATCACGGCGGCGCGGCTGGGCATCAAGACGGTGGACTGCGGCATCGCGGCGCTGTCCATGCACTCGGCGCGCGAGCTGTGCGGGGCGGAGGACCCGTACCTGCTGGCGAGCGCGATCAAGGCCTTCCTGGAGGGCTGAGCGCGGTGACGCGGAGGGGGCCCGCCGGAACCGGCGGGCCCCCTCCGCGTCACCCGGTCACTCCATGCCCGCCAGGACCAGCGGGAGGCGGCGGGCGCCGTCGGCGACCAGCTTCACCGGCACGCCCCAGTCCTGCTGGTGCACGTGGCAGGCCGGGAACTCGATCTCCGGGTCGTCGTCGCAGGAGGCGGCCATCGCCGAGACGTGCAGCACGCCCTCGGTGACCTGGTCGGACAGCACCAGCTCGCGGGAGAGGTCGGTGTCCGCGCCCGCGCCGGAGACCAGCAGCTCGGGCGGGGTCGCACTGACCAGCAGCCGGGTGGACGGGCCGTAGCGCTCGTCCAGTTTCTGGCCGCTCGGCGCCTCGAAGACCACGTCCAGCCGGAGCGCGCCGGGCGCGACCTCGGTGGCCGCGCGCTGGGTGCGGTGCGCCACCGACTCGACCCGTACCGCCTCCTCCGGCAGCCGCAGCCGGGTCAGCCGGTGCCGGGCCGACTCGACCACCACGATGTCGCCGTCCACCAGCACCGCCCCGGAGGGCTCGCGCAGGTCGGTGGCCAGGGTGGTGACCTCGCCGCTCGCCGGGTCGAAGCGGCGCAGCGCGTGGTTGTAGGTGTCGCTGACGGCGACCGAGCCGTCCGGCAGCACGGTCACGCCCAGCGGGTGCTGGAACAGGGCCTGGTCGGCGCTGCCGTCGCGGTGGCCGAAGTCGAACAGGCCGGTGCCGACGGCGGTTTCGACCGTCATGGTTTCACGTGAAACGAAGCGCAGCGCGGAGGTCTCGGAGTCGGCCACCCAGAGCCTCCCGCCGTCCGCGGAGACGGCCAGGCCGGACGGCTGGGCGAACCAGGCCTCGGCGGCCGGGCCGTCCACCAGGCCCTCGTTGGTGGTGCCGGCCGCGACGCCGACCGTGCCGGCCGCCGGGTCGTACGCCCACAGCTGGTGCACGCCGGCCATCGCGATCCACACCCTGCCGTCGAACCAGGCGACGTCCCAGGGCGAGGAGAGGTCCACCTCGCGGGCCGGGCCCTCGGTGGCCGAGCCCTGCCACCACTGGCGGCCGGTGCCGGCCAGGGTGGTGACGCTGCCGTCGGCGAGGCGCACGCCGCGCAGCGCGTGGTTCACGGTGTCGGCCACGACCACGTCGTAGTCGTGGCCCTCCGGCAGCAGCGCGAGGCCCTGCGGCTCGCTGAACCGGGGGCTGGTGCCGTCCACCAGGCCGCGCTGCCCGTCGCCGATCCGGCGCACCACCGTCTCGCCGTCCTCGGCCAGCTCGACCAGCGAGTGGTGGCCGGAGTCGGCGACCAGGAAGTGCCCGTTCGGCAGCCTGACCGCCTTGCCGGGGAACTTGAGGTCCCCGGCGGCCGGCTCCGGCGCCACGTACGGGCCGTCGCCGCGCCGCAGGGTGCCCTTGGCCTCGTGCTCCGCCTCCAGCTCGCCCACCAGCCGGGCGATCGCGTGGGCGTGGCCCTCACCGGCGTGCTGGGCCACCACGTAGCCCTCGGGGTCGATCACCACGAGCGTCGGCCAGGCCCGGACGGCGTACTGCTTCCAGGTCGCGAGCGCCGGGTCGTCCAGCACCGGGTGGTGCACCTCGTACCGGGCGACGGCGTCCACGACGGCCTGGTGGTCGGCCTCGTGCACGAACTTGGGCGAGTGCACGCCGACGATCACCACGGTGTCGCGGTGCTCCTCCTCCAGCTCGCGGAGCTCGTCGAGGACGTGCAGACAGTTGATGCAGCAGAAGGTCCAGAAGTCCAGGATGGTGATCTTGCCCCGGAAGTCGGCGAGGGTGAGTTCCTTGCCGCCGGTGTTCAGCCAACCGCCTGCCCCGACCAGCTCGGGGGCGCGTACACGTGCACGAGATGCCATGGCTGTATCCAACCCCATGAGGGGTCGGGGGCATTCCGGGGTGAGGGGGTTGGTGTTGGGGGGTGGGCTTTGTCGATGGTCGTGGTTACGGGTGCGAAAGATCGGCCTGCCAGCGGATTTCGCCGTCCTGGGTGTGCGGGGTCGGGTGGAGGCCGAGGGCGCGGGCGATGCGCGCGGAGGCCTCGTGGTCGGGGTGGATGTGGGCGAGGACGGTGGTGACGCCGGTGGCGGCGAGGTGGGCGAGCAGGGCGCGGGCGGCCTCGGTGGCCAGGCCGCGGCGCTGCCAGCGGGTGCCGACCACCCAGGCGAGTTCGGCTTCGGCGGCCTCCGGGCGGACGGTGGCCTGGACGTAGCCGGCCAGGGCACCGTCGGCGCGCAGCCGCAAGGCCCAGTTGCCCCAGACCTCGGCCGGGTCCGGGGAGCCGGCGGCGAGCCGGGCGCAGCGGGCCCGCATCTCCTCGGGGGTGGCCGGGCGGCCGCCGGTGAAGGCGTGCAGGGCGGGGTCGGCGAGGGCGACGGCCAGGTCGTCGGCGTGCTCGGGAGCGAGGGGGAGGAGGTCGAGGCGCTCGGTGCGCAGGGGGGTGATCGGCATGGCGATATTGAAGCGGTGCGGCGCGGCGGTGCTTCGCGGCGGGTGCGGGTGCGGGTCGAATGGGTGGTTCGAGTCCGACGACGGAGGAGGCTGTGGTGCGGTACCTGGTCAGGGAGAAGCTGTTCGCGGTCGGCGACGACTACTGGATCGAGGACGACCGGGGGCACAAGGCCTACCTGGTGGACGGCAAGGTGCTGCGGCTGCGGCACACCTTCGAGCTGAAGGACGCGCGCGGGCGGGTGGTCGCGGTGGTGAAGGAGAAGATGCTCACCGTCCGCGACGCGATGAAGATCGAGGACGCCGACGGCGAGGTGGTCGCGACCGTCCGGGAGAAGCTGTTCACCCCGTTCCGGGACAAGTACCTGGTGGAGCTGGCCTCCGACGGCGAGCTCCGGATCCACGGCGACCTGATCGACAAGGACTACCGGATCGAGAACCACCACGGCGACCAGCTCGCCCGGATCTCCCGCAAGTGGTTCCGGGTCCGGGACACCTACGGGGTGGAGGTCGCCGACGGCGCGGACACCGGGCTGCTGCTCGCGATCGCGGCCTGTGTCGACCACCTGGTGGCGGAGGAGCACTGAGTCACCGAGGGTGCGGCTCCGTGCCGAGGACGTGCTCCCGGCCCCAGGCGCCCAGCGGGGCCAGCGCCGCGTTCAGGTGCCGTCCCGCCTCGGTCAGCGCGTATTCGACCCGGGGCGGCACCTCCTGGTAGGCCTCCCGGTGCACGATGCCGTCCGCCTCCAGCTCGCGCAGGTGGGCGGCCAGCACCTTCTCGGTGATCCCCGGCACCAGGCGGCGCAGCTCGCCGAAGCGGCAGTGCGGGCGCTCGCCGAGGGCCCACAGGATCAGCACCTTCCACTTGCCGCCGATCACGTCCATCGCGGCGTCGATCCCGCAGACGTACGCCCCCGGCCTTGGCACGGTCGCCATGGCCCACCCCTTCCGACCTTGTCGCTCACCCCAGGGTAACCACCCACTCCGAAGTGCGTACTTGATCACGGGACGGGGCTGCGCCGAGGCTGATCGGCATGGCACAGAACACAGTTGAGAACGTCGGGAAGAGCCCCGTCACCCTGCTCGGCCTCGGTGCGATGGGCACCGCGCTGGCCCGCGCCTGGCTCGCCGCCGGGCACCCGCTGACCGTCTGGAACCGCTCCGCCGCCCGCGCCGAGGCGCTCGCCGCCGAGGGCGCCGCGGTGGCGGCCACCGCCGCCGAGGCCGTCGCGACCGGTCGGCTGGTGGTGGTCTGCCTGCTGGACGACGCCTCGGTCGAGCAGGCGCTGACCGGGGCCGACCTGGCCGGCCGGGACCTGGTCAACCTGGTCACCAGCACCCCCGGCCAGGCCCGCGACCGGGCCGCCTGGGCCGAGGCCCGCGGCGCCCGCTACCTGGACGGCGGGATCATGGCCGTCCCGCCGATGATCGGCGTCCCGGCGGCCGGGGCGTACGTGTTCTACAGCGGCTCGGCGCAGCTGTTGGAGGAGCACCGGGAGACGCTGGCCGCCCCGGCCGGGGTCCGGTACGTCGGCGCGGACGCCGGGCACGCGGCGCTGCACGACGTGGCGCTGCTCAGCGCGATGTACGGGATGTTCGCCGGGGTCGCGCACGCCTTTGCGCTGGTGCGGGGCGAGGAGGTGAAGCCGGGCGATCTGGCACCGCTGCTGGGGAGTTGGCTCACCGCGATGGCCGGGTCGGTCGAGCGGACGGCGGCGCAGCTGGAGAGCGGCGACTACACCACGGGCGTGGTCTCCAACCTGGCGATGCAGGTGGCGGGCAAGGAGACGCTGCTGCGCACCGCCGAGGAGCAGGGGGTGAGCGTCGAACTGTTGTCCCCGTACTTCCGGTTGATGGAGCACCGGCTGGCGCTCGGCGGCGGCGCCGAGGACCTGACCGGGGTGGTCGACCTGCTGCGGCGGTGAGGGCCGGCCGGTAACGTACCGGCATGGCTGACCTTGAAGAACGCGCCAACGTCGTCGCGTCCGGCCCACGGCAGACCGGGGTGGGGGCGGGCGTCCGCCGGCGCCGCGCCGCCGACCTCGCCGACTGCGTCCGGGCCCTGGCCGACGTCCACGCCACCGACGGCTACCCCGCCGAGTGGCCCGAGCGGCCCGCCGCCTGGCTCACCCCGGATGGCCTGCTGGCGGCCTGGGTGGCCGAGGCGGACGGGCGGATCGCCGGTCACATCGGTCTCGTCCGCAGCGCCCCGGGGGACATGGGCCCCGGTCTGTGGAGCCTGCGGACCGGCGGACGCCCGGAGCTCACCGCCGTGATCGGCCGATTGTACGTCGCCCCGACGGCGCGCGGGCGGGCCGTCGGCGCGCTGCTGCTGGCGCGCGCCGTGGCGCACGCGCGGGTGCTCGGGCTGCACCCCGTGCTCGATGTGCTCGCCACCGACACCGCCGCCCTGGCCCTCTACCGCCGCCTCGGCTGGACCCCGCTCGGCAGCGGCGAACAGCGCTGGGCCTCCGGCCGTACGGTCCTCGTCCACTGCTTCGCCGCGCCGAGGGGGTGAGTCGGACGTGCCGCGGCCGCCCGGCCGCACCGTCGGGCGGCCGCTCTAGACCAGGATGACTTCGACGCCCTGTTCGAGGCCGGCGAAGTCAGCTCCGTTCCGGGTGTACAACGGCAGGCCGTGAGCGGCAGCCGTGGCCGCGATCATCAGGTCCATGCGACGCGGGCGGGGGTCCCGCTTGGCCTGGACCGTGAGGGCGACCAGTGTGCCGAATCGCCGTGCCGCCTCACGGTCGAACGGCAGGGCGGCGAACTCGGCCTCGACGTCGGCGAGACGCTGGGCCCGGGCCAGCATCTGCACCGGCTCCTTCGCCATGGCCACACCCTGGGCGAGTTCGGCCAGCACGATGGACGACACCGCCGCGTCGACAGGCAGGAGCTGCGGGTCGATCTGTGGAAGGTCGATGACGACGCAGGTGTCGAGCAGCCCGCGTTGGCGTCGCTCGGTCACGCCTGCTCCCACGGGTCGTCGCCGCCGACCCGGTCCTCGTCACCGTAGAAGGCGTCGGCTTCGGCACGCAGCTGCGCCGCGTCGACGGCGGGCGCGTTCTGCCACTTCCGCTGGAGCTCTTCGACGGGGACGAATCGACGGCGACTGCTGATCGGACGGACCTCGGCGATCTCGGTGCCGTTGCGGGTGATGTGGTAGATCTCGCCGGCTTCGACATCGTCGAGTACGGCCTTGGACCGCGCCGCGAGTTCGCGCTGCGTGATGGTCTTCATGCGGCCATTGTATCGCGCCGTAATGCACTGTGTAGCGTCGTTTCGAGGCCGCCTCGGTCAGCCCGCCGAGCGGTCGGCCGTCGGGCGGCGGCGGAGGGCCGGGGTGGTGAGGGACGGGGGCTGCCAGGCGCCGTCGGCCTGGTAGAGGTCGGTGCCGGGCGGGACGATGGCGTCGATCCGGTCCAGGGTGGCGTCGTCCAGGACCAGGTCGGCGGCCTTGAGGGCGGATTCGAGCTGCTCCATGGTGCGCGGGCCGATGATCACCGAGGTGACGGCGGGGTGGGCCAGCGGGAAGGCGGTGGCCAGCTCGGGCAGGGTGCGGCCGAGGCCGTCGGCGAGCTCGGTGAAGGCCTCGACCGCGTCCAGCTTGGCGGCCGTGGTGGGCAGCGTCGGGTCGAAGCGGCCCGGGTTGATGGCGGCGCGGCCCTGGCTGAGGTCGATCGGTTTGCCCTTGCGGTAGCGGCCGGTGAGGAAGCCGCCGGCCAGCGGTCCCCAGGTCAGCGCGCCCATGCCGAGCCGCTGCACCACCGGCAGCACGTCCCGCTCGATGCCGCGGGCGAGCAGTGAGTACGGCGGCTGCTCGGTGCGGAAGCGCGGCAGGGCGCGGCGCTCGGCGACGTGGTGGGCGTCCACGATCTGCTCGGCGGGGAAGGTCGAGCAGCCGAAGGCGAGGATCTTGCCGGCCCGGACCAGGTCGCCCAGGACGGCGAGGGTCTCCTCGATGTCCGTGGTGTGGTCAGGCCGGTGGATCTGGTAGAGGTCGATCCGGTCGGTGCGCAGCCGGCGCAGGCTCTCCTCCACCTCGCGGACGATCCAGCGCCGCGAGTTGCCGCCGCGGGCCCGGCCCTCGCCCATCGGGAAGTGCGCCTTGGTGGCGAGCACGATCTCGTCCCGGTCGCCGCGGGCGGCCAGCGTCTTGCCGACGATCTCCTCGGACTCGCCGGCCGAGTAGATGTCGGCGGTGTCGACGAAGTTGACGCCCCGGTCGAGTGCGGTGTTGATGATCCGGGCGCAGTCGTCGTGGTCGGGGTTGCCGATGGCGCCGAACATCATCGTGCCGAGGCAGTAGGCGCTCACCTCGATGCCGGTGCCGCCGAGAACGCGGTAACGCATGGTCGTACTCCCCAGGTTGGTGGGTCGGTGCTGCGGTGGTGGCTCAGAGGCTAGGACTTGGAGTGCGCTCCAAGGCAAGGGCGGCGCGGATCCCCCTTGGTGGGGAAGTTGGATCAGCACGCGGGCGGAGGCCGGGGCGGGGCGGCGCGGGGGCGCCCGGGTCTCCTGAGGGGTTTGCTGAGGTGGCAACAAATCTTGCCGATACGGGATGGTCGGTCGCAGCCTGGCGGTGGAGGTGAGCGCCTCTGGGCGGTCGGCAACGTCGCCGACCCGCGCGTCCGGCCCGGCCGTGGCCGCCTGAGTGGCGAAGCTACCACCGCGCCCACCACCGAGCCCACCACCGAACCCACCACCGGAGAGGGGACACCATGTCCGCACACCAGCACCAGCACCAGCACGGGCACCAGCCCCACGGACACGGACACGGACACGTGCCCGCCGCCGACCTCGACTGGGACGCCCTCGCGGCGCACCTGGAGCTGGAGGCCGACCTGCGCGCCGAGGCCGTCACCGGGGCCGGGCGCTGGCTGGCCGGCCTCGCCGGGGACGGCGCGGTGCGCCGGGTGCTCGACGTCGGCGCCGGGCCCGGGGTGATCGCCGGGCTGCTCGCCGAGGTCTTCCCGGCGGCCGAGGTGGTCGCCGTCGACCAGTCGGCCGCCCTGCTGGAACGCGCCCGGGGCCGCTCGGGCGGCCGCCTCGGCACTCAACAGGCCGACCTGCCCGCCGAGTTCGACAAGCTCGGCGAGGCCGACCTGATCTGGTCCGGCAACGCGATCCACCACCTCGGCGACCAGCAGGCCGCACTCACCGCCCTGGCCGGACGGCTGCGGCCCGGCGGTCTGCTCGCCGTCGCCGAGAGCGGCCTGCCGGCGCGCTACCTGCCCCGTGACTTCGGCCTGGGCCGGCCCGGCTTCCAGGCCCGGCTGGACGCGGTGCACGAGGACGGCTTCGCCGCGATGCGGGCCGAACTGCCCGACACCACCGAGGAGATCGAGGACTGGCCAGCCATGCTGCGGCGGGCCGGACTGGTCCCCAGCGGCACCCGTACCTTCCTGGTCGACCACCCGGCCCCGCTGGCCCGGCCGGTCCGCGAGTACCTGCGCACCCAGCTCGTCCGGCGCCACGACCAGCTCGCCGAGGTGCTCGACCCGGAGGACCGGGCGACCCTGGAGGCGCTGATCGAGGAGGACGCCCCGACCGGCGTCCTGCACCGCCCGGACGCCTTCTACCTCTCGGCGATGACCGTCCACACCGCCCGCAGGGGCTGAGCGCCGCCCCCGCCCGTCGCTTCCGAGGCCACGACGGGCGGGGGTCTTATGGTCGAGGGGTGACAGCGAACGAGCAGGGCTTCGTCGTGGTGACCACCACCCACGAGACCGAGGAGCAGGCCCGGGACCTGGCGGCCGCCGTGGTGCGGGAGCGGCTGGCGGCCTGTGCGCAGGTGTACCCCGTCCGCTCGGTGTACTGGTGGGAGGGCGAGGTGCAGGACGCCGAGGAGTGGCGGATCGACCTCAAGACCCGGGCCGAACTCGCCGATCGGCTGGCCGGGTTCGTCGCCGGGCGGCACCCGTACGAGACCCCCGAGGTGATTGCCGTGCCGGTGGTGGCCGGCAGCCCCGGCTACCTGCGCTGGGTGGCCGGGGAGACCGCGCCGTAACGGATCAGGGCGCGACCTGGAGGAAGGCCAGCACCGCCAGCACCCGGCGGTGGTCCTCCTCGGAGGGCGGCAGGTCGAGCTTGAGGAAGATGTTGGCGGTGTGCTTCTTCACCGCCCGTTCGGTGATCACCATCCGCTCGGCGATCGCCCCGTTCGAGCGACCCTCCGCCATCAGCTCCAGCACCTCGCGCTCACGGGGCGTCAGACGCTCCAGCGGCTTGCTGCGGCCGGTGTTGTTGACCAGCATCGCGATCACCTGCGGGTCCAGCGCGGTGCCGCCCGCCGCCACCCGGTGGACCGTCTCCACGAACTGGTCGGGGTCGAAGACCCGATCCTTCAGCAGGTAGCCGATCGCGCCGCTGCCGTCGGCGAGCAACTCCTTGGCGTAGAGCTGCTCCACGTACTGGGAAAGCACGAGCACCGGCAGACCCGGGATCTGCCGGCGCGCTTCCAGAGCCGCCTGCAGGCCCTCGTCGGTGAACGTCGGTGGCAGTCGTACGTCGACGACTGCCACGTCCGGACGTTCGGTGAGGAGGGCCTGCAGGAGATCCGGTCCGGTGTCCACCGCGGCCACGACCTCGAAGTCGTAGGCCTGCAGCATCCGGATCAGACCGTCCCTCAGGAGGAAGAGGTCCTCCGCGAGTACAACTCGCACGGCAGCTCCATCGTCAGGGTCGTGGGGCCGCCGAGCGGGCTGCGGACGGCCAGGACTCCGTCGAAGGTAGCAAGCCGGCGCTCCAGCCCGCGCAGGCCGGTGCCGCGGGAGGGGTCGGCGCCGCCGTTGCCGTCGTCCGTGATCTGGGTCTTCAGCGTGCCGTTCTCGTACCACAGTTGGACGTCGACGTGGCCGGCGCCGGAGTGCTTGGCGGCGTTGGTGAGGGCCTCGGAGACGGCGAAGTAGAGGGCGGACTCGACCGGGGCCTCGGGGCGGCCGGGCAGCTCGGCGGAGACGGTCACGTTCAGCGGGCTGTCCATGCACAGGGCCCGGACGGCGTCGGCGAGTCCGCGGTCGGCCAGCACCGGCGGGTGGATGCCGCGGACCAGGTCGCGCAGCTCGTTGAGGGCGGAGGCGGAGGCCTGACGGGTCTCGGCGAGCAGCTGCTTCGCGGCCTCCGGGTCCCGCTCGACCAGGCGCTCGGCCACGCCCAGGTTCATGCCCATGGCCACCAGCCGGGCCTGCGCCCCGTCGTGCAGGTCCCGCTCGATGCGGCGCAGTTCGGCGGCCTGGGTGGTCAGCGCGTCGCGCCGGGTCTCGGTGAGGTGCGCGACCTTGCGCTCGGCGGCCAGTGCCTCGGCACGGGCGGTCGGGCCGAGCAGCGACTTGGCGAGCGCGGTGTGGGCCCGCATCGCGCCGGGGGCGATGGCCAGGCCGGCCAGCATCACCGGGACGCCGAACAGGGCGGCGGTCCCGGCCGCACCCGAGTCGGTGACGTGGATCCACAGGTACCAGGTGTTGCCGCCGCTGTCGGCGATCGACTGCCAGAGCTGCGGCAGCAGCAGGCCGAAGACGCCGTAGGCGAACACCGAGAGCGGGAAGATCGCCACCGTGAAGCCGATCACCGGGTCGACCAGCAGCCAGAGCAGGTCGCGCCAGGTCGCCTGGTCGGACAGCATCGCCTGGCAGCGCTTCCAGGCCCCCTTGAAGCCCGCCTCGGCGTCCGGCAGCGGCTGGTAGGGGTCACGGATCTCGACCCCGGACCAGTTGGCGGCGAGCCGGCGCCGCAGGCCGGCCAGGCCGCGGATCGCCAGGATCGTGGGCGGCACGAGCAGCGCGCCGACGCCGAGGCCCAGGAGGGAGGCGGCGACCGTGGCCGCGGTGAGCAGCAGCAGCTGCGGCACCGCGAGGGCTGCCAGGACCGGGCCGCGCAGGCAGGACCGGATGGCGTTGCCCAGCGCCCGGAGCGGGTTCCGCCCGGAGCGGCCGGTCGTGGTGTCGGTGTTCTGCACGTTGTTCACAACTCCCGTGGTGATGCTGCTGGTCATGACCGCTCGGCCCTTCCCGTGACGGCCTCGCGGCCGGTATCCCTACCCGTTGCTTGCTGACGACATCCAGATTGCCGTCCGCCGCGATTCCGATCACTGGGCCCTGGACCCCTCTTGGTGGTACCTGGGTACACCCCCCGATTGACGCCCAGAGGCCATGTCCCGGGGGAGGGCATCCCTCCTAGTGTTGTCGGTGTCGGGAGGCGACCCGCCACAGCGCGCCGGAGCTTCCACAATCCACGTGCATCGAACGGGAGTTCACCATGAGCGAGCGACGCGCAAAGGCGAACCGGCCGCTGGTCAGGCGGGGTTGGGTCCGACTCGTACTGGTGCTGGCGGCCATCGGTCTGTTCCTGTACGGGCTCACGCCGGACCGTGCCCACGCGGCCACCACGAAGGCGGGCAGCGGGAGTTCGGCGGCGGGCGGCTCGACGGCACCACCCGACCCCGGGTCGGTGAAGCGGCTGTTCGACGAGATCGTGCCGAAACTGCTCGCCGAGCACAAGATCCCCGGCGCGGCGGTGAGCGTGGTGGCCGGCGGGCAACAGGTCTTCGCCGGCGGGTACGGGGTCTCCGACGTGCCGAACCGCAAGGCCGTCGACCCGGCCCGGACGGCCTTCTTCATGGGCTCCGACGCCAAGGTGTTCACCGCCGTCGCCGTCCTCCAGCAGGTCCGCGCGGGCAAGTTGGACCTGCACGCGGACGTCAACACCTACCTGACCACCTTCAAGATCAGGGACAGCTACCCGGGCCGCCCGGTCACCGTGGAGAACCTGCTGACCCACACCGGCGGCTTCGACGACACCTTCATGGGGCTGGCGGAGGCCGAGCCCCAGCACAGCGGCGGGCTGGGAGCCGCGCTGGCCGCCCACCAGCCGGACCGGGTCCGCGCGCCCGGGGTGACCGCCGCGTACGACAACTACGGTGTCGCGCTCGCCGGTTACCTGGTCGAGGTGGTTTCCGGCCAGCCGTTCGACCGGTACGTCGCGCAGCACGTCCTGCAGCCGCTCGGCATGGACCACACCACCTTCACCCAGCCGCACCCCGCCCCCATCGACGCCGACCTCGCGCACGGCTACCGGCCGGAGGGCGGCGGCCAGACCGAGACCAAGGGGCTGTACGGGCCGCTGACCCCGACCGGGGCCGCCGCCGTCACCACGGTGAGTGACATGGGGCGGCTGATGCTCGCCCAGCTGCACGGCGGAGCCTTCGACGGCCGGTCGATCCTGGACCAGGAGGGCGACGCCCTGCTGCTCGCCCGGCACTTCGGGCCGGACCAGCGGATGCCCGGCATGGCGTACCTGCTCGAACAGCGCGACCGGAACGGGCAGCAGCTCCTGGTCAAGGACGGGGACGTGCCCGGGTTCCACAGCAACCTGGCGCTGCTGCCGGCGCGGGGCGTCGGGCTGTACGTGACCGTCAACGGGGACGGTGAGGGCTCTACCGGCGGGTGGATGACCCAGCAGGTGCTGAACGCCTTCGTCGATCACTTCTACCCGGCTGCCGCGGCCGGTGCTCCGGCGGCGGCGGGCGGGGACCTGGCGAAGTTCACCGGGGACTACCGGTCGACCCGGGTCAGCCAGTCGAACCTGACCAAGGCGGCGGCGCTGATGGGGTCGGTGCACATCGCGGCCCGCGACGGGCGACTGGTCGTGACCGGGCCGGTCAGCCGGGATCCCTCGGTGGGGGAGACCCAGTGGGAGCAGGTGCAGCCGGGGCTCTTCCAGCAGGTGGGCGGCAGCGCCCGGATCGCCTTCGAGCTGAACGGGGACGGGGACGTCACGTCGATGCTGACGGACAGTGACCCGACCATCGCGTACGAGCCGTTGGCGTGGTACCAGGCGCCGGAGCTGCACCAGCGGATCGCGCTCGGCAGCCTGGCGGTGCTGGCGCTGACCGTGATCGGGTGGGGCGTGGCGGCGGTGGTGCGGGCGGCGCGGGGCAAGGGGCGGGCCGAGCAGCCGGTGGCGCGGCTGCTGGGGTGGCTGACCGGGGCCGTGCTGGTGGTGGCCACGGCGGGCTTCGCGCTGCTGACCTCGGACTCCAACGCGCTGAACCAGACGCTGTTCCTGGGGGACTCGCCGCTGCTGAAGGTGGTGCCGGCGATGTTCCTGGGGGCGGCGGTGCTGACCCTGCTGATGGTGATCTGCGCGGTGGTCGCCTGGCGGCGGGGTTGGTGGGGGGTGTTCGGGCGGCTGCACTACACGGGGGTGACGGTGGCGGCGCTGCTGTTCCTGGTGCTGGCCGGGGGTTATGACCTGATCGGGACGGGGAACTTGGCGGGGTCGTTGGATCTGATCGGATGACGGGGGTGGGTGGGGCCCGGGGCCGGGGAGGCTCCGGGCCTTTTGGCGTTTTCCGGGGGTGCGGGGGTGTGGGGGTGGGGGTGCGGGGGTGGGGGTGCGGGGGTGGGCGCGTGGGGCGGGGCCCGCGCGCCCACGCTGACGGCCCCGGCGCGGAGGCGTCGGGGCCGTCGGGGCTGTCGGGGCCGTCGAAGGGGTCTGGGTCAGGCGACGATTTGCCAGGAGGTGGTGGGGATCGGCGGTCTCAGGGAGACGTCGTGCCAGCGGACTCTGCGGGGGGCGGGTTGGGCTCTGGTTGCCGCCTGGGCTCTGTGGCGTTGGAGGAGGAGGACGGTGAGGGTGGCGATCTCCTCGGGAGTGAGGTCGGTGCGGTCGGTGCGGAAGAGGGGGGTTCGCTCGGTCATTTCGGGCCTCCGGGTGCGGGAACCCCGACGGCCCCGACGCGGGGCGTCGGGGCCGTCGAGGGGGGTGGGGAGGGGGTGGATCAGGCGTGCTTGACCAGCAGGAGGCGGTGCATGGGGGTGTCGAGCAGGGCGACGCGGCGCAGGCCGGCGTCGGCGAGCCACTGGTCGTAGTCGTGGACGGTGAAGGCGTCGCCGCCGCCGGTGGCGAGCATGGAGGCGGCGAAGAGGCGGAAGAAGCGGTTCTGGGTGTTGCCGTCGGTGCTGTCCTCGTCGACGATGTGGTCGGCGATGGCGATCACGCCGTCCTCGGTGAGGGCCTTGGCGGAGCGGAGCAGGAGCTCGCGGGCGGACTCCGGGGTCTGCAGGTGGAAGATGTTGACGAAGAGGGCGACGTCCACGCCGGTGCCCCAGTCGTCGGCCCAGAAGTCGACGACCTCGGGGTTGAAGCGCTCGGCCACGCCGAGGCGGTGGGCCTGGGCGTTGGCGATCGGGATGATCCGCTCGGCGTCCAGGGCACGGGCGTTGAGGCCGCTGAACTCCTGGAGGAGCAGCTGGCTGTAGATGCCGGTGCCGCAGCCGACGTCGAGCAGGGTGCGGCCGGTGCCGTCGGTCCAGCCCTGCTCGCGCAGCGCGGTGGCGAGGGTGGAGGCGATCGGCGGGGCCCAGAAGTTGATGCCGCGGACGAGGGAGGTGTAGTCCTCCTCGGAGATCTGGTTGAGCTGCTGGGAGCCCTCGGAGTTGCGGGCGCCGGTGCGGACGTTGGTGGCGAGGTTGCGCCAGGCGTTCCAGGCGACGTTGCGGTCGTGCCGGATCTTGCCGACCAGGCTGTACAGGCCCTCGGGGGCGAAGATGTCGTGCATCTCCGGTGGCAGGGTGTAGACGGCCTGGCCGTCCGCCGCGCGGCTGCGCTCGACCACGTCGTACGCGGCCAGGCCGTCGAGCAGGACGCGGGTGGCGCGCAGGTCGGTGCCGAGCTTGCTGGACAGCTCGCCGGCGGTGGCCGGGCCGCTGATCAGGGCGGTGAAGGCGCCGAGGTCGTGGGCGGCCTCGATGACGCCGGTGGCCCAGATGCCGATCAGGTGCTCGTACATCCGGTGGGCGGCGTTGACGCCGCTGCCGCGGCCGGGGAGCAGCTCGGTGTCGACCAGCGGGGTGTGGTTGTCGAAGGTGCGCACGGCGGGAATGGTCATGATCGTTTCTCCTAGTCTAAGTTGACGGTGCGTCTGGTGCGTCTGATCACAGGACGATTCCGCCGTCGATCTGCAGGACCGAGCCGGTGAGGTAGGCGGACTGCGGGCCCGCCAGGAAGGCGACCGAGTCGGCCACCTCGTCCGCCGTGCCGAAGCGGCCGAGCGGGATGTGCTTGAGGGCCTCGGTGCGCTGGGCGTCGGTGAGCACCGAGGTCATGTCGGTCTCGATCATGCCGGGGGCCACCGCGTTGACCCGGACGCCGTAGCGGCCGACCTCCTTGGCCAGGGCGCGGGTGAGCGCGATGATGCCGGCCTTGGAGGCCGCGTAGTTGCTCTGGCCGGGGTTCCCGTAGACGCCGGAGACCGAGGAGAGCGTGATGATCGAGCCGCCGCGGCGCTTGACCATCGGGAAGGCCACCGCCCGGCAGAGGTTGGCGGTGCCGGTGAGGTTGGTGTCGGTGACCGCCTGCCAGTCCTCGTCGGCCATCAGGAGGAGCGGCTTGTCGCGGGTGATCCCGGCGCTGGCGATGGCGACGGTGATCGGGCCGAGTTCCTGTTCGGTGCGGGTGACCCAGGCGCGGACGGCGGCGGCGTCGGTGACGTTCACCCGTTCGGCCAGGACGCCCACGCCGAGGGCGTCGAGCTCCTTGCCGAGGAGGTCGGCGGCCTGCTGGTCGGACTGGTAGCAGAAGCTGATCGCGTAGCCCTCAGCGGCCAGGCGCAGGGCGGCTGCCTTGCCGATGCCGCGGGAGCCGCCGCTGATCAGGGCGATGCCCGGGGCGCTCATCGGTCACCGCCGGTGAGCCGCAGGACGGCGCAGGCGGCCAGGCCCTGGTGGTCCAGCGAGGCGATCACGGCGAGGCGGCCGGCGGCCGCGGGGTCGTTCTCGGCCAGGGACAGCACGGTGGTGAGGGCGAAGACCGTCCCGGCGGAGCCGGTGTCGCCGAGCAGGGCGGGAACCCGGTCGACGGCCTCGGCGCCGACCAGCGCGGCGAGTTGCTCCCCGGCCGGCTGCCCGGTGACGGCCGCGGCCCAGACCTCGTCGGGGGTCGCGCCGGCCTGGTCGAGGGCCTCGCGGACGGTGTCGGCGAGGGCCTGTGCCGGGTCGTCGTCGACGTCCAGCCGGACGTCCAGGGCGAGCAGTTCGGCCAGTACCCGGCGGCCGGGCGGCAGCGTCCTGGCGGTCTCCATCAGCAGGACGGCGCTGCCCTCGCCGAGGGGCTGGTCGATGTCGCCGGCCAGCCACTCGCGGGTGGCCGACTGCTCCTCCACGGCACCGACCACGGCGCGTTCGGCGCGGTCGGCCGCCAGCAGGCGGCGGGCGTAGCCGAGGGCGAGCAGGCCGCCCGCGGCGCCGCCGGCCAGGGTGGTGTTGGGGCCCTTGAGGTCGAAGCGGATGGCGGTGGCCGCGGCCGGTCCGTTCATCAGCACGTTCGGCATCAGCTGGGCCGGCACGTCGTAGGGCTTCTCGCCTTCGAAGGAGGCCCGGCTGAACCCGGCGGCGCTGTGGGCGCTGCCGAGGGTGGTGCCGAGGACGAGGGCGGTGCGGCCGCCGGTGGCGATCGGGCTCTGCGCGGCCTCGGCCTCGTCGAGCAGTTCGCGGACGGCGGTGACGGCCAGGCCGGTGGCCCGGTCGAAGGTGCGGGTGCCGGCCTTGCCGAGCACCTTGCGGGTGTCGAAGTCCGGTACCTCGTGGGCCGGTTCCCCCCGGCCGACCCCGGCCGCGAACGCGTCGCGGCCGAGGCCGAACGGGGAGACGGCGGACCACGCGGTGATCAGCGGCCGGTCCCGGTGGATGGTGCTGGGGCTCCTCTTGATGGCTCGCTCGCTCATGCGCCCGCCTCGCTGTGCTCGGCGGGGGCATTCGCCCACGCGCTCCTCTTGATGGTTCGCTCGCTGCGCTCGCTCATCGGCTGGGCTCCTCGTCATGGCGCCCCAGGACGACGCAGGCGTTGTTGCCGCCGAAGGCCAGGCCGTTGTTGACCACCACCCGGAGGTCCGCGGGGACGGAGTGGTTGGGCACGCAGTCGATCTGGCACTGGGGGTCGGTGGTGCGGTGGTTGACGGTGGGCGGGACGAACCCGTGGGCCAGCGCGAGCGCCGAGGCGGCCGCGCCGAGCGCGCTCGCCGCGCCCATCGAGTGGCCGAGCATCGCCTTGAGGGCGACGGTGCGCGGCGGGGTGTCGCCGAAGACCTCGCGGATCGCGCGGGTCTCGGTGATGTCGTTGGTGGGGGTGCCGGTGCCGTGGGCGGAGACCAGGTCCACCTCGGTCGCCTTGACCCCGGCATCGGCGAGCGCCAGCTCCATGCAGCGGGCGACGCTCGACTGGTCGGGTGCGGTCGGGTGGTGGGCGTCGCAGTTGAGCCCGTAGCCGAGCAGCTCGGCGTAGATCCGGGCGCCGCGGCGCTTGGCCGAGTCGAGCGTCTCCAGGACGAGGACCCCCGCGCCCTCGGCCGTGAGCAGCCCCTCCCGGTCGGCGTCGAACGGACGGCAGAAGTCCGAGGAGACCAGACCGAGTCGGCTGAACCCGGCGAAGGTGCGGCGGCAGATCGCGTCCGCGCCGCCGACGACGGCGATGTCCGCCTCGCCACCGCGGACGGCGTCGAAGCCGTCACCGATCGCGTAGTTGCCGGCCGCGCAGGCGGTGCCGAGGACGGTCGGGACCGCCCGGGGGAGCCGCAGCTCCCGGGCGATGGCCAGGGCCAGCTGGTGGGACGGCAGCCGGCCGGCCACCAGCTGGTCCGACGGGTGCTCCGGGCCCTTGGCCACCGACTCGGCCATCATCTTGTCGAGTTCGGCGGCCTCGCCGTCGGTGGTGCCGACGGTGACCTGGGCGCGCAGCCCGGCGAGCTCCTGCTCGTCGAGGCCGGCGTCCTGGACGGCCATCCGGGCCGCCGCGACGGCGAACTGGGTGGCGCGGCCGAGCTGTTCGACCGGGAGGCGGTGGATCCACTGCTCCGGTTCGAAGCCGTCCACCTCGTGGCCGAAGGTGCGGAGGAAGCCGGTGGTGTCGAAGCTGGTGATCGGACCGGCGCCGCAGCGGCCCTCGCGCAGGGCCGAGGTGAACTCCGCGACCCCGTTGCCGATGCTCGACAGGACGCCGATGCCGGTCACCACCACGCGCTGGGGCTCACTCATCGCGCGGTCGCCCGGGACAGGACCTCCAGCACGGCGGACAGGTTGACCATGTTGGCCAGTTCCTCCTGCGGGATGGTGACGTTGAACTCCTTCTCCAGGCGGGCGAGGACCTCGATGGCGTTCAGCGAGTCGGCGCCGTAGTGGTCGATGAAGTGGTCGGTCAGGGTCAGCTCCTCGATCTCGAGGTCGAGGCAGTCGGCGACGATCTCGCGGACCTTCGTCTCGTCGATGGCGACAGCGCTCATGGTGTGCTCCTCAGGGGTGTTGGGTGGGTGGTGCTCAGGCAGTTGCGTCGATCAGGCAGTTGCGTCGATCAGGCTCTGCGGGCGCAGGTCGGTCCAGGTGCGCTCGATGTGGTCGAGCGCCTCCTGCCGGGTGCCGGCGCCCTTGACGGTCCGCCAGCCGGCCGGGACCTCGGCGAAGGCGGGCCACAGGCTGTGCTGGTTCTCGTGGTTCGCGAGCACGAGGAATGTGCCCTGCTCGTCGTCGAACGGGTTGCTCATGATTCTGATCCTTTCGGAATTCCCGGAAATCGTCCGCTTTCCGGGCGCAGCGGCCCCGGGGCGGAATTGTCCGGAGCGGTCGCCGACTGTTTTCAGTCCGACTTTCGCAGGGAGGCCGACAGGGTCTTTCCGATGAATGCGGCCGGCGTCGGTTCGAGCATCGAGTCGTGGTCGCTGTCGACCGGGTGCCGCAGGATCCGGCCGGTCACGTGCTCCCGCCAGGACTCCGCGTCCGGGTCGCCGGGGGCGACGCCGCGGGTGGCCGCGAACAGGAGCAGGTCGCCCTGGTAGCGGCCGGGGCGGTGGGCGTCGCCCAGCAGGCTGTGGGTGCGGATCACCCCGAGCAGCCTGATCAGCTCGGTCTCGTCCAGCTCCGCGAGCGCGTTGCCGGCCTCGGCGAGGCGCTTGCGTGCGGTGCCCGGGTCGACCGGGCTCTCGCCGGGGAGGCCGGCCCGTTCGAGCAGTTCGGCCAGGACGGCCCGATCGTCCGGCACGTCCTCGGCGGGCGAGCCGCTGCCGGGGTAGCCGTCCAGGTCGGCGAGCAGTTCGACCTGTTCGCCGCGGGCCTGCAGCTGGACCGCGATCTCGTGGGCGACGAGCCCCCCGAACGACCAGCCGAGAATACGATAAGGCCCCTGCGGCTGGATTTCCAGCATTTCGCCGAGATATTTTTCGGCGATTTCCCGGACGGACTCCGGGGACTTTTCCGGGGAGCGCACCCCACCTGCCTGGAAAGCGTACACGGGAATGTCCGCGTCAATTTCCGCGGCGAGGGTCAGGAAAGGCCAGCCGAGTCCGACCGCGCCGTGCACGCAGAACACCGGACGGCGGGTGCCGGTCGGCCGGATCGCCAGGACGCGCGCGAACGGGTCCTCGGGCGCACCGGTGCCGTCGACGGCGCCGGCCACCAGGGCCAGCCCGGCCACGGTGCGGTGCGCGAAGACGTCGGCCGGGGTGAGCTCCAGCCCGGCCGCGCGGGCCCGGCTGACCAGCTGGATGGACTTCAGGCTGTCGCCGCCCAGCTCGAAGAATCCGTCCTCGGCACCGACCCGGTCCAGGCCGAGCACCTCGGCGAACACCCGGCTGAGCGCGAGCTCCACCGGTCCGCTGGGCGCGCGGCCGTCCGAGCGGGCTACCGCCCGGTCGTCGGCCCCGGGCGCGGGCAGCGCCTTGCGGTCCACCTTGCCGTTCGGGGTGAGCGGCAGCGCCTCCAGTGGGACGTACGCGGCCGGGAGCATGTACTCCGGCAGTACGGCCGCCAAGTGGGCGCGCAGCGCGGCGGGTTCGGGCCGGTCGGGGCCGGCGGGCACCAGGTAGGCGACCAGCCGGCGTTCGCCGGGGGAGTCCTCCCGGTCGGTCACCGAGGCCCGCTCGACCAGCGGATGGTCCGTCAGCACGGCCTCTATCTCGCCGAGTTCGATCCGGAAGCCGCGGATCTTCACCTGGTGGTCGATCCGGCCGAGGTAGTCGATCGAGCCGTCCGGCCGCCAGCGGGCGAGGTCCCCGGTGCGGTACATCCGGGAGCCGGGCGGCCCGTACGGGTCGGCGGTGAAGCGCTCGGCGGTCAGGCCCGGGCGGTCCAGGTAGCCCCGGGCGAGGCCGGTGCCGGCCAGGTAGAGCTCGCCGACCACGCCCGGCGGCACCGGGCGCAGCGCGGCGTCCAGCAGCCGAGCCTGGTTGCCGGCCAGCGGGCGGCCGATCGGCGGGGTGCCGGTGTGGTCGGGCGCCAGGTCGACGCCGACCGAGTAGATGGTGGTCTCGGTCGGGCCGTACAGGTTGCTGACCTTCGCCGCGGCGCCGGTCAGCGCCGCCGCCAGGGCCGGGCTGAGGGCCTCGCCGCCGGTCATCACGTGCACCCCGGCCAGCGAGTCGGGCCGCGCGGTGACCAGCGCGTGCCACAGCGTCGGGGTGGCCTGCATGACGTGCGCCCCGGTGGCGAGGGTCAGCTCGGCCAGCAGCTCCGGGTCGCGGACCGTGTCGTGCGGGGCGAGCACCAGCCGGGCGCCGCTGAGCAGCGGGCCGAACAGCTCCAGGTTGGCGATGTCGAAACCGAAGGTGGTGACGGCCAGCAGGGTGCGCCCGGGGGCCAGGCCGACCCGCTCGGTGAGGTCCAGCAGGTGGTTGACCAGTGCCCCGCGCGGCACCAGGACGCCCTTGGGGCGGCCGGTGGAGCCCGAGGTGTAGATGACGTACCCGGTGTGCTCGGGCCGTACCGGTCCGGCCAGTTCGGCCGGGCGCAGGTGGTCCGCGTCCTGGCCGTCGACCAGCGCGGGGGTGGCCGGGTCGTCCAGCAGCAGGAGCCGGCCGTTGTCCAGGCCGGGGACGGCCGCGGCCACCTCGGTCACGGTCACGGTCAGCACCGGCCGGGCGTCCTTGGCCATCCCGGCGATCCGGTCGGCCGGGTAGGACGGGTCGATCGGCAGGTAGCCGGCTCCGGTCTTGACCGCCGCGAGCGCCGCCACCACCAGGTCGACGGAGCGCGGCAGCGCGATCGCCACCAGCCGGTCCGGCGCCGCGCCCTGGGCGACCAGGGTGCGGGCGAGCCGGTTGGCCCGGCGGTGCAGCTCGGCGAAGTCGACCCGCTGGTCGGCGTACTCGAGCGCGATCGCGTCCGGGTGGGCGTCCGCGGTGGCCTCCAGCAGGGCGGCGAGCGGCTGCCCGTCACCCCGGGCGTCGGCCCCGGCCCCGAGGGCCAGCAGCTCCTCCCGCTCGCCGGGCAGCAGCACCGGGGCGGCGCTGATCGGCCGGTCCGGCTGGTCGACCAGGACGCCCAGCAGGTGCACCAGCCGGTCGGCCAGTCGCTGGGCGCCGGCCGCGCTGAACAGGTCGGTGCTGTACTCCAGCCGGCCCGCCAGCCCGCCGGGGCCGTCCTGGCCGGAGACTTCGGCGAGTTCGAAGCAGAGGTCGAGCCGGGCCACGCCGAGCTCGGCCGCGCCCGCCTCGGCGGTGATGCCGGGCAGCTCCAGCCGGGCGGCGGCGTTGTTGTGCAGGGCCAGCAGGGTCTGGAACAGCGGGTTGCGGGCCGGGGCGCGCTCGGGGCCGAGGGCGTCGACCAGCTTCTCGAACGGCAGGTCCTGGTGGGCGTAGGCGGCCAGGTCGGTGGCCTTGACCCGCTCCAGCAGCTCGCGGAAGGTCGGCGCCCCGGACAGGTCGGTGCGCAGCACCAGGGTGTTGACGAACATGCCGACCAGGTCGTCCAGCGCGTCGTCGGTGCGACCGGCGATCGGGGTGCCGAGCGGGATGTCCTCGCCCGCGCCGAGCTTGCCGTGCAGGGTGGCCAGCGCGGCCTGGAGCACCATGAACAGGCTGGCCCCGCTCTGCCGGGCCAGCGCGACCGCCCGGTGGTGCAGCTCGGCCGGGACGGCGAAGCGGACGCTGTCGCCGCGGTAGCCGACGGTGGCCCGTCGGGCGGTCTCCACCGGCAGCTGCAGCTCCTCCGGCAGGCCGGCCAACTGCTCCTTCCAGTAGGCGATCTGGCGTGCGATGACGGACTCCTGGTCGCCCTCCTCGCCGAGCAGTTCGCGCTGCCAGAGCGCGTAGTCGGCGTAGTGCACCGGCAGCGGCGTCCAGGCGGGCGCGCGGCCGGCCAGCCGGGCGGCGTAGGCGGTGGAGAGGTCGCGGGCGAGCGGGCCGTTGGACCAGCCGTCACCGGCGATGTGGTGGATCACCACGACCAGCAGGTGGTCCTCGGGGCCGGCCGCGAGCAGCGTGGCCCGGATCGGCGGCCGGTTCGCCAGGTCGAAGCTCGCGGTGGCGAACTCCTCGGCGGCCGAGGCGAGTTCGCTCTCGTCGAGCTCGCGGACCGGCAGTGCGACGGCGGCCTGCCCGACGGACAGGACCTGCTGGTACGGCAGCCCGTCGCGGTCCGGGAAGACGGTGCGCAGGCTCTCGTGCCGCTCGACCACGTCGGTCAGCGCGGCGGTCAGCGCCGCGCGGTCCAGCGGTCCGCGCAGCCGCAGCGTCCAGGGCAGGTTGTAGGTGGCGGAGGGACCCTCCAGCCGGTCCAGGAACCAGAGCCGCTGCTGAGCGTAGGACAGCGGCAGCAGCGCCGGGCGCTTCCCGGCGGTCAGCGCGGGGCGGACGGCGTCCTGGGTGAGCCGCCCGGCCAGCGCGGCCACCGTGGGCGCGTCGAACAGGGTGCGGATCGGCAGTTCGGCGCCGAGCAGGGTGCGCACCCGGCTGACCAGCCGGGTGGCGAGCAGCGAGTGGCCGCCGAGCTGGAAGAAGTCCTCGTCGATGCCGACCCTGGGCAGGTCCAGCACCTCGGCGAAGGCGGCGCACAGCACCTCCTCCTGCGGGGTGCGCGGGCCGCGGCCGGTCGCCGAGGCGAGGTCGACCTCGGGCAGCGCCTTGCGGTCCACCTTTCCGTTGGGGGTCAGCGGCAGGGCGTCCAGCACCACCAGGGCGGAGGGCACCATGTACTCGGGCAGGATCGCGGCGGCCGCCGCCCGGCCCCAGGCCGGGTCGACCGGGCCGGTCACGTAGCCGACCAGCCGGGCGTCGCCGGCCCCGCCGCGGCGGACCACCACCACGGCGTCGCCGATCTGCTCGATCGAGCGCAGCGCGGCCTCGACCTCGCCGGGCTCGATCCGGTGGCCGCGGATCTTGACCTGGTGGTCGACCCGCTCCAGGAACTCCAGCTGGCCGTCCGGCCGGCGGATCACCCGGTCGCCGGTGCGGTACATCCGCGCGCCCGGCAGCGGGCTGAACGGGTCGGCGACGAACACCGAGGCGGTGCGGCCGGGCTGGTCCAGGTAGCCGCGGCCGACGCCGCGCCCGCCCACGTACAGCTCGCCGGGGACGCCGTCCGGGACCGGGCGCAGCGCGTCGTCCAGGACGTACAGTCCGGTGCCGCGCACCGCCCGGCCGATCGGGGCGCGCACCGAGTCCAGCTCTGCCGGGGAGCCGATCACGGCGTGCGTCACGTCGTCCGAGCACTCGGTCGGGCCGTACGCGTTGACCAGCGGGACCGCCGGGTAGCGGGCGAACCAGCGGTGGGCCAGGTCGGCGGGCAGCGCCTCGCCGGTGACCACCAGCTTGCGCAGGCCGTCCAGGACGGGCGGCTCGGCGCCGTCGTCCCAGCTGTCCAGGGCGGTCCGCAGCAGCGAGGGGACGACCTCCAGCACGGTGACGCCTTCGGGGGCGACCAGGCCGAACAGCGCCTGCGGGTCGGCGGCGAGTTCGCGGCCGGTGACCCGCAGCCGCCCGCCGACGACCAGCGCGGCGAGCATCTGCCAGACCGAGATGTCGAAGGTGACCGGGGCGTTGTGGACCAGCACGGTGTGCCCGTCCAGCTCCAGGTCGTCGATCTTGGCGAACAGGTGGTTCACCATGCCCGCCCGGTGCACCATGGCGCCCTTGGGGCGGCCGGTGGAGCCCGAGGTGAAGATGACGTACGCCAGGTCGTCGCCGGTGCCGCGTGGGGCCTGCGGCTTCTTGGCGACGGCCTTGCCCAGCTCCAGCACCGGGACGTCCAGCCCGGCCTCGGCCAGCAGCTCGGCGGCCATGGCGCGCTCGCCCGGGCCGACCAGCAGGGCGCTCACGTGTGCCTCGGCGGCCAGCACGGCGGCGCGCTTGACCGGCGCGGCGACGTCCAGCGGCAGCCAGGCCGCGCCCGCGCCGAGCACGCCCAGGACGGCGGTGACGAAGCCGCAGCCGGGCTGGGCGAGCACGCCGACCGGTCCGGTCGCGGCGCCCGCGTCGAGCAGCGCCCGGGAGAGGGCGCCGGCCCGGCCGGCCAGCTCGCGGTAGGTCAGCTGCTCGGCGCCGTCGGAGACGGCGACGGCGGCCGGGGTGGTGCGGGCGAACTCCTGGACCCGCGCCACCACGTCCGTCCACGGGTCGGTCTCGGCCGGTTCCGGGGCGGTGACGGCCAGCCGGGTGCGCTCGCCGGGCAGCAGCAGGTCCAGCTGCCCGAGCGGGCGGTCCGGCTCGGTCTGGGCGGTGCGCAGCACGTGCAGCAGCCGCTCGGCGACGACGGCGGCCTCGGCCGGGGTGAACCGGGCGGTGTCGTAGCCGATCTGGAGCCGCAGCCGCTCGCCGGGCAGGGCCATCAGGCTGAGCGGGTAGTGGTTGGCGTCGCCGGCCCGCAGGCCGGTCAGCCGCAGCCCGGCGACCTCGCCGGCCAGCGCCTTGGGGTCGAGCGGGTAGTTCTCGAAGACCAGCACGCTGTCGAAGAGGTCGCCGACCCCGGCCAGGCGCTGGATGGTGTTGAGGCCGAGGTGCTGGTGCGGCAGCAGGACGGACTGGCGGTCCTGCAGGGCGGACAGCAGCTCGGTGAAGCTCTGCGCCGGGTCCAGGTCGACCCGCACCGGCAGGGTGTTGATGAACAGCCCGACCATGCCCTCGACCCCGGGCAGCTCCGGGGGGCGGCCCGAGACGGTGCCGCCGAAGACGATGTCGCGCAGCCCGGTCAGGGTGCCCAGCACGGTCGCCCAGGCGCCCTGCACCACGGTGTTGACGGTCAGGCCGCGGCCCCGGGCCCATCCGGTGAGCGCGGCGAACTCCCGCTCGTCCAGCTCGACCGCGTGCTCGCCGGGCATGCCCCGCTGGGCGGGCTCGGTGCCCGCGGCCGCGCCGGACAGCCGGGTGGGCTCGGTGAAGCCGTCCAGCGCGGCCGTCCAGGCCGCCTCGGCCGCCGTGCGGTCCTGCCGGGCCAGGTGGGCCAGGTAGGACCTGTACGGGGCGGGGCGCGGCAGCGAGACGCCGCCGTCGGCGTAGCAGGCGAACAGCTCGCGCACCACGATCGGCATCGACCAGCCGTCGAACAGGATCTGGTGGGCGGTCAGCACCAGGCGGTGCTCCCGCTCGCCGAGCCGCAGCAGGCTGAAGCGCAGCAGCGGCGGGCGGGCCAGGTCGAAGGGGCGCAGCCGGTCGCGCTCGGCGAGCTCCTCACTCTCCTGGGCCGCGTCGGGGGCGGTCTGAAGGTCGACCTCCCGCCAGTCGAGCGCGACCTCGCGCGGCACGACCTGCACCGGGTCGCCGTTCTTGCGGTAGCGGAAGGCCGCCCGCAGGTTGGGGTGGCGCTCCAGCAGGGCGGTGACCGCGGCGCGCAGCCGCGCCGGGTCCAGCTCGCCCGCCAGGTCCATCACCAACTGCACGGTGTAGACGTCGAGTTCCTCGCGGTGGTACTGCGCGTGGAACATCAGCCCTTCCTGCAGCGGTGCCACCGGCAGGATGTCGCTCAGATTGGAGCTCCGCCCGGTTCGTCGCCCGGTGCGGGGCTCGGCCGAGGCCGTGGTCACAGCTCGTCCCCCCAGTCGTCCATGTCGTCCTCGAATTCGTCGATCTCGTCCTGGCTGAGTGCCACCAGGTCGAGGTCGGACGGCGTCCAGCCGCCGGCGCCGGGCTCCCGGGTGTGCCGCACCAGGGCCCGCAGGGCCTGGAACCAGCCCTCGGCCAGGTCCTCGGCGTCGGACTGCGACAGGGCCTGGCCGGCCCAGGTCCAGCGGGCGCTGAGCCGCGGTCCGTCCGGGCCGTCCTCGGTCACCGCGTTGACGTCCAGGACGTGCGGCAGCGGCATCTCCGGGTCGGCCCCGGCGGCCAGGGCGGCGGACTGCTCGGTCAGCGACCAGTCCTCGCCGGTGGGCGCGGGCATCCGGCCCAGGTAGTTGAAGCCGAGCTGCGGCCGGGCGGCGCCGGACAGCTCCTGCGAGCTCTCCTCGTCCAGGTACCGCAGTTGGCCCCAGCCGAGCCCGTGCCCGGGCACCATCCGCAGGTGCTCCTTGACCAGCTTGAGGCTGTGTCCGGCGGCCGGGCCGCCGGCGAGCGCCTCGGCCAGGTCCACCGGGCCCGGGTGCAGCCGCAGCGGGTAGGCGGTGGTGAACCAGCCGACCGTGCGGGACAGGTCCACGCCGGGGGCGAACTCCTCGCGCCCGTGGCCCTCCAGCTCGACCGGCACCGGCCCCTGCGGCCGCCCGGTGCGCCGCCGCCAGTCCGCGACGGCGAGCGCCAGGGCGGTCAGCAGCACGTCGTTCACCTCGGCGTGGAACGCCCCGGTGACCTCGGTGAGCAGCGCCGCCGTGGTGTCGCCGTCCAGGGTGCGGTGCAGCGTACGGGCGGTGGCGACGGTGTCCACCGCCGGGTCGGCGGGCCGGTGGCCCAGCGGGGCCTCCTCACCGGCCGACTCGGCGCGCCACCAGTCGAGTTGGGCGCGCAGCTCGGGCGTGCCCGCGGTCCGCTCCAGCAGTCCGGACCAGTGCCGCAGGGAGGTGCCGACCGGCTGCGGTCGCACCGGCTCGCCCGCCAGGACGGCCGCGTGCGCCCGGGCCAGATCGGGCAGCAGCACCCGCCAGGACACCCCGTCCACCACCAGGTGGTGCAGGGTGAGCAGCAGCTCGCCGCCGACGGGGTGCCACAGCGCCTGGACCATCACGCCCTCGCCGGGCGCCAGCCGCTGCCGGGCGGCGACCGCCTCGGCGGGCCAGTCGGCGGCCGGGCCGTCGAGGATCCGCAGCAGCGCGCCGGCGTCGACCGTGCCGGGCTCGGTGATCAGCAGCGACCAGTCCGGCAGCAGCCGCATCCGCAGCCCGTCGTGGTGGTCCAGCAGCGCCTGCAGGGCCGCGGTCAGCGACTCCCGGGTGGCGTCGGCCGGGGTGCGGACCAGGACGGCCTGGTGGAAGCCGTCCACCGGTCCGCCGAGTTCGCGCAGCCAGTGCCCGATCGGCAGCTGGCCCAGCGGGCCGACGCCGTCCTCGGTGCCGACCGTGGCGACCGCACCCTCGTCCTCGCCGTCACGGGCCACCACGGCCAGCGCCGCCGGGGTCCGGTGGGTGAAGACGTCCTGCGCGGTGACCACCAGCCCGGCCGCGCGGGCCCGGCTGACCAGCTGGATGGAGACGATGCTGTCGCCGCCCAGGTCGAAGAACCCGTCGTCGGCGCCGACCTCGGGCAGTCCGAGCACCTCGGCGAAGACCGCGCAGAACGCGGCCTCCCGGGCGTCGGCCGGGGCCCGGCCGGTGGAGGCGGCGGCGTAGTCGGGCGCGGGCAGCGCCCGGCGGTCCAGCTTGCCGTTGCCGGTCAGCGGCAGGGTCTCCAGCGGGACGAACGCGGACGGCACCAGGTAGTCGGGCAGCTCCGCCGCGAGCGCCGCCCGCAGCTCGCCGACCGGCAGGTCGGCCGGGGTGACGTAGGCGACCAGCCGCTTGTCGCCGGGGCGGTCCTCGCGGACCACCGCGGCGGCCTGCTCCACGCCCGGCCGGGCGAGCAGCGCGGTCTCGATCTCGCCGAGCTCGATCCGGAAGCCGCGCAGCTTGACCTGTTCGTCGACCCGGCCCACGTAGTCCAGCTGGCCGTCGGCCGTCCAGCGCACCAGGTCACCGGTGCGGTACATCCGGTCGTCCCGGCCGCCGTACGGGTCGGCGGTGAAGCGCTGGGCGGTGAGCTCCGGCCGGTGCAGGTAGCCGAGGGCCACCCCGGCGCCGGACACGTACAGTTCGCCGATCACGCCGGGCGGGGTGGGCCGCAGCGCCTCGTCGAGCACGTACACCCGGGCGCCGGCCAGCGGTCGGCCGATCGGCGGCTTGACCGCTCCGGCCAGTGGCTCGCTGACGGTGGCGCAGACCGTGGTCTCGGTCGGGCCGTACGCGTTGAGCATCCGCCGGCCCGCGGACCAGCGCTCCACCAGCTCGGGCGGGCAGGCCTCGCCGGCCGTGATGAGGGTCAGGCCCTCGGGCATCGGCATCCCGACCGGCCAGGCGGCGAGCACCGTCGGCGGCAGGCAGACCACCTCGATGCCGGCCTTCGCGACCAGCTCGGCCAGCGGCTCGCCGGGCGCCCGGTCGGCCTCCGCGGCCAGCACCAGGACGGCGCCGCCCAGCAGCGCGGTGAGCAGCTCCCAGGCGGCGGCGTCGAAGCTGAACGAGGCGAACTGCAGCAGCCGGGTGCCCTCGCCGACGCCGAAGCGGTCGTGCTCGGCCGCCAGCGCGGCCACCGCCCGGTGCGGCACCAGCACGCCCTTGGGGCGGCCGGTGGAGCCGGAGGTGTAGATCACGTACGCCGGGTGGTCCGGCCCCAGCGGGGCGACCCGCTCGGCGTCCTCCGGGTCGTGCGCGGGGGCACCGGCGATCGCGGCGGCGGTCGCCGGGTCGTCCAATAGCAGCACCGGTGAGGCCACCTGCTCCGGCAGCCGTCCGGCCACCGAGCTGTGGCTGAGCACCGCCAGCGGAGCGGAGTCCTCCAGCAGGTAGGCGATCCGCTCGCGCGGGTACGCCGGGTCGACGGGCAGGTAGGCCGCGCCCGTCTTGAGGACCGCGAGCACCGCGACGACCGCGTCGACCGTGCGCGGCAGCGCCAGGGCGACGATCCGTCCGGGGCCCGCGCCCAGGGCGATCAGGTGGTGGGCGAGCCGGTTGGCGCGCTCGTTCAGCTCGCCGTAGCCGACCTCGGCGCGCACGACGCCGCCCTCGAACCAGCGCAGCGCGGGCCGCTCGGGCGCGCGGTGCGCCTGCGCCTGGAACAGCGCGGGCAGCTGGACCGCACCGACGGTGGTCGGGGTCGCGGCCCCGCTCCAGGAGCCGAGCAGCAGCTCGCGCTCCTCGGGCAGCAGGGCGTCCAGTCCGCTGAGCGGCCGGTCGGGATCGCCGGTCAGCAGGCCGATCAGGTGGGCCAGCCGGTCCGCCAGGCCGCGGGCGGTCCGCTCGGTGAACAGGTCGGTGCTGTACTCCAGGGTGCCGGTGAGGCCGTCCGGCTCGCCCGATCCGTCGTACCGCTCGACGAGTTCGAAGGCCAGGTCGAACTTGGCCGTCCCGGTGCCGACCGGGCTGACCTCGGCGGTCAGGCCGGGCAGCTCGGGGCGGGCCGCGGCGTTGTTCTGGAAGGCGAGCATCACCTGGAAGAGCGGCTGGCGGGCCAGCGAGCGGCCGGCGCCGAGCCGGTCGACCAGCTTCTCGAACGGCACGTCCTGGTGGGCCAGGGCGGCCAGCACGGTCTCCCGGGCCCGGCCGACCAGGGTGCGGAAGGTCGGGTCGCCGTCCAGGTCGGTGCGCAGCACCAGGGTGTTGACGAAGAAGCCGACCAGGCTGTCCAGGGCCTGGGCGGTGCGCCCGGCCACCGGGGTGCCGAGCGGGATGTCCGTACCGGCGCCGAGCTTGCCGAGCAGCACGGCCAGCGCCGCCTGCACGACCATGAACGGGCTGGCGCCGGACTCCCGGGCCAGTGCGGCCAGCGCGCGGTGCGTCTGCGCGTCCAGCCGCAGCGGCACGGTGGCGCCCCGGTAGCTGGGCACCGCCGGGCGCGGGAAGTCGACGGGCAGTGCCAGCTCCTCCGGCAGCTCGGCCAACTGTGCTTCCCAGTAATCGAGCTGACGGGACATCAGAGACGATGGATCGTCCTGCTCGCCGAGCAGTCGGCGCTGCCAGAGGGTGTAGTCGGCGTACTGGACGGGCAGTTCGTCCCACTCCGGGGCACCGCCGGCCAGCCGGGCGCGGTAGGCGGCCTGCAGGTCGTCGACCAGCGGACGCACCGACCAGCCGTCGGCCGCGATGTGGTGCTGCACCAGCAGCAGCACGTGCTCCTCGACGCCGGTCTCGAACAGCACCGCGCGCAGCGGCGGCTCGGCGGCCAGGTCGAAGGGCGTGCCGGCCCGGGCGGCGAGCTCGGCGTCCAGCTCCTCGGCCGAGCGGCCGGTGAACGGGACGACGGGCAGCTCGGGCCCGGCCTCGCCGACCGGCAGCACCCGCTGGTGCGGGCGCCCGTCCTCGGCGGGGAAGACGGTGCGCAGACTCTCGTGCCGGGCCACCACGTCGGCCAGCGCCTCGGCGAGCGCCGCCCGCTCCAGGGCGCCGGTCAGCCGGACCGCGTGCGAGAGGTGGTAGGTGGCGCCCGCGGCGTCCAACTGGGAGAGGAACCAGAGCCGTTGCTGCCCGGGGGAGAGCGGGATCCGCTCCGGCCGGGGGCCGGCCACCAGCTCCTCCCGGGCCGGCTCGGCGCCGTCCAGGGCGAGCGCCAGGGCGAACGGGGTCGGTGCCTCGAACAGGGTGCGGATCGGCAGCTCGATGCCGAGCCGGGCGCGCAGCCCGGTGACCACCCGGCCGGCCAGCAGCGAGTGCCCGCCGAGCGCGAAGAAGTCCTCGTCGGCGCCGACCTCGTCCAGCTCCAGCACCTCGGCGAACAGCGCGCACAGCAGCGCCTCGCGCTCGGTGGCCGGGGCCCGCCGCTCGCGGCGCAGCGCGCTGAAGTCCGGTACCGGCAGGGCCTTGCGGTCCACCTTGCCGTTGGGGGTCAGCGGCAGCGCCGCCATCGGCACCAGCACGGCCGGGACCATGTAGTCGGGCAGTGTCCGGGCCAGTTCGGCGCGGACGGCGGCCGGGTCGGCGTCACCGGCGAGGTGGGCGACCAGCCGGGTGCCGCCGGACGGGTCCCGGGCGACGGTGACCACCGCGTCGGCCACGCCGGGGACGGCGCGCAGCGCGGCCTCGACCTCGCCGGGCTCGATCCGGTGGCCGCGGATCTTGACCTGGTGGTCGACCCGCTCCAGGAACTCCAGCTGCCCGTCCGCCCGGTGCACCACCCGGTCGCCGGTGCGGTACATCCGGGCGCCGGGCTCGTCCGTGTACGGGTCGGCGACGAAGGCCCCGGCGGTGCGCCGCGGGTCGTTCAGGTAGCCGCGGCCGACGCCGCGCCCGCCGACGTACAGCTCGCCGGGCTGGCCGGCCGGGACGGGCTGCAGCGAGTCGCCGAGGACGTAGAGCCGGGTGTCGCGGACCGGGCGGCCGATCGGGGCGCGCACCGAGTCCAGCTCCTCCGGGGAGCCGATCAGGGCGTGGGTGACGTCGTCCGAGCACTCGGTCGGCCCGAAGGCGTTGACCAGCGGGATGCCGGGGCGCAGCGCGAACCAGCGGCGGGCCAGGTCGGCGGGCATCGCCTCGCCGGTGACCACCAGCTTGCGCAGCACGGACAGCGGGGGCATCGGCGCGCCGGCCTCCCAGGAGTCCAGGGCGGCGCGCAGCAGCGAGGGGACGACCTCCAGCACGGTGACGCCCTCGGCGTCGGCGAGCGCGAACAGCGCGCCCGGGTCGGCGGCGAGCTCGCGGGAGACCACCCGCAGCCGCCCGCCCGCGACCAGCGGGCTCAGCATCTGCCAGACCGAGATGTCGAAGGTGACCGGGGCGTTGTGCACCACGGTGTCGGCCTCGGACAGCTCCAGGTCGGCGTGCTTGGCGAGCAGGTGGTTGACCATGCCGTCGCGGTGCACCATGGCGCCCTTGGGGCGGCCGGTGGAGCCCGAGGTGTAGATGACGTACGCCAGCTCGGCGGGGCCCCCGGCGGTCGGCAGCAGTTCCTCGTCGCGGGTGTCGTCGAGGACCAGGACGGCCGGGCGGTCCCCGGGCAGCGCGCCGAGCAGGGTGTCGACGTACGGCTGCTGGTCCTCGCCGTGCAGCAGGACGGTGGCGCCCGCGGCCTCGACCAGCGCCGCGCCGCGGGCGGCCGGGGCCTGGACGTCCAGCGGCAGCCAGGCGGCGCCGGCGCCGAGCACGCCGAGGACGGCGGTCACGAAGCCGGTGCCGGGGGCGGCGGCGACGGCCACCAGCCGGTCCGGCCCGGCGCCCGCGGCGACCAGCCGGCGGGACAGGGCGCTGGCCCGGGCGACCAGCTCGGCGTAGTCGAGCCGGCCGGCGTCGTCCTGGACGGCGGTCGCGCCGGGCCGGGCCAGGGCGAGTTCGCGGATCCGGGGCAGCACGTCGGTGAAGACCTCGGGCTGCTGCCGGTAGCCGTTCCCCTCGGCCAGGACGCGTTCGCGCTCGGCCTTCGGCAGGGCGGCGATCCGGCCGATCGGCAGTTCGGTGGAGACGGTGGCGAACTCGGCCAGGTAGCCGAGCAGGGCGTCGCGGAAGAGGTCCAGGCGCTCCTGCGGGTAGCGGTCGGCGTCGCCGTCGATCCGCAGCTCGCAGCCCTCCTCGCCGCTGTCCAGGAACAGGATCTGCAGATCCGGGACGGGGCCGGTGGACAGGTTGCGGACCAGCGCGCGGCACTCGCCGAGGGCGAACTCGCCGCCGGTCTGCAGCACGTTGACGGTCGGGCCGAAGGTGCGGCCGGCGTCGCCGGTCAGACCGAGGTCGCGGCGGATGGCGTCGTGCCGGTGGCGCTGGTGGCGCAGCGTACCGCGCAGGGTGGCCGCGACCTGGGTGAGCAGGCCGTCGCGACCGAGCGCGGGGTGGGCGGCGATCGGCAGCGGCAGGAAGTTGGCGCGCATGCCGGGGACGGACTGCGCCAGCGGCGTGGTCCGGGCGGCGACCGGCAGGGTCAGCACGACCCGGTCGGTGCCGGCGAGCTGGGCCAGGCAGCCGGCGGTGGCGCCGATCAGCAGGGTCTGCCAGGTGACCCGCTCGGCCCAGGCGGCGTCCTGCAGCCTGGTGACGGTGTCGGCCGGGATCAGACCGGTGCTGCGCAGGGTGGTGCGGGCGGGCGCGCCGAGGTGGCCGGAGAGCACGGTGGGCTCGATGCCGTCGGCCAACTGCTCGGCCCAGTAGGCGCGGTCGCGCTGGTGGGCGGGGGAGGCGAGGTAGTCGCTCTCCTCGGCGAGCAGCTCGGCGAGGGTCGGGTCGGCGGCCGGCTCGGCGTCGGGCAGGTCGTACTCGGCGGCGAGCCGGGCGTAGACCAGGGCGCGGCTGAAGCCGTCCACCAGGATGTGGTTGGCCTTCACGTACAGCCAGGCCAGTTCGGGGCCGATCAGCAGCAGGGTGGCGGCGAAGGCGTCGGGGCCGAGCGTGGACGGAAGCTGCCGGCCGGTCTCCAGGAACGCCTCGGCGGCGGCGAGCGGGTCCGGCGCGCCGGTCAGGTCGAGCACCGGGAGGGGGCGCTCGTGGGGCGGCTCGACGAGCTGCACCGGCTGTCCGTCGCGCTCGACGAAGCGCACCCGCAGGGCCTCGGTGCGGTTCTGCACGCGCTGCCAGGCGGCCCGCAGCCGCTCGTGGTCCAGCGGGCCGGTCAGCTCCAGGCAGTCCGCCATGGTGAACACCGGGTTGCCCGGGTCGAGCTGCTGGGCGAACCACATCTCGCGCTGGGCGGCGGACAGCGGGAGCTCTTCGGAATGCACTGTTTCAAAAAGACGCGCGACATGACGCATCGTCATCTTACCCCCGTGACAATGGCGTTGGGCGGCGTGAGGCGCTCGACCGCATCCAGTGCGTCGGCTCCGTAGATGTCGCGCACCCAGGCGCTCTGATAGATGGTGTCGAGGTAGCGGTCGCCCAGGTCGGGCGAGACGGCGACGGCGACGACGTCCTTGCCGCCGCGGTGCTCCGCCAGCCAGGCCGCGGCACCGCTGACCACCGTGCCGGTGGAGCCGCCGAACAGGAAGCCGCCGCGGGCGAGCCGGTGACAGGTGCGGACGGTGTCGAGTTCGGGCACGTGCACCACGTCGTCGACGAAGTCCTCGTCCAGCAGGGCCGGTCGGACGCCGGCGCCGAGGCCGGGGATCATCCGCGGTCCGGGTTCGCCGCCGAAGGTGACGGAACCGACGCTGTCCACCGCGACGATCCGGGTGGCCGGCCGGTGCTCCTTGAAGTAGCGGGCGCAGCCCATCAGCGTCCCGGTGGTCCCGGCGCCGATGAACAGCACGTCCAGGTCGGGGAACTGGCGGTGGATCGACGGAGCGGTGGTGCGGTGGTGGGCCCGCCAGTTGTCCGGGTTGGCGTGCTGGTTGAGCCACACGTACCGGGGCGAGGAGGCGCACAGCTCACGGACGTAATCCAGCCGGGCGCCCAGGAACCCGGTTTCCGGCGACGGCTCGGTGATCATGTGAACATGGCCGCCGAGCGTTTCGATGAGCTGGCGGGTGGACAGATTGGTACGTGGGTCGACAACGCAGATGAACTGGTAGCCCCGGACGGAGGCGATCATGCTGAGCGCCATCCCGAGGTTGCCCGAGGAGGACTCCACCAGGATGGAGTCGCGGTTCAGCCGCCCGTCGCGTTCGGCGGCGTCGACCATGCTGAGGGCGGCTTTGAGCTTGACGGATCCGGCGAAGTTGAAGCCCTCGCACTTGAGGTACAGCGGGTAGTCGAACATCGCCCGCAGGTCGACGAAGAGCTCATCCTCGTTGAACTCCTGCGGTGTTCTGATGATGGGCATCGGCCCGTCCCCCTTCGCGTCGAGTGACGGGACGTCAGTCCCAGATGATGTCGTCGCCGTGCACGGTGGCGGTGACCGCGTCGGCCGGGGCGGTGGCGGTGGTGGCGGCGCAGGCAGCCGGCGCGGTGAGGGTGATGCCGGCGGCCAGCAGGCCGAGGAGGGCGGCGGCGCGGCCGGCGAAAACGGTGATGCTGCTCATGGTGAACCCCCGGTGGCAAAGACGTCGCGGGCCGTGGAATAGGCGGCGGCGAAACAGCGAAACGGATGAGTGCGCTACCGGGTTCGAATCCTGCGCTGAATGGCTAGGCGAGCCCGGTTCTCTAATCCTGCGAGAAGGGGGTTCCGGCCCCCTTCGGCGTGACCAAGTCTGTCTCGCACACACGTTCCGTGCCATGGTTCGCCACTGTCAGGGTCCTGCTATGGCAACACCCTGCAGGGCCCCCGCCCCCCGGTGTCACTCCTCCAACAACGGCAGCCGGTCGTCGCTGAATTGGGCCGCCAGTCGCCATCCGCGCAGTTCAGGCGTGTCCCGTAGGCAACGGCTGGTGATTCGGCGTGCGGCGGAATCCGGCTCTCCGGATTTCGGTGGCCCGAGAAAGAAGACGAGATCGGCGCCGAGGGGGTCGATCTCGACGTACACGTGCTCAAGTCCCTCGCCCGGGAGGGCGGCCTTCCGGAGCAGTTCGACGAGTTTGTCGGGCGTGACCTGTTCCGGCCCGACCATACCCCGAACCAGACGTCCGACAGTGATATACATGTCAAATCCTCTCGTGGGTAGACCCGCTCGAAGCCGGTAGGAAAGGGCCTGACCCGAAACCTCGGGTGGCTCTGAGCCAGGTGTCGTAGCATGCCCCCGAGATCCGGTGATGATGGGACGCTTTTATCAGGTTCGAAATATCGGGGGGGCAGGCGGTGCTGTCAGTGTTAGGACTGGATCCCGATGCCGAGGCCGTGTACCGGACGGTGCTGGCCCGGCCGGAGCTCGGAATCGCGGGGGTCGCGCAGGATCTCGACTGGCCCGAACAACGGGTCCGGGACGCCCTGGACGGGCTGGCCCGGCTCACCCTGATCAGGCACTCCGAACTGGAGCCCGGTCACCTCCTCCTGGTCAACCCGGAGGTCAGCCTGGCGATGCTGATCGGCCGGCAGGAGGCCGAACTCGCCGAGCGGCAGCACCAGATCGCGCAGAGCCGGCTGGAGGCCGCCAAGCTCGTCGCCCAGTACGCCGAGAGCCGCAAGGGTGAACGGGGCCTGGGTGTCGAACAGTTGGAGGGCGTCGACCAGATCCGGCTGCGGCTGGAGGAGCTCTCGCACTCCTGCGCCGGCGAGATCATGGGCTTCGCCACCGGCGGCGGGCAGTCCCAGGCCGCCCGTAAGGCGAGCCAGGCCGCCGACCAGGCGGTCTTCGACCGCGGCGTGCAGATGCGCAGCATCTACCTGGAGAGCGCGGCCAACGACGGCGGCACCATCGCCCACCTGGACTGGCTCACGGAGAAGGGAGCCCGGGTTCGGGTCGCGCCCGCGCTCCCGATGCGCCTGGTGATCTTCGACCGCAAGGTGGCGGTCGTCCCGACCGATCCGGACGACACCAGCGTGGGGGCTCTGGTGCTGTCCGGTCCCGGACTGGTCTCCGCGCTCTGCGCGCTGTTCGAGTACGTCTGGGAGATCGCCGTCCCGTACGGGAAGGCCCCGGCCAGGGGGGCCGAGGGCCTCAACCCGCAGACGATGGCGGTGCTCAGCCTGCTCGCGCAGGGCCACACCGACGAGGTGGTGGCCCGCAAGCTGGGCGTCTCGGTGCGCACCTCGCGCCGGATCACCGCGGAGCTGATGGCCTGGCTCGGCGGCCGGAGCCGTTTCCAGGCCGGGGTGATCGCCGGCGAGCGCGGTCTGCTGCAGGGCGGCGCGTCGGTGCGCGAGGGCTAGGGCCTGCCCTGAGCCCACGCGCCCACGCGAACGGCCGGTCCGGGCGGGACAACTACCGCCTCGCCCGGACCGGCCTGCCCCGTGCTCCATCAACGCGTCACCGCGGTGCGGTAGACCCGCAGGTTCACCGGGATCAGCACCGCGAGCAGGGCCGCCACCACGATCGCGGCGAGCAGCACCGGGTGCCGGTCCGGCAGGCTGGAGCCGACCACCGTCGGGGCGTTGCCCCACAGCTCGCGGCAGGCTGCGGCCACCAGGCTCACCGGGTTCCACTCGGCCACCGCGCGCAGCCAGGCCGGCAGCCCGGACAGCGGCATGAACGAGTTGGACAGGAACGACAGCACGACCAGGAACAGCGCCGAAATGCCGTTGATCGCCTCGGCGTTGCGCATCAGCATGCCGACCAGCGCGCCCAGCCAGAGCATCGAGTAGGCGAAGGCCAGCACCAGCACGAAGCCCAGCACCGCCGAGCCGGCGTCCTTGTGGATCCGCCAGCCGACGCCGAGGCCGGCCAGGGTGACCGCGAAGGTGGCGGCGGCGGTGGTCAGCAGGTCGGCCGCGGTGTGGCTGACCAGCACGGCGGAGCGGCCCATCGGCAGCGAGCGGAAGCGGTCGATCAGGCCGGTGCGCAGGTCGGTGGCCACGCCCAGCGCGGCCACGCCGACGCAGGTCAGGCCGACCTGGGCGAACACCCCGGCCATCACGTAGTCGTGGTACTCGCCGGAGCCGGCCACGGTCACCACGCTGGCGAACAGGTAGCCGAGCACGACCACCATGGTCACCGGGGTCAGGGTGATCGCGATGAGCTTCTCGGGGGTGCGCCGCAGGTGCCGCAGGTGGCGGCCGATCAGCGCGGCGGTGTCGCCGAGTGCCGTGCCGAGGCCGGCCGAGGCGCCGATGTCACTCACTGCTCGTCTCCCGTCCGTGCGGTGGCGGCGGCCACCGGCTCCCGCTCGGCCTTCTCGGCCTTCTCGGCCTGCGCGCCGTTCTCGTCACCCTCCGAGCCCTGTTCGAGCTGCTGGGCGCCCTCCTCGGGTGCCCGGCCCACCTGGGTGCCGCGCCCGGTCAGGTGGAAGAACACGTCGTCCAGCGACGGGCGGCGCAGCGCGAAGTCGGTGACCGGCACGCCGGCCGTCTCCAGCGCGACCGCGGCGGCCGCGATCGTGCCGATGCCGTCGGCCAGTTGGACGGTGATCCGGCGCCCGGTGCGGTCCACCTCGGGCTTGGCGGCGGCCACCGGGGCGAGCACGGCGAGGGCCTGCGGCAGGGCCGTGTCGGTGGCGACACCCACTTCCAGCCACTCCTCGCCGACCTTGCGCTTGAGCTCGTCGGGGGTGCCCTCGGCGATCACCTGGCCGGTGTCGATCACCAGGATCCGGTCGGCCAGGAAGTCGGCCTCCTCCAGGTACTGGGTGGTGAGCAGCACGGTCACCCCCTGGGCGACCTGCTCGCGGACCATCTCCCAGAGCACCAGCCGGCTCGCCGGGTCCAGCCCGGTGGTCGGCTCGTCCAGGAACAGCACCTCGGGCCGCCCGATCAGCGCGGCGGCCAGGTCCAGCCGGCGGCGCATGCCGCCGGAGTAGGTCTGGGCCGGCTTCTCGGCGGCGTCCTCCAGCTCGAACCGGGCGAGCAGCTCGGCCGCCCGCTCGCGGGCGCCCTTGCGGCCCAGGTGCAGGAGCCGGCCGAGGAGTTCGAGGTTCTCGCGGCCGGTGAGCAGCCCGTCCACGGCGGCGTACTGGCCGGCCAGGCCGATCCGGCGGCGCACCTGGCGCTGCTGGCGGACCACGTCGAAACCGGCCACCTCGGCCTGCCCCTGGTCCGGCTCCAGCAGAGTCGCCAGCAGCCGGACGGTGGTGGTCTTGCCGGCCCCGTTGGGCCCGAGCAGGCCGAGCACGGTGCCGGCCTCCACCTCCAGGTCCACGCCTCTCAGCGCGTGGTGCTCGCCGTATCTCTTGCCGAGACCGGTCGCCCGAATGGCGGTGTCCATCATGCATTCCCCCTTTCACGGGGGTCGGTGGATCGTTCGGAAAAAGACGCCGGAGCGCATTCCGGCGCGGAATCACGGAATTCACGGGAATCGTTCGGCGGCCGGTCGGCGCTCCCGCGACTTCGGCCCGGCTTCACTCGGATGTGGCCCGCTCGAATGGCTGTCCCTCAACGGGAACCGACCGTAGCACCGGGGAAACGGGCCCGGTAAGGGGCTTCGGCCGGGCTCGGCTGGCAGCAGCTTGCCACCGCAGGATGCTGCAACTCCCAGGAGCCCCGCACCCGTTCGCGAGGGCCTACGGTCATGGGTATTCCTCCGGTCCCCCTCATGCCGGTGAGGACACATCCGAACCCGACTGTCGCCACTGCGGCTTGATCATGCCGCCTATCGCAGGAGAGGTAATGGCACGTCAAAGCAACTTCGCGGCCAGGCTGGGCGAGTGGAGTGCCCACCACCGCAAGACCGCCGTCATCGGCTGGGTCGTCCTGGTCGTCCTCGTCACCGTGCTCGGTGGCATGGTCGGCCAGAAGAGCCTGACCCAGGCCGACTACGGGACCGGGGATTCCGGCCGCGCTGCCCAGGTGCTCAAGGACGCCGGGATCAACGACCCGGTCAACGAACTGATCCTGGTCCACAGCGACGGCCTGACCGCGGACTCCGCAGAGTTCCGCAGCGCCGTCCAGGCGACCTCCGACGCGGTCGACAAGACCGGTCTCGCGGAGAACCTGCGCGACCCGTACACCACCCAGGCCTTCTCGGCCGACAAGCACTCGGCGCTGATCATGTTCGCCGTCACCGGCGACCCGGACACCGCGGCCGACCGGATCGAACCGGTGATCACCGCGGTGCAGGACACCGCCAAGGCCCACCCGCAGGTCACCCTCGGCGAGTTCGGCGGCGCGACCGCCCTCAAGGGCATCAACGACAGCCTCGGCGACGACTTCACCCGCGCCGAACTGACCGCCCTGCCGGTCGCGTTGGGCATCCTGCTGGTGGTCTTCGGCGCCTTCGTGGCGGCCGTGCTGCCGGTCGCCCTGGCGGTCACCGCCTGCGTCGGCGCGCTCGGGCTGCTCGCGCTGAGCAGCCAGGCGGTGCCGGTGGACGGCATGACCAACTCGGTGATGTTCCTGATGGGTCTGGCCGTCGGTGTCGACTACTGCCTGTTCTACCTGCGCCGTGAGCGCGAGGAGCGGGCGGCCGGCCGGGACAAGGCGACCGCGCTGCGGATCGCCGCCCACACCTCGGGCCACTCGGTGATGGTCTCCGGCCTCACCGTGATGGTCGCGATGGCCGGCATGTTCCTCTCCGGGCTGACCGTCTTCGAGGGCTTCGCGATGGCCACCATCGAGGTCGTCGCGGTCGCGGTGGTCGGCTCGATGACCGTGCTGCCGGCCCTGATGTCGATGCTCGGCGACAAGGTCGCGTCCGGCCGGATCCCGTGGATCAGCAAGCGCCGCCAGGCCGCCACGGCCAACACCAAGCCCGCCAACGCGCTGCTGCGCGGCGTGCTCGCCCGCCCCGGCATCTTCGCCGTGCTGTCCGCCGCGGTGCTCGTGGCGCTGGCCCTGCCGGCGCTCGGCATGAAGACCGAGAAGCTCGGCATGGACAAGCTGCTGCCCTCGGACAGCCCGCTGGTCTCGGTCTCGCAGCAGATCGACCGCGAGTTCCCCGGCTCGCCCTCGCCCGCCACCGTGGTGGTCAAGGCCGACAACATCGACTCGCCGCAGATCGCCAAGAGCATCGAGGACTTCAAGCAGGCCGCCGTGGCGTCCGGCAAGACCGGCAGCCAGATCGACGTGCGGTACTGGAAGGACAAGAACATCGCCGAGATCAGCGTTCCGCTGGCCGGCAACGGTACCGACTCCACCTCCAAGGCGGCTCTGACGGCGCTGCGCGGGCAGCTGGTGCCGCAGACGCTGAAGACCGTCCCGGGCACCACCGCGCTGGTCGCCGGCGACCTTGCCTTCTCGGTCGACTACAACGACCAGCTGCACCGCAGCATCGTCCCGGTGTTCGCCTTCGTCATGGGCGTCACCTTCCTGCTGATGCTGTTCTCCTTCCGCTCGCTGACCATCTCGATCACCTCGATCCTGCTCAACCTGCTCTCGGTGGCGGCCGCGTACGGCGTGATGACCGCGGTGTTCCAGCACGGCTGGGGCGCCTCGATCGTCGGCACCAAGGCGCCGGGCGCGATCGAGTCCTGGATGCCGCTGTTCGTCTTCGTGGTGCTCTTCGGCCTCTCGATGGACTACCACGTCTTCGTGGTCTCCCGGATCCGCGAGGCCTACCTGTCGGGCAAGCCCAGCCGGGAGGCGGTCGGTCTCGGCATCCGCAACACCGCCGGGGTGGTCACCAGCGCCGGTCTGATCATGGTCGCGGTGTTCGCGGTCTTCGGCACCCTGGGCATGCAGGACTTCAAGCAGCTCGGCATCGGCCTGGCGGTCGCGGTCCTGCTGGACGCCACCCTGGTCCGCGCGGTGCTGCTGCCCGCGGTGATGGCCCTGCTCGGCGACCGCAACTGGTACCTGCCGCGCTGGCTGGGCGGCGGTCGCACCGCCCGCGCCCACGCCGGTGGGGCGCACGCGGCGGGCGGGCACCACGAGCCCGCCGGCACCGCCTACGTCGGCTGACCCCGCCCCGCCCGGAAAACCCATCCCCGCCCGCACAGGGCGGCCGCGACTGGAGCCACCACCGTGTTCGAGTTCAGAGTCATCGACGGCACCACCGCCCGCGAGGTCATCGCGGGAGCCCGCCGGCGGATCGTCCAGGAGGTCCGGGAGACCTACCTGACCCACGGCGCGGGCGAGTCGGTCAACCCCGACAGCTACTTCCTGCGGTTCCCGGCCAAGCCGGACGCCCGGATCATCGCCCTGCCGGCCTACCTCGGCGGCGGCGTCGGCCTGGCCGGCATCAAGTGGATCAGCAGCTTCCCGGCCAACATCGCGCGGGGCTTCCCGCGCGCCTCGGCCGCCCTGCTGCTGAACGACTACGAGACCGGCTACCCGTTCGCCGTCCTGGAGGCCTCGCAGATCAGCGCGGCCCGTACCGCGGCCTCCGCGGTGCTCGCCGCCGAGGTGCTCAGCGGCGGCCGTACGGCGGGCCGGCTCGTGGTGGTCGGCGCCGGCATCATCGCCCGCAACATCCTGGAGTTCTTCGGCGCCCAGGAGTGGGAGATCGACGAGCTGGTGGTGCACGACCGCGAGGCGAAGTACGCCCAGGCGCTGGTCGACCACGCCGACACCCGGCTCGGCTACCCGGCCCGGGTGGTGGAGGACCTGGGCGAGGCGCTCAAGGCCGCCGACGTGGTGGTGCTGGCCACCACCGCGGGCGAGCCGTACATCCTCGACCCGGAGACCTTCGCCCCCGGCCAGCTGGTGCTCAACATCTCGCTGCGCGACCTCGCCCCGGAGATCATCGGCGGCGCGTACAACGTGCTCGACGACGTGGAGCACTGCATGAAGGCGAACACCTCCCCGCACCTGGCCGAACAGCTCTACGGCAACCGGGAGTTCGTCACCGGCACGCTCGCCCAGGTGATCGAGGGCGAGGTCGCCGTCGGTACCGACCGCCCGGTGGTCTTCTCGCCCTTCGGCCTCGGCGTGCTCGACCTGGCGGTCGGCGCGCTGGTGCACGACGAGGCGGTGGCCGCCGGCAAGGCGACCGAGATCCCCGGCTTCTTCGCGGAGACCACCCGCTGGTAGTCCCCCACCACGGGCCCGCCCCACCGGGCCATCTGAGGGCCCGCCCCCACGGGCCCGTCACCACCGACGAGGGCCCCGACCGTTCGCCACGGTCGGAGCCCTCGTGGTGTCCGTCGGCCGGGCTCAGCCCTCGGTGCCGCCGAAGCGGGCCGTCCAGGCCGTCAGATCCTCGTCCGTGATCTTCGCGAACAGCACCGGCGGCACGGTGAACGGCGTCCCGGCCGGGACCAGGCTCAGCGCCCGCGCCTGCGCCCCGGTGATCCAGGTGCGCTCGTCCGAGGGCAGCGCGAAGGCGCCGCGCATCGCCGCCGCCGCGGTCGGGATGAACGGCTCGGACACCACCGCGTACAGGTGGATCAGGTTCATCGCCGTCCGCAGCGTCAGCGCCGCCGCCTCCGGGTCGGTCTTCACCTGCAGCCAGGGCGCCTTCTCGTCCAGGTACGCGTTGCCCGCGCTCCACAGCGCGCGCAGCGCCTGCGCCGCCTTGCGGAAGTTGAGTGTGTCCAGCTGGGCCTCGTACTCGGCCAGCAGGCCGGCGATCTGCTCGCCGAGCCGGGCCTCGGCCTCCCCGGCCGGGGCTCCGCCGGGGACGTCGTCGCCGAAGCGCTTGCGGCTGAAGGAGAGCACCCGGTTGACGAAGTTGCCGAGGGTGTCGGCGAGGTCCTTGTTGACCACCGAGGCGAAGAGGTCCCAGGTGAAGCTGGAGTCGTCCGACTCGGGGGCGTGCGCCATCAGGAAGTAGCGCCAGTAGTCGGCCGGCAGCAGCTCCAGCGCGACGTCGGTGAAGATGCCGCGCTTCTGGCTGGTGGAGAACTTCCCGCCGTAGTACGTCAGCCAGTTGAAGGCCTTGACGTAGTCGACCTTCTTCCACGGGCGGCGCGAGCCGAGGATGGTCGCCGGGAACATCACGGTGTGGAACGGGACGTTGTCCTTGGCCATGAACTCGGTGTAGCGGACGGTCTCGTCGGCCTCGTACCACCAGGACTTCCAGTCCCGCGACTGCTCCGCCGGGGCCGCGTCCGCCCACTCCTTGGTGGCGCCGATGTACTCGATCGGGGCGTCGAACCAGACGTAGAACACCTTGCCCTCGGCGGCCAGTTCGGGCCACACGTCGGCCGGCACCGGGACGCCCCACTCCAGGTCACGGGTGATCGAACGGTCCTGCAGGCCCTCGGTCAGCCACTTGCGGGCGATCGAGGAGGCCAGCACCGGCCAGTCGTCGCCGTGGGCGGCGATCCACCGCTCGACCTCCTCGGTCAGCTTCGACTGGAGCAGGAACAGGTGCCGGGTCTCCCGGACCTCCAGGTCGGCGCTGCCGCTGATCGCCGAGCGCGGCTCCAGCAGGTCGGTCGGGTCCAGCACCCGGGTGCAGTTCTCGCACTGGTCGCCGCGCGCCCTGTCGTAGCCGCAGTGCGGGCAGGTGCCGACGATGTAGCGGTCCGGCAGGAAGCGGCCGTCGGCGTTGGAGTACACCTGGCGGACCGGGCGCTCCTCGATGAAGCCGTTGCGCTGCAGCTCGCGGGCGATCTCCTGGGTGATCTCCCGGTTCTGCGGCGAGGAGCTGCGGCCGAAGTGGTCGAAGGACAGCCCGAAGCCGTCGTACACCGCCTTCTGCGCGTCGTGCGCCTGCGCGCAGAACTCCGCGACCGGCAGTCCGGCCTCCTGCGCGGCCAGTTCGGCGGGAGTGCCGTGCTCGTCGGTGGCGCAGATGTACAGCACCTCGTGGCCGGTCTGGCGCAGGTAGCGGGAGTAGACGTCCGCCGGGAGCATCGACCCGACCATGTTGCCCAGGTGCTTGATCCCGTTGATGTACGGAAGGGCGCTGGTGATCAGGTGCCGAGCCATCCTCGGATGCTCCGATTTCTCCCGCACGCGCACCCCGTCCCGGAGTGCTGTGCCAGGCGCAGGGGTCCACTGTGGGCTGCCAAGCCTACCGCCGCCGGGTTCACCGGCGGGTTCACGGCCGGGCGCGCGGCGGGTTCACAGTCGGGTGAAATCGGCGTACCGGTCGAACTCCCCGGCCTTCACCCCGCGGACGAACGCCGCCCACTTGCGCGGCGTCGTCCGCACCACCACCTCGGGCAGGTCCGACTCCCGGATCTCCACCAGGCCGCCCGCCGCTCTGACCTCCACGCAGTCGGTGCTCTCGCCGCTGGCTGACGCCTTGCGCCACGTACTCATGCGAAGTCTTTCAGTAAGGCCCGGATGAAGTCCCGGGACTCGGCCGTCCCGAGCGCGATCGCCGCGGTCTTCTCCTTGATCCGGCGGTAGGAGGCCAATTCCGCCTCGGAGTGCACGAACTTCGGCCCGTGCGAGAGGTCGATCTGGACGGTGTCGAGCTCCGGGACCGGCCCGCGGGCGAGATACAGGCTCTCCCCGGACCCGGTGTAGGTGGGCACGCTGAACGGGATCACCCGGATCTCCACCCCCGGCCGCTCGGAATTCTCCAGCAGGCTCCGCAACTGGTCGCGCAGCACTTCTGGGCCGCCGAACTGCATCCGCAGCGCGGATTCGTGCAGGATCGCGCTGTACGGCTTCGGGCGGTCGACGAAGATCCGCTGGCGCCGAATCCGGAATGCCATCCGGACCTCGGCCTCCTGCCGGTGCTGCGCGGGGAGCCGCTCGAACACCGCGGCGGCGTAGGCGGGGATCTGCAGCAGCCCGGGGATGAAGGTGCTGTTGAGGATCGACAGCGACTCCGCGTGGTGCTCCATCTCCGCGATGTCGATGATCCCGCTGGGCATCCGGCCGCGGTAGCCGTCCCACCAGTACTTCCGGCGGTCCTGCGTCATAGCGAGCAGCGCGTCGAGGTACGGGCCCTCGGGGCAGCCGCAGGTGCGCGCCCAGATCCGGAGCCGCTCGGCGCTGATGCCCGACTTCCCGTTCTCCATCTGGGAGATCTTGGGCAGGTCGGTGCCGATCGTGGCGGCCAGGCTTTTGGGCGTCACGCCCACGCGCTCGCGCATCTTGCGCAGCTCGATCCCCAGGCGCTGCTGGCGCACGGTCGGCGACAAGCGGGGTGGCATGACTCTCTTCTCCGGATCGCGGCTTCGGTCGATGCTTCCGGTGAAGTGTGCCGTGGACACCGGGCACTAGCTAGCGAAATGGGGGATACCCCACGATGGAGTGAACGTCCAGTCCCTCGGTAGCAACTCTGGCACCCTGACTCTATGGTCGTCCGTGTCACTCGCTGACTTGTTGCCCCGTAAACAGTCGCCAAGTCGCCAATCAGCCGTAAACACACACCAGATGCATGGCCAGGGCGTTCGACATCACCGACCGGAGACAGCCGTGCCCCTTCCGTCGCCCCTCCGTCCTCCTCCCCGCATTTTCCAATCCTGGTGAACGCCCTTCTCGTCGCCGGATTGTCCGCCCTCCTCCTCGCCGTCCTTTTCGTCGGCTGGCTGGTCTGGCTGGTCAACGTCCAACCCCGGGAACTCCGCCCGCTGAAACGCGAGTTCACCCCCCACCGCTCCACCCCCGCCGAACGTGACTAGCCTGCCCCCGCCTCCCACCCGGAGGGCCGGGCCTGCGCTCCCCGCGCAGTCCCGGCCCAGGCTTCAAGCGTGCGGCTTCGGCCGGCGGCCCCTTGCGAGGCGCAAGGGGCCGCCGGAACGAACCCACCCCTCCGGTAGCGGTCAGACGGTGAACTCTCCCTTGGCTATGCCATCGAGGAGGTCCCTCCACTCCTGGTGAGTGAGGCGGCCGGCGGCACATCGCGGGCGAGACTGCTGCGGATGAGGACCGAATCGGCTGTGATCGCGACCTCGGCACAGTTGTTTCCCGCGCCGCAGATGCTGCTGCTGCCCGTCCTGTACTCCCTGCTGGACGCCGCGCTGAGAGGTATGTGATCGAGCCGGTTGGCCTGTGCGGTGCCTCGTTGTTCGTTGGGTGGGCGGCTGGCCATTCCACCCGGGGCGAGTGCGCATGACGCCCCGCCCCCGCCGAAGCCCCGGGCCGTCCGGGCGGACGCTCCGCTGTCGTACGATCACCCGCAATGCCGAAAGGCGCGTCGCCGGGGGGATCAGATGGAGCCGCTGAACAGCACCGACCCGGAGACGGTCGGCCCGTACCGCCTCATCGCCCGACTCGGCGCGGGCGGCATGGGACAGGTCTACCTGGCCCGCTCGACCGGCGGGCGCACCGTGGCGGTCAAGGTGGTCCGGCCCGAACTGGCCCAGGACCAGGAGTTCCGGGTCCGCTTCCGCCGCGAGGTGGCCGCCGCCCGGGCCGTGGACGGGGCCTACACCGCACCCGTCACCGACGCCGACCCGGACGGGCCCACCCCCTGGCTCGCCACCGCGTACGTGCTCGGCCCCTCCCTCACTGAAGCCGTGCACGAGCACGGGCCGCTGCCCGAGCCCTCGGTACGGGCGCTGGGTGCCCGGCTGGCCGAGGCCCTGGAGGCGATCCACGGCGCCGCGCTGGTCCACCGTGACCTCAAGCCCTCCAACGTGCTGCTCGCCGCCGACGGCCCCCGGGTGATCGACTTCGGCATCGCCCGCGCGATGGACGGCGACAGCATGACCCAGACCGGCACCGTGGTCGGCTCACCCGGCTTCATGTCCCCCGAACAGGCCTCCGGCCGCCCGACCGGCGCCCCCGGCGACGTCTTCTCGCTTGCCTCCGTCCTGGTCTTCGCCGCCACCGGCCACGGCCCCTTCGACAGCGCCTCCGGCGTCGCCGCCCAGCTGTACAAGGTGGTGCACGAGGAGCCCGACCTCACCGACGTCCCGCCCGCCCTGCGCGCCATCCTCGAACACTGCCTGCGCAAGGATCCGGCCCTGCGCCCGCTCCCGGCCCACCTGCGCGCCTGGCTCGCCACCGGCACCCCCACCACCGAGTGGCTCCCCACCCCGGTCGCCGCCGCGCTGGCCCGCCACGCCGCGGCCGTGATGAACCTCGACGCCCCGCTCCGCACTCCGGTGCCCCAGCCCGTCCCGCACGTCGCCTACGGCCCCCCGTCCCCGTACGTCCCCACCCAGCTCGGCACCCCGAGGCCGACCACGCCCCGCCCCACCCACCGCGGCTTCCTCCTGGCCGGCGGCGCCCTCGCCGCCACCGCCGCCGTCGGCGGAACCACCTGGGCCCTCACCCGCCCCGGCAAGCCGGGCGGACAGCCTTCCGGCACCTCCAGTGCGGGGCCCGCACCAGCCCCGGTCTGGACCTACAAAGTCAGCGAAGGCACCCAGGGGGGTCACGCGCCCTACGTGGCCGGGGAGTTCGTCTTCGTCAACGAGAACCACGTCCTGACCGCACTGAGCCGGATCGACGGTTCAGTGCGGGCGCAGGCTGATCACTACTACGAGAGCAATGGCTACCTGACGACCGGGAACGAGTTCTACGCCTGGATGGGCGGAACCATCATGAAGCCCGACCTGGACGACTTGAACGAGGTCAATCCGAGAATCCAGTCCTTCACCGACTACGGCGGCGGCAGGACGGTTGCCGTGGATCAAGGGCTTGCCGCCACCACGGATGCCGTCTTCGCCACGGTCCAGATCCAGCCTCCGTTGGGCTCCGGCTCTCGCTCCGGTCCCATCGGGATCATGGCTTTCCAGCACGGGCTCGCCAAGCAGCTGTGGTTCCAGGAGGATCCGGATCTCGCCGGTCTCGGAGTGAAACGCGGCGTGATCGGCGGTGGCACCCTCCTGTACCTCGACAACGCGAACCGGGTCGTCGCCCGGCGCCTTGCCGACGGCAGCCGCCTCTGGCGGGTGGAAACCGGGAGCACGGACCCGTGGACAGTTGCCGCCGACGAGGAGCGGGCGTACTGCCCCGTCAATGGCCGCGACATCCAGGCGATCGGGTTGGCCGACGGGAAGCCCCAGTGGCGCATCACCCGCCAGGGCTCCAGCTATGGCGCCGTCCTTGCCACCAAGGACGTTCTGTACGCCGGTGACGGTACCGACTCGGTCTCCGCGTTCGACCCGGTCACCGGGAAGGCCCGTTGGACCTGTCCGCTTCCCGGCGCCCCGGCCGCCGCCGCAGCCCCCGTGCTCGCCAAGGGCACGCTCTTCGTTCCCGGCCGGTACGGCGATTACGGCATCCATGCCATCGACGCCACGACCGGAAGACTCAAGTGGACCTACAAGGATCCCGACTACACGGTCAACGCGCGCAACGAAAGGGAGGCCTTCTTCCTGAGCACCGACGGCAGTTGTGTTTTCGGCTGGCTGCGGAACAAGATCACCGCCCTCCCCGCGGTCTGAGCCGACGTCACCCCCGCGAAAGGCGCTCCGCCAGGCGGGACTTGGCGGCCGGCCACTCGTCGGCGAGCATCGAGAAGTAGGCGCTGTCGCGCCAGGTGCCGGTGGGGCGGAGGCGGTGGCGGCGGAAGGTGCCCTCGTACTGGGCGCCGAGGCGCTGGATGGCGTTGCGGGAGCGTTCGTTGAGGGCGTCGGTCTTCCAGAGGACGCGGCCCATGCCGAGGTCCTCGAAGGCGTGGGTGAGCAGCAGCAGCTTGGCCTCGGTGTTGACCGCGGTGCGCCAGACCGAGCGGGCGTACATGGTGCCGCCGATCTCCAGGAACTCGTCCCTGGTGTTGAGGTCGTAGTAGCCCGTGACGCCGACGGCGGTGCCGCTCGCCAGGTCGACGGCAGCGAACTGCACCGATTCGCCAGCGGCGGCCTCGGCGATGCGGGCGTCGAGGATCGCGCCGAGCTCCTCCTCCGTGGCGGGCGGGAGGTTCATGGTCCAGCGCCAGACCTCGGGCTCGGAGCCGATGGTGGCCCAGAGGTCGGCGAGGTGGCGGCGGTCCAGCGGCTCCAGGCGGATGTGGCGGCCGGTGAGGGTGACGGGCGTGGGCAGCTTCGCGGTCATGATCCGAACGTAGCGCGCTTCTGCACTAGAGGCAATGGATGTATGAACTAGTGCAAATCCGGGAGCCAATGCGAAGGGCCCCGCGGGGACGAAACCGTCCGCGGGGCCCTGGAAAGCGCTCTGGCTCAGATGAACGAGTTGATCTGGATCGTCTCGTCGCGGCCCGGGCCGACGCCGATGGCGGAGATCGGCGCGCCGGACATCTCCTCCAGCGCCTTCACGTACGCCTGGGCGTTCTTCGGCAGCTCGGCGAAGGTCTTCGCCTTGCTGATGTCCTCGGTCCAGCCCGGCAGCGTCTCGTAGATCGGCTTGGCGTGGTGGAAGTCCGACTGGTTGTAGGGGAGTTCCTCGACCCGGCGGCCGTCGATCTCGTAGGCGACGCAGACCGGGATCTGCTCCCAGCCGGTCAGCACGTCGAGCTTGGTGAGGAAGAAGTCGGTGAGGCCGTTGACCCGGGTCGCGTAGCGCGCGATGACGGCGTCGAACCAGCCGCAGCGGCGGTCGCGGCCGGTGGTGACACCGCGCTCGCCGCCGATCCGGCGCAGCGCCTCGCCGTCCTCGTCGAGCAGCTCGGTCGGGAACGGGCCGGAGCCGACGCGGGTGGTGTAGGCCTTGAGGATGCCGATGACCCGGTCGATCTTGGTGGGGCCGATGCCGGCGCCGGTGCAGGCGCCGCCCGCGGTCGGGTTCGACGAGGTCACGAAGGGGTACGTGCCGTGGTCGACGTCGAGCAGGGTGCCCTGGCCGCCCTCCAGGAGGACGACCTTGTTCGCCTTGAGCGCCTCGTCCAGGACGAGGGTGGTGTCGGCGAGGAAGGGCTTGATCTTCTCCGCGTAGCCCAGGTACTCCTCGACCACCAGATCGGCCGGGATGGCGCGGCGGTTGTAGAGCTTGACCAGGATCTGGTTCTTGTCGTGCAGCGCCGCCTCGATCTTCTGGCGCAGGATCGACTCGTCGAACAGGTCCTGGACCCGGATGCCCACACGGTTGATCTTGTCCGCGTAGGTCGGGCCGATGCCGCGGCCGGTGGTGCCGATCCGGCGCTTGCCGAGGAAGCGCTCGGCGACCTTGTCGATGGTGCGGTGGTACGGGGTGATCAGGTGGGCGTTGCCCGAGACCAGCAGCTTGGAGGTGTCGATGCCGCGCTCGTTCAGGCCGCTGAGCTCAGAGAGCAGCACGCCCGGGTCGATGACGACGCCGTTGCCGATCACCGGCGTCACGTTCGGGCTGAGGATGCCGGAGGGGAGCAGGTGCAGGGCATACTTCTGGTCGCCGATGACCACCGTGTGACCGGCGTTGTTGCCGCCCTGGTAGCGGACGACGTAGTCGACGGAGCCGCCGAGGAGGTCGGTGGCCTTCCCCTTGCCCTCGTCCCCCCACTGAGCGCCAACGAGCACGAGTGCCGGCACAGGCGTACACCCCTTCCGGTTGGGGCATCCTGCGTAGGCCGCAGTCTGCCCCGAGATAGACGAAGCCCCTGGCGCAATGGCGCAAGGGGCTCTTGCACCGAGAGATTACCTGAGGAAGGACCGGTCGTGTCGTCCCTGTCCACGCCTGCTACCGGCGGTCCCGAGCCCCTTCTACTGCTGCTCGACCCGGTGGCCCGGCAGACCGACGGGGAGTCCGTGCGGATCGCGAAGGACGTGCTGTGCGGGGGCGCGGACGTCAAGGTGGCCTATCCGGAGAGCCCGTCGGAACTCGACCGGATGCTTTCGCACCGGGGTCGGCGGCGACCGGTGGTGATCGGTTCCGATCTCGCCCTGCAGCGGGTGCTGCAGGCGCTGCACCGGCAGCGTGAGCTGGGCGCCGATCCGGTGGGCATGATTCCGGTCGGCCGGGCGGAGGAGTTGGCGACGGCCCGCGCGCTCGGTGTGCCGGAGGAGCCGGTACGGGCGGCGCGGGCGGTGCTGTCGGGTGCGCCGCGCACCTTCGACCTGCTGGTGGACGACGGCGGCGGGGTGGCGCTGGGCGGGGTGCGGATCACCGGCGGCGGTGGGCGGCGACTGGTGGGCCGTACGGGTGGCTGGCGTTCGCTATGGGCGAAATTGGCTGCGGCCGAGCAGGCGAACGCACTCACCCCGGAGGCGGCGGACCACAGCCCCCGGGTCCGGGTCGAGGCGGACGGCCGGCTGCTCGCCGACGTGCACCGCCCGGTCCGGCTGGTGCAGCTGACCCTCACGGGCGCCGGAGAGGCCGACGCGGACGGCGCCGGGGTGCTGGAGGTGGTGGTCAGCGCGCCCGGCGCGCTGGTGCGGGCGCGGGCGGCAAGCGTCTCGGTGGTCGGGCGCGGCTTCGGCTACGAGGCGGACGGCCACCCGGTCGGCCCGGTCCGCGCCCGGACCTGGACGGTCCACCCGGGCGCCTGGGGCCTGCTGCTGCCCGCGGCGTGACCGCATGCCCGCGGCGTGACCGCATGCCCGCGGCATCACCGCTGCCCCGTGAACGCCCGCTGAACCCCGGGTGAGCAGGCTCACGTTGGCGCCCGCCCGGCAACCACCGTTCCGCACACGGAAAGCCCCAACAGGCGCGAACCGCAAGGCCAACCGTCGTCCGCCGGAATTCCCCCACCCGAATTCCCGGCCCCGTAAGGGGTTTTGTCTACGCGCGTTACTCCGCGCTCGCCGATCGAACCGGACGTCCCGGGTTCCGGAAGCCCTGGTCAACTGCCCTAGACTCGAAGGCGTGCCACGTGGTGACGGAAGACTCAACCACGATCTTCTTCCCGGCGAGAAAGGCCCCCAGGACGCGTGTGGCGTCTTCGGTGTCTGGGCTCCCGGCGAGGAGGTCGCCAAGCTCACGTTCTTCGGCCTTTACGCCCTGCAGCACCGCGGTCAGGAATCCGCGGGCATCGCAGTGAGCAACGGCTCCCAGATTCTCGTCTTCAAGGACATGGGACTCGTCTCCCAGGTCTTCGACGAGGCCTCGCTGGGGTCGTTGCACGGGCATATCGCCGTCGGACACGCCCGCTACTCGACCACCGGTTCCTCGGTCTGGGAGAACGCCCAGCCGACCTTCCGGGCGACCGTGCACGGTTCGCTGGCCCTCGGGCACAACGGAAACCTGGTGAACACCGCCGAACTGGCGGCCATGGTCGCCGAACTGCCCGGCGAGGAGCACGTCTCGCGCTCCGGCCGGACCGCCGCGACCAACGACACCGACCTGGTGACCGCCCTGCTGGCCGGCCACCCGGACCTCTCCATCGAGGAGACGGCCAAGGTCGTGCTGCCCAAGGTCAAGGGCGCCTTCTCGCTCGTCTTCATGGACGAGCACACCCTCTACGCCGCCCGCGACCCGCAGGGCATCCGCCCGCTGGTGCTCGGCCGGCTGGAGCGCGGCTGGGTGGTCGCCTCCGAGACGGCGGCGCTGGACATCTGCGGCGCCTCCTTCATCCGCGAGGTCGAGCCGGGCGAGCTCATCGCCATCGACGAGAACGGCATGCGCACCTCCCGGTTCGCCGAGGCGAAGCCCAAGGGCTGCGTGTTCGAGTACGTCTACCTGGCCCGCCCCGACACCTCCATCGCCGGCCGCAACGTGCACCTCTCCCGCGTGGAGATGGGCCGCCGCCTGGCGAAGGAGGCGCCCGTCGAGGCCGACCTGGTGATAGCCACGCCCGAGTCCGGCACCCCCGCCGCGATCGGCTACGCCGAGGCCAGCGGCATCCCGTACGGCTCCGGCCTGGTGAAGAACGCCTACGTGGGCCGCACCTTCATCCAGCCCAGCCAGACCATCCGCCAGCTCGGCATCCGGCTCAAGCTCAACCCGCTGCGCGAGGTCATCGCCGGCAAGCGCCTGGTGGTCGTGGACGACTCGATCGTGCGCGGCAACACCCAGCGCGCGCTGGTGAAGATGCTGCGCGAGGCGGGCGCCGCCGAGGTGCACATCCGGATCTCCTCGCCGCCGGTGAAGTGGCCCTGCTTCTTCGGCATCGACTTCGCCACCCGCGCGGAGCTGATCGCCAACGGCATGACCATCGAGGAGATCGGCCGCACGCTCGGCGCCGACTCGCTCGCGTACATCTCGATCGACGGCATGATCGAGGCCACCAAGCAGCCCAAGGACAAGCTCTGCCGGGCCTGTTTCGACGGCGAGTACCCGATGGAGCTGCCGGACCCGGCACTGCTCGGCAAGCTCCTGCTGGAGGCCGAGATCAAGGGCGGCCAGCAGCAGCCGGCCGTCCGCGGCAAGCCGACCAGCGGCAGCGACCTGGACGGCGTCCAGTCGCTGCTCGGCGGAGCGGGCGCGGCCGACGCGCTGCGCCGCCCGTAACGAAGTGCACGGTGGGGTCCCGCGAACCGGGGCCCCACCGCTGTTTCCGAACCACCCCCACCTGACCCGAAAGGGCCGCACGCAGTGACCAGCAACCAGAACGGCGCCACCTACGCCGCCGCCGGTGTCGACATCGAGGCGGGCGACCGCGCCGTCGAGCTCATGAAGCAGTGGGTGAAGAAGGCCAACCGCCCCGAGGTGGTCGGCGGTCTCGGCGGCTTCGCCGGCCTCTTCGACGTGTCCGCCTTCAAGGACTACGAGCGGCCGCTGCTGGCCTCGGCCACCGACGGCGTGGGGACCAAGGTGGCCATCGCGGCCGCCATGGACAAGCACGACACCATCGGCCACGACCTGGTCGGCATGGTCGTGGACGACATCGTGGTGTGCGGCGCCGAGCCGCTGTTCATGACCGACTACATCTGCGTCGGCAAGGTCGTCCCGGAGCGGGTCGCCTCGATCGTCAAGGGCATCGCCGAGGGCTGCGCGCTGGCCGGCTGCGCCCTGGTCGGCGGCGAGACCGCCGAGCACCCGGGCCTGCTCGGCCCGGACGAGTACGACGTCGCGGGCGCCGGCACCGGCGTGGTCGAGGCCGACGCCCTGCTGGGCTCCGAGCGGGTCCGGGCCGGCGACGTGGTGATCGCGATGGCCGCCTCCGGCCTGCACTCCAACGGCTACTCGCTGGTCCGCCACGTGCTGCTGAACCAGGCCGGCTGGAAGCTGGACCGCAAGGTCGAGGAGTTCGGCCGCACCCTGGGCGAGGAGCTGCTGGAGCCGACCCGGATCTACTCGCTGGACTGTCTGGCGCTCACCCGCGCGACCGAGGTGCACGCCTTCTCGCACGTGACCGGCGGCGGCCTGGCGGCCAACCTGGCCCGGGTCATCCCGGACGGCCTGCACGCCCGCCTGGACCGCGGCACCTGGACCCCGCTGCCGGTCTTCCGGACCGTCGCCGAGGTCGGCAAGGTGGCCACGCTGGAGCTGGAGAAGACGCTCAACATGGGCGTCGGCATGGTGGCGGTCGTCCCGCCGCACTCGGTGGACGTGGTGCTGTCGATCCTGGAGGACCGCGGCGTCGAGGCCTGGCTGCTCGGTGACATCGTCGAGCGCATCGACGAGCACGCGGAGGGCGCGGCCCTCTACAACGCCTACGAGGGCTTCACGGCGGGCTGACCGGCCTGGACCGCCCGTCGACGGCAGAGGGCCCCTCCGGTGCACCGGAGGGGCCCTCTCGCGCGTCCGCGGCGATCACCCGGGGTCGGGACCGAGCGCGGGTGTCCAGGGCGGCTGTCCGGAACGGCACCGGATCCGCCCACGGGAACGCCGAAGACCGGTCCGGCGCCCAGGGGCGCTCGGACCGGTCCGGCGAAGCTGTGGGTTACGAGCGGCGGGAAGCCCGCGACGGCCCGTTGCCCGGCCCGTTGTCGTCCTCGTCGTCGAGGTCGGCGTAGCGGGCGGCGTACTCCGCGTACGGGTCGTCGTCCTCCTCCTCCTCGATCGGCTCCGGGTCGATCGAAGCGGTGGACGGCGATACGCCCAGCTCGTTGGACAGACGGTTAGCGTCGAACCCGCCGCTGTTGTACTTCAGCTCGCGGGCGACCTTCGTCTGCTTGGCCTTGGCCCGGCCGCGCCCCATGGGTCGACCCCCTCAACGATGGGGCTCACGGCCCCGAGTCTGACACGTGTTCATGATCAGGACCGGCCTGCCCGAATGGGAGGACCGTCCCTTGGAGCATTAACGGTACCTGTTTCCGCCGCTGGACGGTACGTCGTCGGTGTGACGTGGCGCGCACCGACTGCACCCGCGACCAGGTCTTCCCAGGTCAGGGGAGGTTTTGCGGCGTTTTGCACGCTGTCCGGAGGTGTTCGGGGTCCGTCGTTCCAGGACCGATTATCCCCCCTAGGGGGACCTCGGATCACCCGTTCGGGCGGAGAAGTGAGAATCCGGTTCCACATCGTGATGCGCGGGGGGCCGATGGTGACGGCCCCCCGCGCATCGGGTCACCGGAGTGACTCCGGTCAGCCGCGGCGGGCGGCCGGCAGCAGGACCGTGCGCAGCGCGCTGATCTCGCGCATCCGCTTCTCGGCCAGGCGGTCGGCGGCGACCGCCGGCGGGACGCCGTCGGCGGCGGCCCGGGTGAAGATCTCCAGGGTGGTGTCGAAGATCTTGGTGGCCTTGTTCTTGGCCCGCTCGAAGTTGAAGCCGTCGATCTCGTCGGCGACCTGGATCACGCCGCCGGAGTTCACCAGGTAGTCGGGGGCGTAGAGGATGCCGCGGTCGGCCAGGTCCTTCTCGACGCCCGGGTGGGCCAGCTGGTTGTTGGCCGCGCCGCAGACGATCGAGGTGCCGGACTCGCCGAGCGCCGCGACCACGGAGTCGGTCAGCGCGCCGCCGAGGGCGCAGGGGGCGTAGACGTCCAGCTTGGCCTGGAGCAGGGCGGCGGTGTCGGCGACCACCTCCACCTCCGGGTGAGCGGCGCGCACGCGGTTGACGGCGGCCTCGAAGGGGTCGGTGACGACGACGGTGGCGCCGTCCGCGACCAGGTGGCCGACCAGGTAGTGGCCGACCTTGCCGACGCCCGCGACGCCGACCCGCTTGCCGCGCAGGGTGGGCTGGCCCCAACGGGCCTGGGCGGTGGCGCGCATGCCCTGGAAGACGCCGAAGGCGGTCAGGATGGACGAGTCGCCGGCGCCGCCGTGCTCGGGCGAGCGGCCGGTCACGAACTCGGTCTCGCGCGCGATGACGTCCATGTCCTGGACGTAGGTCCCCACGTCACAGGCGGTGATGTAGCGGCCGCGCAGGGACTCGACGAAGCGGCCGTAGGCCCGGAGCATCGCCTCGTTCTTGTCCTTGTTCGGGTCGCCGATGATGACGGCCTTGCCGCCGCCGAGGTCGAGGCCGGCGAGCGCGTTCTTGTAGGACATCCCGCGGGACAGGTTCAGCGCGTCCTCCAGGGCCGCCTCCTCGGAGGCGTACGGGAAGAAGCGGGTGCCGCCGAGGGCCGGGCCGAGGGCGGTGGAGTGGATGGCGATGATCGCCTTGAGCCCGGAGCTGCGGTCGTGGCAGAGGACGACCTGCTCGTGGCCGTCGCCGGGGGCGCCGTCCTGCTCGGTACGGAAGATCCTGCTGAGCACGCCGGGTGCGGGGTGCGTGGCCGGGGTCTGTACGTCGGTCACTGTGGTGACTCCAGTATCGAAGGCCCGCTGCTGTGGTGCGGGCGCCTATGGCGAAGACTAGTCGGGCAGGGGCCGCCGATCCGCCGTCTTGTCCGAGCTTGTGCCGGTTGTCCGAAGGGTGAGACGGAAGAGGTCCGGCGGTGCGGGCGCGAACGGTTCGGGGGCGCGCCCTCCCCGGGCCGCGCGGCGCGTGCGACCATGCAGGACGTGACCGTCGTACGCACTTCCGTACTGCCGCCCTACGCCGCCCACCTGCGGGTCTACGAGCCGCTGGCGGCCTATCCGGAGCCCGAGCGGGCCGGCTGGCAGGCCTACGCGGCGGAGCACGGTCCGGACGCGGCGGCGGCCGAGCAGTCGGTGGCGGCGGCGGTGCTGGAGGAGCAGCGGGAGGCGCTCGCCGAGCTGGCCGCCCGCACGCCCAGGGCGCTGCCGGAGAAGGAGAGCATGCGGGCGTACCTGCGGATCGTCGACGGCGTACTGTACGTGTGCCCGTGGGCGACCAGGCTGCGCAGTTGGCAGGCGCTGGAGGAGCTGCGGGCGGGGGTTCCGGTGGCGCTGCTGGACACCGCGGTGCCGCCGGTGACCCGGGCGGCCGCCGAGGCGGACCGGGAGCGCTGGACGGCCAGGCACCCGGACGCCCGGCCGTGGATCCTCACCAGCCGGTGGGAGGTGCCGGTGCGCTGGTTCCTCCCGTTCGGGGACGAGGACCGGTGCTTCGTGCCGGGGGGCACGGACGGAGAAGGAGCGGAGGGGGAGCGGGGGAGGCCGGCGGCGCTGTTCTACCTGGTGCCGATGGCCCAGGCGCGGCGCCGGGTGGCGCGGGCCTACCGGGCGCTGCGCGAGGCGGTGCCGGAGGGGGAGCTGGTGCGCGGGGCGGAGCAGGTCGGGCGGTGGCTGGAGGAGTTCCACCCGCGCTCGCTGGTGGAGCTGGACTACGGGGGGCTGGTGCATCTGCTGGGTCCGGAGCGGCTGTTGGCGGACCGTTCGGCGGGGGAGCTGGAGGACGGGCTGCGGGCGCTGCGGGCGGGGGACACCGTCGAGGCGCTGCGCGCGTACGGGGAGCTGACGGTGCGCTGGCGGCGGGTGCTGGCGCTGCGGCAGGCGAACTGACGTCCGACCGCCCGTGTATGACTGTGAGGGGTCTTTGGTCCACAACGGCGCTGACCAAGGTCCTGGTTCGGGTCAATAGCTGCCGAACGTGACACTACTCACCGTTGACGCGAACTTACCCCTATGTGCAAAAATGGGACAACCAGCCCAACTTCACGTGAGCGTGCCCACTTTTGGGTGGTTCTGGAGTCGATGCGTCCTTTGCGGGGAAATGGAGGGTCTGGTCCCCTCGTAACCGGACGTCACTATCATGTGACTGTCCGTTATGGGGTGGTCCATCGCCATCCGTCGGCCTTGAACCCGTGAGGGGTCAATTTTGGCGGTTTGGTCGATAGGGCTGGACGGATGGTGTAGTTGTAGACACCAGGACAAGCCGTTCGTCCTATAACCGACTCGGCCCGTCTATGCCATTTCGGGCATCGCGGGCCAAGGTGCAGAATTTGAAGGATAGAACCGCCCTGGTTCGGTTCTCCCGAGGAGGCCGCTCATGACCGCTCGTACCCCTGATGCTGAGCCGCTGCTGACGCCGGCGGAAGTTGCCACCATGTTCCGCGTTGACCCGAAGACGGTCACCCGCTGGGCCAAGGCGGGCAAGCTGACGTCGATCCGCACGCTCGGCGGTCACCGTCGTTACCGTGAGGCGGAGGTGCGCGCCCTGCTGGCCGGGATTCCCGCTCAGCGTACTGAGGCCTGATAGGCCAAAGGCTCTTTAAAGGGGCCGCTAACCGGACTCCGCCGGGTCCGGTTAGCGGCCCCTTTGTCGTACCCGGCACCGCGCTTCCCGCGGTCGGAATGCTGAACTCCGGATAACGATTTGGTGCACATGATGCGGGGGGGATTTACAGTGAATAGAAGTGCAATTTTACATATTAAATTAGTGGGGTCTAGAACGGGCCGTTCCGGGGGTGGTTCCCCGAGGGGGTGAGTGGCGACGGTCACACGGCCTGTCGCTTGTGGTCTAGACCTAGTCGCGCTACAAGCCGGACGGCGAAAAGCGAGAGGCCCGGAACCTGACGGTTCCGGGCCTCTCGCGCTGCGGCGATCCCGACGGGACTTGAACCCGCGACCTCCACCTTGACAGGGTGGCGAGCTAACCAACTGCTCCACGGGACCAGAGTTTTCTGATCTCGTTCACTCGCTTGCCGCGCTGCGAACAAGACAGACTGTAGCCCATGGTGGGCCCCCAGGTCGAACTGGCTCCTGAAGGCCCACCGCGCACCCGCAGCTCAGGGCGCCGCGCGGGTCCGCGGGGCGCCCGGGGCGGGCCTCACAGGGACGCCCGGGCCGCCTCCATCGCCTTCATGATCCGCTTCTCCGAGACCGGGCTCGGCGTGCCCAGCGACTGGGCGAAGAAGCTGACCCGCAGCTCCTCGATCATCCAGCGGACCGCCCGCACCTCCTCGGAGGGCTGTCGCCCGGCCGGCACCGCCGCCAGCAGCTCCCCGTACGCCTGCTGCACCTGCTGGACCTTCAGCAGCTGCTGGGCGTCCCGCTGCGGGTGGTTGGGCAGCGCCTCCAGCCGGCGGTCCACCGCCAGCAGGTAGCGCTTGAGGTCGGGCAGCCGCCGCCAGCCGGTGGCCGTCACGAAGCCGGGGTGCACCAGCGAGGCCAGGTGCAGCCGGACGTCGTTCACCGCGTTCAGCAGCACCGGGCTGCTCACCGACTTCAGCCGGGTCGAGGCCTTGTGGAAGGCGATCAGTGCGGTGGCCGTCTTCAGCGTGGTGTCCGCGGACAGGTCGTACAGGTCCGCGCGCACCTTGTCGTGCAGCTTGCCGAAGGCCGCCTCGTCCCAGGCCGGGCCGCCGGCCAGGGCCATCAGCCGGTCCGTCGCGGCCGAGACGACGTCCTCGAACAGGGCGTTGATCGAGCCGTGCGGGCTGTGCGAGAGCGCCAGCTTCGCCTGGTTGCCCAGCCGGCCCTGGATCGACTTGGCCGGGGAGGTGGTGGTCAGCATCAGCAGCCGGCGCGTGCCCTCCCACATCGCCTGGGCCTGCGCCTCCGGAGTGTCGAACAGCTTCACGCCGACCGACCCGCCCTCGTCCACCAGCGCCGGGTAGGCGCGCAGCGAGTGGCCGCGGGAGCGCTGCTCGAAGGTGCGCTGGAGCACCGGCAGCCCGGCCGGCCAGGCGGTCAGCCCGCCCTGCTCGATGCCCTGGCCGGAGGCCGCCGAGGAGAGCGTCTCCTTGAGCTTGGGCTTGAGCTTCAGCCGCAGCTCCTCCAGGTCCTTGGACTCGGCGAGCCTGCGCCGCCCGTCCACCACCCGGAAGGTCACCTTGAGGTGCTCGGGCACCCGCTCGTCGTCCCAGGCCTCCGGCGGTACCGTGACGGCCGTCAGGCGCTTCAGGGCGTGCTCCAGGGACGGCAGCAACGGCTCCTGGCGGTCCTTCACCTGGCGCAGCGCCGCCTTGGCGAAGTCCGGGGCCGGCACGAAGTTGCGCCGGATCGCCTTGGGCAGCGACTTGATGTACGCGGTGACCAGCTCCTCCCGCAGACCGGGGATCTGCCAGTCGAAGCCGTCCGCGGTGACCTGGTTGAGCACCGGCAGCGGGATGTGGACGGTCACGCCGTCCGCGTCGCTGCCCGGCTCGAACTGGTAGGTCAGCTTGAAGCGCAGCTTGCCCTGCTGCCAGTGGTCCGGGTAGTCGGCCTCGGTGACGCCGTCCGCGGCGTCGTTGATCAGCATCGACTTCTCGAAGTTCAGCAGGTCCGGCTGCTCGTGCCGGGCCTTCTTCCACCAGGAGTCGAAGTGCCGGGTGGAGACGATCTCGTCGGGCAGCCGGGCGTCGTAGAAGTCGAACAGGGTCTGGTCGTCCACCAGGATGTCCCGGCGCCGGGCCCGGTTCTCCAGCTCCTCGACCTCGCCGAGCAGCTTGCGGTTCTCGGCGAAGAACCGGTGGTGGGTCTCCCAGTCGCCCTCGACCAGCGCGTTGCGGATGAACAGCTCGCGGCAGAGCTCGGCGTCGATCTTCCCGTAGTTGACCTTGCGCTGGGCGACGATCGGCATCCCGTAGAGGGTCACCTTCTCGTACGCCAGCACGGCGCCGGCCTTCTTCTCCCAGTGCGGCTCGCTGTAGCTGCGCTTGATCAGGTGCCCGGCCAGCGGCTCGACCCACTCGGGCTCGATCCTGGCGTTGATCCGGGCCCACAGCCGGGAGGTCTCCACCAGCTCGGCCGACATCACCCAGCGCGGGGGCTTCTTGAACAGGCCGGAGCCCGGGAAGACCGCGAAGCGGGCGCCGCGGGCGCCGCCGTACTCGCGCTTCTCGACGTCGAACAGGCCGATGTGGGAGAGCAGCCCGGCCAGCAGCGACTGGTGGATCCGGTCGGCGTCCGGCTCGGCATCGGGGTGCGGTTCCTCGATGGTCACGCCCAACTGCTTGGCGACGGTGCGCAGCTGGGTGTAGACGTCCTGCCACTCCCGTATCCGCAGGTAGTTGAGGAACTCGGACTTGCACATCCGGCGGAAGGCCGAGGAGGAGAGCTCCTTCTGCTGCTCCCGGACGTAGCGCCACATCGCCAGGTAGGAGAGGAAGTCGGAGGTCTCCGAGGAGAACCGGCGGTGCCGCTCGTCGGCGGCCTGGCGCTTCTCGGCGGGGCGCTCGCGCGGGTCCTGGATGGACAGCGCGGCGGCGATCACCATGACGTCGCGCACGCAGCCGTTGCGGTCCGCCTCCAGCACCATGCGGGCCATCCGCGGGTCCACCGGGAGCTGGGCGAGCTTGCGGCCGAGCGCGGTCAGGCGCTTGCGCGGGTCCTTCTCGTCCGGGTCCAGCGCGCCCAGCTCGTGCAGCAGGTGGACGCCGTCCTTGATGTTGCGCGAGTCCGGCGGGTCCAGGAACGGGAAGGCGGAGATGTCACCCAGGCCGGCCGCGGTCATCTGCAGGATCACCGAGGCCAGATTGGTGCGCAGGATCTCGGCGTCGGTGAACTCGGGGCGGGAGAGGAAGTCCTCCTCCGAGTACAGCCGGATGCAGATGCCGTCCGAGGTGCGGCCGCAGCGGCCCTTGCGCTGGTTGGCGCTGGCCTGGCTGATCGCCTCGATCGGCAGCCGCTGCACCTTGGTGCGGTGGCTGTAGCGGGAGATCCGGGCGGTGCCCGGGTCGATCACGTACTTGATGCCGGGGACGGTCAGCGAGGTCTCGGCCACATTGGTGGCCAGCACGATCCGGCGCAGGTTGGAGCGCTGGAACACCCGGTGCTGCTCGGCCGAGCTGAGCCGGGCGTAGAGCGGGAGGACCTCGGTGTTCCTGAGCTTCAGCCTGGTGAGGGCGTCGGCGGTGTCGCGGATCTCGCGCTCGCCGGAGAGGAAGACCAGGATGTCGCCCGGGCCCTCGTCCTGCAGCTCCTGGGCGGCGTCGCAGATCGCCTGGATCTGGTCCCGGTCGCGGTCCGCCTCGTCGGCCTCGTCGTCGCTGTCGTCGATCACCGGGCGGTAGCGGACCTCGACGGGATACGTCCGGCCGGAGACCTCGATGATCGGGGCGTCGCCGAAGTGCCGGGAGAAGCGCTCCGGGTCGATGGTCGCGGAGGTGATCACGACCTTGAGGTCGGGGCGGCGGGGGAGCAGCTGCTTGAGGTAGCCGAGCAGGAAGTCGATGTTGAGGCTGCGCTCGTGCGCCTCGTCGATGATCAGGGTGTCGTACTGGCGCAGATCGCGGTCGGTCTGGATCTCCGCGAGCAGGATGCCGTCCGTCATCAGCTTGACCAGGGTGTCCTGGCCGACCTGGTCGGTGAACCGGACCTTCCAGCCGACCGCCTCGCCGAGCGGGGTGTCCAGCTCCTCCGCGACGCGCTCGGCCACCGTACGGGCGGCGATCCGGCGCGGCTGGGTGTGGCCGACCAGACCGCGCACGCCGCGGCCCAGCTCCAGGCAGATCTTCGGGATCTGGGTGGTCTTGCCGGAGCCGGTCTCACCTGCGACGATCACCACCTGGTGGTCCCGGATCGCCGCCAGGATGTCGTCCTTCTTCTGGCTGACCGGAAGCTCGGCCGGGTACGTGATCTTCGGCACCGCACCCCGGCGCCGCTCGACCAGCAGCTCGGCGCGGTCGATGTCGGCCGCGATCTCGGCGGCGACCTTCTGCCAGGCCTCGGGCTTGCGGACCCTGCGGGCCCCCTCCAGTCGGCGCCCGATCCGCACCTCGTCGCGCAGGGTCAGCTCGGGCAGGCGGGCGGCCAGCTCACCAATTCCGGGACCCTCGGCGGGGACGGGGGCGGACTGGACTGCGGGAGAACTCACTGCGGGCATCCCTCTAGGTTCGCAAGGAGGCACGGCGGAGCGCACCTCGGTTTTCGAGCCCCTCCAGTGTCACAGCCGCCGGCGGCGAATCGCGAACGCCGGGCAACGGTTCGCCGCGGTTCCGGGCTCTGGGGGTTCGAGGAGGTGCTCATGGGAGCCCAGAAGGCCGCCCGGGACGAGGAGTTCCGGGCGTTCGCAGGCAGCGCGTGGTCACGGCTGCTGCGGACGGCGTACCTGCTGGCGGGGGACCGCCACGGCGCCGAGGACCTGGTCCAGCAGGCACTGGAACGGGCCTACGTCCACTGGACCAAGGTCCGCGCCGCGGACGACCCGAACGCCTACGTGCGCCGGATCCTGATCAACGAGCACGCCCGGCGGTTCCGGCGCAGACCGGCCGAGTACCTGGTCGAGGTCTTCCCCGACCGGCCCGCCCCGACCGGGCCCGACCCGGACGACCGGGCCGTGCTGCTCGCCGCGCTCGCCGCCCTGCCGCCCCGCCAGCGCGAGGCCGTGGTGCTGCGGTACTGGGAGGACCTCAGCGAGTCCCAGACCGCGGCGGCCATGGGCTGCTCGGTCGGCACGGTGAAGAGCCAGGCGGCCAGGGCACTGGCCAAGCTCCGGGAGATCTCCTCACTCGGCGAGCTGACGACCATCGGAGGTGGAAGATGAGCAACGAGGACATGGCCGGGGCCGAGGCCGCGGCGTCGTACGGGCTGAGCGACGTGGCCGAGAGCCTTGAGGTCGGCGCCGTCCCGTACGACCGGCTGCTGGCCGGGGGCCGGCGCCGGCTGCGGCGCCGCCGGCTGCTGACCGGTGGCGCGGCCGCGGTGCTGGTCGTGGCCGTGGCCGGGGCGGGGACGGCGATCGGTGGGTACGGGCGGGAGGCCGGCGGCGCCTCGGTGGCAGCCGTCTCCTCCGCGGCCGCGATCGCCTCGGGCAGATCGTCGGCCCCGGGCCCGCCGTCGGCGTCTGGCACGCCGTCGGCCTCGGGTTCGCCGACGGCCGTGGCCGCCCCGGCGGCGGTCGCCACGCCGACGCTCACCCCGACGGCTTCGGCCGCTGCGTCCGGGACGGCGCGGGACCCGTTCACGCCGATCCGGGTCAAGGTCCGCGAGGGCACCGTCAACGGCCACGCCCTGGAGGCCTGGGTCGCCCTGTGGCCGGCGGCCCCCACCGCGGAGGACGGCCTCAAGCAGAGCCGGCTGATCTGGGCCGAGCGGCGCGCCGCCGACGCGCACCTGCCGCCGAGCCCCGAGGAGGGCGGCAACCCGGCCTGGGATCCGCACACGGACCGGGTCGACGTCTATCTGATCGCGGACGGCAAGCGACAGCCCGGGGACTTCGTGGAGGCGGCCACCGCCCCGGGCGGGACGGCGAAGGCCGACTCGGACGGCGTCATCAAGGGCGTGATGCTCAACCGCTTGACCGGGGAGGCGAGCCGCCCGGACATGGTGGTCGTCCCGGTCGGACCCGAGGTCGCGAAGGTCGTGGTCAGCTGGAAGACCGGCGGTTCCGTCGAGGCGGTGCCGGTCGCGGTCGGGGACTCCCCGGTCCACTGGTACGCCGTCGTCCGCAGCCTGGGTTCCACCGACAACACCGCCACCTCCTACGCCGCGGACGGGTCGGTGCTGCGGGCCCAGACCACCTGGTGGTGATCCGGCGCCGCCGTTTCCCGTCGCTGGTTGCACGCCGCCGGCCGTCGTGCAGGACTTAGAGGTGCTGGCGTACCAGGTTGTGGCGGGGTGACCAGGGGGCCCGCCTGTTCACGGCTGGAGCGCGGCCTGGTCGGCGTCCGGGAGCCAGTCCCGGGACGGGTCGTACTCCAGCCACCGGCTGCGGGCCGCCTCGGCGGTGAACGCCCGCAGCAGGCAGTCCAGTTGGCCGTTCAGGTCGGAGTCCCGGTCGGTCCGCCAGAGCAGCGACCAGGCGTACAGCGGGGTCGGACCGGCCAGCGGAACGGTCCGCACGCCCGGGCGGTCCGGCAGCGGGCCGTCGGCGGGGACGAGGGAGAAGCAGCTCGGATCGGCGGCGACCTGGTCGAGGAAGTGCTCCAGGCCCAGATTGGTCGAGCCGACCCGCCCGGTGATGTCGAACCGGGCGGCGAAGCGGGTCAGGAAGTCCAGCCGGTCCACCGCCGCCGGATAGCGCAGCACACTGCTTCGCAGCTCGGCCGGGCTCAGGGTGTCCCGGCCGGCCAGCGGATGGTCCACGCTCAGCAGTGCGTCCACCGGCTCCAGCCGGACCAGCCGGTGCGTCAGGCCGGCGTCGGCGCCGTCCGGCAGGGCGTGCACCCGGCCGAACCCGGCATCCGACTCCCCGCGCAGCAGCGCCGCCGCCACCGACGGCAGGTCCCGCCCCGGCACCGGCTCCACCTCCAGCCCGGGCGCGGCGTCCACCGCCTGCGCGAGCGTGCGCATCGGCGCGTACAGGTGGCCCCACACATCGATCCGCAACGGCCGCCCGGTCTCCTGCACGGCCGCCACCGCCAGTTCCCCCTGCACCAGCACCCGCCGGGCCGGCTCCAGGAACCGCACCCCCGCCCCGGTCAGGCCCACCCCGCGGGCGTCCCGCTCCAGCAGGCGCACTCCCAGTGCCGCCTCCAGGCGGGCCACGCGCTTGGACAGGCCCTGCTGGCTGATACCCAGGCGGGCGGCGGCTCGGCCGAAGTGCAGGGCCTCGGCGGTGGCTACGAATGCACGTACCTGTCCCAGATCCAGATCCACCTGGGGAACCCTAGCGGGGGGTGTTGTTCGGGGGGTGGGCTCTCGGGAGGGTGGGTGGCCGGGGGGGGGGGGGGGGGGGGGGGGGGGGGGGGGGGGGGGGGGGGGGGGGGGGGGGGGGGGGGGTGGGGGGGGGGGGGGGGGGGGGGGGGGGGGGTGGAGA